>NZ_VJZZ01000016.1 GCF_009659535.1 Aggregicoccus sp. 17bor-14
CTGAGGCCCGCGAAGTGGCGGAGGATGAGACGGACGACAAGCTGGCCGGCTGCTTCTTTTCCCATCCCCCGCCAACAGCTAACCGCTTGTTATTACCTCCCGCGAGATGCGTTTGCCCTGCCCAGGGGGAGAGGGACGGGGTGAGGGAAGGGGGCCGCCGACTAGGGCATCCCCGGCTCCACCTCCGCCGGCGCGCGCTGCCAGGCGGTGTTCCCGTGCACGGAGCTCCACCCGCTGCGCAGCGGCACGAGCCCCGGCACGGAGAAGCGCCACAGGTTCACGAAGTCCGCGCCCGCGTTCCACTCCAGCAGCACCGTGCCATCCGTGAACGAGGCGGCCTTCACGTAGCAGTAATAGAAAGAGTCATCGCTCACCGGAAGGTCGTAGGACAGCAGCTCTCCGTCTGGCGTGACGACGTCCACGCACGCATCCGCGCGGCCGGACTCGTAGCCGTACCAGTCGTTGATGTGAGCGTCGAAGCGCGCGGTGCGCACCTGGGCCCAGCCGCCGCCCTCGAGCAGTACGCCTTCGCTCACGGCGGGGCCCGGCACCGGGATGCGCCGCCGCAGCAGTCCGTTGCCCAGGTCGAAGCGCTCGAGCCGTCCAGGGACCGCGCGGGTGATGCGGCCGCTCGCGGTGTCGATGAAGGTGCCGGCCGTCGGTGCGGCGCGGGTGCCATCCGGCTCGCGCAGCACGAAGCGCAGCGCGCCCGTCTCCGGCGCGAGCACCTCGCCGCCCTCGAGGACGAGTGCCTCGCCCGCCACCGCCACGGGCGCAGTCGTGGCGTCCTGCTGCCAGCGCAGTGCGCCCGAGCGGTCAACGCTGCGCAGCGTGCCGGGCCCGGTGCGGGAGGCACCCGGAGGGGTGAGGAGCAGGTAGGCGTTGCCCTGCGCATCCGCGATGGGACTGCCGCGCGCGAAGCCCGGGAGCTGCTCGCGCCACGCCAGGCTCACGCCCTCGGCGGACACGTCGAGCGCGAGCAGCCAGGTGCCACCCTTGGAGCTCTCCGCGGCAAAGAGGACCCGGTCTCCCCCGAGGGAGGCCGGCTCCGAGAGCTTGAACGAGACATCCCGGCCTTCGAGCGAGAGGCCTAGCAGCGTGCCCACCCACTGGGTCCCTTGCGCGAGGAGCTGCGCGGGATCGACGACGGTGAGCCAGTCTCCGCCCGGGGAGAAGAAGAGGCTGCGCTCCTGCAGCGTGAGGCCCTGTCCGAAGGTGGAGGCGTCGTAGGAGGTCGCGCCCATCCGAGCGGCGTCGTCCCCGGCGGAGAAGGTGTCGAACTGCGACCAGCTGTAGCCGCCCGACTGCACCGTGAAGCGGCCGGCGCCGCGGTGTGCCCCCGCCTCCGCGTGCCAATACCCGCCCTGCACGAGGCTGCCAGGAAGGGGGCGCTCTGGCGGCGGCACACACACGCCCTCACGGCAGGTGGCGGGCCCCTGACAGTTGGCGGCGTCGCGGCACACGGTGCCATCGAGCACGGGCGCATCCACGCAGACGCCCGCGCGGCACGTCCCCGCGTGGCACTCGCGTACGCGGCAGGGGGCTCCGTCGTCACGCACGCGCCCCGTGTCCACCCAGTTCCCCGTCGTGGAGTCGCACGCGAACTGGTGCTCACAGCTCTCCCGTACCGAGAGCGCCAGCCTCGCCGGGTCGCAGGTGCGGGCGGCTGCCTCGGGCTGCTCGGCTGTCTCAGGTTTGGACGGGGGAAGGGGCTGCGCTGGCGGCGTCGCGGGTGGGGCGTCGGGAGGGGGCGTCTCGACGATGGGATCCTCGGGCCCCTCAGCCGTCGGACCACACGCTGCTCCGAGCAGCACACCCAGCACCACGACCGACAGCCGGCTCCCGCGCATCGCACGCCCCCGCGTCCCGAGTGCGGCCACCCTGGGCACGGGGGAAGGAAGCGGCAAGGGCCGTGGACCCGGGAATCCCCGGCGACTGGACACAGCGGCGCACTCCGCTCGCGCGGGAGGCCGGGCGCTGCGGCTAGCGCTCCTTCAGCTCCGGCAGCGAGCCGCTGCGCGCGTGGGCCACCCACGCCTTGGGCCTGCGCCCCTCGCGCTCGAGCTGCACGCAGGTGGCGTAGTGCCCCGCGCAGAAGCCGGCGCTGAAGCGCGGCCTGCCGCAGCCGCGGATGGAGCAGCTGCGCTGGCCGCGCACGGCGGCGGACGCCGCGGGCCGCGAGCCTGCGCGGGCCTTCGCCGCGGCCGCCGGGAGCGGCACTGCCTGAGGTCGCGGCTGCGTCGCGGTCTCGCCCGCCGTGGCCTGCCGCGCGCGCCCCCGCCGGCGCGGCTCCGACGCAGGCGCCTGCCCCAGCCTGCGCAGCGCGCGCACCAGCTCGCGCACGGCCGGGGCGAGCTCCTCGCGCACGGCGGCGCGCACCGCCCGCTCCACCTCCGCGCTGTTCTCCATGCTCTTCCTCATTGCAGGCCTGTGCGCGCTACGGGCGCGCCGCGCTCCCGTGCTCCTGCTTCAGCCACTGCGCGAGCACCAGCGCCTGCTCCGGGTCGATGCGGCTGCCGAAGCTGGGCATGCTGGTGCCGGGCAGGAAGCGCTGCGGCTCGCGGATCCACTCGGCGATGCGCTCGGGCGGGTGCGTGCGGGCCGCGCGCACCAGGTTCTCGTGGTTGCGCGCGCCGGGCGCATGGCAGCCCTGGCAGCCCAGCTGCGCGTAGAGCTGCGCGGGGTCCAGCGTGCGCGGCGGGGCCTCCACGGGGCGGCTCGCGGGGTGCTCGCCCTGCTGCTTCGGCAGGCTGCGCAGGTAGGTGAAGAGGGCGGCGATCTCCACGTCGTCGAAGCCGCGGAAGCGCGGCATGGGCCCGCGGATGGCGCTGCCGTCCGGCTTCACCCCGTCCTTCAGCGCGCGGCTGAAGTGCGCGAGCGTCCACTCGCCAATCCCCGTGGCGCCGTCCGGCGTGAGGTTGGGCGAGAACACCGGCTTGCTCGCGGAGTCCACGAACTCGAAGCCGCCCGTGAGCGCCTTCGGGCCGTTCGCCTTGGCCGGGTCGAAGCCCGGGCTGTGGCAGTCCGCGCAGTCGAGCACCGCGTGCGCGAGGTAGTGCCCGTACTCCACCGTGTTCGCCTTCGCCGGGACCGGGATGCCCTTCGCCGGGAGCGCCGGCGCCTTGCCGCCCGTGCTCACCGCGAAGATGAGCCGGCCCACGAAGCTCAAGCGGCTGGGCGGCTGCAGCGTGGGGTCCGGCGCGAAGAGCGGGTCCTCCGAGCGCAGGAAGCCCAGCAGCGCCGCGAGGTCCGCATCGCCCATCGCGTGCGCCGGCATCACCGTCAGCGCGTCGCGGCGGTTCACGCCGTAGCGGATGGTGCGCGCCACCTGCGCGTCCGTCGCGCGGCCGATGCCCGCCGTGGGGTGCGAGGTGACGTTCGCCGAGTAGAAGGCGCCCAGGAAGGCGGGCACCTCCACCAGGTGCGCACCCGAGGCGCGTGTGCTGTCCGCGCCGCGGTGGCAGCCCTCGCAGCTCGCATGGAAGATGGCGGCGCCGCGTGCCACGCCCTCCGCGGAGCGGTCCGCCACGATGGGCGGCAGCGGCGCCTCCACCGGACGGCTCGAGATGGACAGCAGCGCGGCCAGCCCGCCACCCAGGCCGAGCGCGAGCACGGCCGCGCCATAGGTCAGCACCTTCTTGAGCTTCAAGACTCCCCCCGTTACCCGGCGTGCCGGAGCGCCCCCCGCGCCCCACGCACACCGTGACGGGGCTTATGCCCCCCGAGGCGTGACCGGGGCGTGACGGGGGCTCGCCTTCCTCTCAGGGAAAAGGGGGCGGCGCACTCGGACTAAGGGAGGAGGAACTCCTTCACCTCGAGGCGCTCCGGGGGCAGGGGGAAGGGCAGCGCCACGTCCTCCTCGGACGGGGGCAGGCCGCTGCGGTCCTCGCACACCACCGCCACCCGCCCGCTGCACGCGTCCGCCACCACCACCGTGCACTGCGTGTCCTCGCCGCGCACCTGCGCCGCCGGCCCCTGCCGCGCCGTGCTGCTCACCAGGAGGTCCAGCGCCCCGCCCACCTCGCTCACCCTGTCGTCCGGGCGGCCCGTCTCCACCGGGGCGGGCTCCCCGTCCACGTCGGTGCCCGCATCCACATCCGGCACCAGGCCGAAGAGCAGCGCGCCGCTGCCCTCCACCCCGGACTCGGTCCAGGCGTAGCGGTCCACCCACAGGCCGCGGGGGCAGCCGGGCGCGGGGGTGAGCTCTCCCACCTCGCCCTCGGCGGGCAGCGCCACCTCCTGGCCGAGCCGGTACAGGTGCAGGTAGGCGCGCTCGCGCACGCTGGCCGCCGGCGCCGCGGCGAGCCGCTGCAGCAGGGGCACCACCTCCTCCAGCCGCCCCTGCGCCTCGAGGCAGCGCACGCGCTCGCTCAGGGCGCGGGTGGGCAGGGGAGCGCCCGGGTGCTCGGGAGCCTCGGGGCAGGTGTCCTGCGCGCGGGCCGGGAGGGCTAGCAGCAGCAGCAGGGCGCTCAGGGGGACCCCCGTGGCGGCGAGGCCGCAGCGCGGGGGAGAGGAGGGGTGGGGTGCGGCCCGGGGGCCGCGGAAGGGTCGAGGGCTGGACATGGCTGACTCCACGCGGACACGCACCCCACCGCGAAGGTGGGGTGCTGCCTGGGAGCAGTGCACGGCCTCTGCCAGCGCCCTGGGTGTGGCGGAGGTCGCCTAGTGGTGCTTCTCGGGCGGCTCGATGGGCTTCGGCGCGGCGAAGAGGCTGTCGGGGCCGTGGCTCAGGTACACCTCGCCGTGGGCCACCTCGCGCACATCCTCCAAGCTGACGGCGAAGTCCTTGTGACGGAAGAGACCCTTCTCCACGATGAGCTCTTCGCCGCGCACCGACAGCACGTGCCCCAGCTTGTGCCCGTCGATGGTGCGAACCGTCATCCCCTCCCGGATCTCGGAACGGTCGAACATTGCCTCCTCCTTGCCCGGGGCCTGAGGAAGTTCGCGCCCGACCGTCGAGCGCGAGGGTAGGCCCCCCGCCAAACATGTCCCCGGCCCACGCCGTGTGCAGCGCGTTGTACGCACTGCGACACAGAGCGCTGCGCTGCAGGGCGGGCATGCTCGGCGCGCGCACCCTCCCGTTGGACCGGAGGGCAACGCGGCGCGGGAACAGAATCCGGAAGCGGACTACTTCTTGCGGGACATGAAGGCCATGAAGGCCTCGCGCGCCTCGTCCGAGCCGAGGCGCTGGACGAACTCGGCGCCTTCGCGGCGCAGGGTGGCCTGCACGGCCTCGCGCTGGGGGGCGCGCATCAGGCGCTTGGTCAGCTGCAGCGCCTGGGCGGGCTTCTGCGCGAGCGCGGCGGCCCGCTCGGCCACGTGGGCCTCCAGCGCGTCCGGGGCGAGCACCCGGTTCACGATGCCCGCGCGCAGCGCCGTCGCCGCGTCGAAGGGCTCGCCGAACATGAGCAGCTCGCTCGCCAGCACGCCGCCCGCGAGCTGGGGCAGCAGCAGGCTGCTCGCCGCCTCGGGCACGAGGCCCAGGTTCACGAAGGGCATGGCGAAGCGGGCCTTCTCGCTCGCGGCCACGTAGTCGCAGTGCAGGAGCATCGTGGTGCCGATGCCCACCGCCGCGCCCTCCACGCCCGCCACCACCGGCTTGTCCAGCGCGATGAGGGCGCGCAGGAAGCGGAACACCGCGCTGTCCTCGCCCGTGGGCGGGTTCTCGAGGAAGTCGCCCAGGTCGTTGCCCGCGGTGAAGCTGCCGCCCGCGCCCGCGAGCCGCACCACGCGCACGGCCGCGTCCGTGGCGGCCGCCTCCAGCGCCTCCGCGCCGCGCGTGTACATGGCGTGCGTGAAGGCGTTCTTCTTCTCGGGACGGTTGAAGGTGACGTGCAGGACGCCACCCTCGGTGCGGGTCTGGAGCGTGTCGGACATGGTGCGGCGCACCTTACAGCTGCGGGGCGCGCCCGAACACCAGCGACGCGTTGGTGCCTCCGAAGCCGAAGGAGTTGCTCATCACCGCGTCCACGCGCACCTCGCGCGCCCGCTGCGGGACGAGGTCCAGCCGCACGCGCGGGTCCTGCCTCTCGAGGTTGAGCGTCGGCGGGAGCACGCCGCGGGTGAGGGCGAGCACGCTGATGATCGCCTCCGCCGCGCCCGCAGCGCCGTTCATGTGGCCCGTCATGCTCTTGGTCGAGGAGACGGCGAGCGAGCCGCCGCGCTCGCCGAACACCGCCTCGATGGCCTCCGCCTCCAGCGCGTCCCCGATGTCCGTGCCGGTGCCGTGCGCGTTGAGGTAGCCGATGTCCTGGGGGCGCAGTCCCGCGTCCTCGAGCGCGAGCCGCATCGCGCGCTGCCCGCCCTCGTGCGCGGGGGCGGGGCTGGTGGGGTGGTTCGCGTCCGAGGAGGCGCCGTAGCCCACGAGCTCCGCGTAGATGCGCGCCCCGCGCGCCTGCGCGTGCTCGAGCGACTCGAGCACCATCACGCCTGAGCCTTCTGCGATGACGAAGCCGTCGCGGTCCTGGTCGAAGGGGCGGCTCGCGCCGGCGGGGTCCTCGTTGCGGGTGCTGAGCGCCTTCATCGCGTTGAAGCCCGCGACGCCCAGGAGGCACACCGGCGCCTCCGCCCCGCCCGCGAGCGCCACGTCGTAGTCGCCGCGCTGGATGCCGCGCATCGCCTCGCCGAGCGCGTGCGCGCTGGTGCTGCACGCGCTCGCCGGGCTCCAGCTCGGGCCCTTGAGGCCGTGGCGCATGGACACGTAGCCCGCGGCCATGTTGGGGATCATCTGCAGGATGAAGAAGGGGCTCACCCGGTCCGGCCCCTTCTCCAGCGCCTTGCGGTACGTCTCCTCCAGGCTCGCGATGCCGCCGATGCCCGTGCCGATGATGCAGGCCGCGCGCGGGGCGAGCTGCGGCGTCACCGTGAGCTTCGCGTCCGCCATCGCGAGGTCGCTCGCGGCGACCGCGAGCTGCGCGAAGCGGTCCATGCGCCGCAGCTCGCGCTTCTCGATGAAGTCCTCGGGAGTGAAGTCGCGCACCTCGCCGGCGATGCGCGTGTCCAGGCGGCTCGCGTCGAAGAGGGTGATGGGCCCCACGCCGCTGCGGCCCTGCACCAGCGCGCTCCAGCTCTTCTCCACACCCGTGCCACAGGGGGTGAGCAGGCCCATCCCGGTGACCACCACCCGCCTCAGCTCGACGGTCCTGCGCACGCCCTGCGTCTTCACGGTGTGACTCCAGCGACTGCGGGTTTCAGGTTCTCAGCTTCGGTCTTTCAGCTGCGCTCGACGATCATCGCGACGGCCTGGCCGCCGCTGATGCACAGGGTGACGAGGCCGGTGGCGAGGTCGCGGCGCTCCAGCTCGTCGAGCACGGTGCCCAGCAGCATCGCGCCGGTGGCGCCCAGCGGATGGCCGAGCGCGATGGCGCCGCCGTTCACGTTCACCCGCTCGGGGTCCAGCCCCAGCCGGCGCATCGTCTCCAGCGGCACGGCGCTGAAGGCCTCGTTGATCTCCCAGAGATCGATGTCCCCCACCTGCATGCCGGCCTGCTGCAGCGCGCGGCGGCTCGCGGGGGCGGGCGCGGTGAGCATGAGCAGGGGCTCGGCGCCCGCCGTGGCGATGGCGCGCACGTGGGCGCGCGGGCGCAGGCCGTGGGCACGCGCGTAGTCCTCCGAGGCGAGCAGCACCGCGGCCGCGCCGTCGGTGAGGGGGCTCGAGTTGCCGGCGGTGTGCAGGTGCTGGAGGGCGCGCGCGTCCGGGTAGGCGGCGAGCGCCACCTCGTCCAGGGTGCGCCCGTCGGGCACGCGCGTGCGCCCCGGCTCGACGAAGGAGGCGGGCAGGGCGGCGAGCTTCTCCAGCGTGGTGTCGGGGCGCGGCAGCTCGTCGCGCGAGAGCACGACGCTCCCCGTGGCGGGGTCCTTCACCGGCACGAGCGAGCGGGTGAAGAGCCCGCGCTCCATCGCCTGCGCCGCGCGCTGGTGCGAGCGCAGCGCGAAGGCGTCGAGCTCGGCGCGGCTGAAGCCCTCGCGCGTGGCGATGAGGTCCGCGCTGATGCCCTGCGGCACCTGGAACACGCGCTCGCGCAGCCGCACGTTGCCGCCGTCCTGCCCGCCGCCGTCCGAGCTCATCGGCACGCGGCTCATGCTCTCCACGCCGCCGGCGAGCACCAGGTGCTGGAAGCCCGAGGCCACGCCGTACGCCGCCGTGGCCACCGCCTGCAGCCCCGAGCCGCAGAAGCGGTTGAGGGTGACGCCGGTGACCTCCTGCGGCCAGCCCGCGGCGAGCACCGCGTTGCGCGCGAGGTTCGCCCCCTGCTCGCCCACCTGCGAGACGCAGCCCGCGACCACGTCCTCCACGTCCGCAGGCGCCACGCCCGTGCGCTCGACGAGACCGTTCATCGCCTGCGCGAGCAGCTCCTGCGGGTGCAGCCCCGAGAGCGCGCCCTTGCCCACCTTGCCCCGCCCGCGCGGGGTGCGCACTGCCTCCAGAATCACTGCCTTGCCCATGACGCGTTCCCCCTTCGTGTGACCCGTGTGATGGCCGCTTCAGCGCTCCGAGCCGAGCGCATCGCGCGCGAAGTCGCGGCAGGCCTCGAGGACCTCCTCGGACAGCGGCGTGCCGCGCAGCGCGCGAGAGAGCGAGAGCCCGCCGTACATGAGCGCGAGCGTGGCCAGCCCGAGCCGGCGGCGGCGCGGGGCGCGGCCCTCCAGGTGCTCGTCCAGCACGGCCAGGTGCGCCTCCATCTCGGCGGCGAAGGACTCCTTCACCGGCGCACCCGCCTGGGGCAGCTCGCTCAGCACCGAGGGCACCGGGCAGCCGAGGTCCGGGCGGTCGCGGTGGGCAGGGGAGAGGTACTTGCGCAGCAGGGGAGCCAGCGCCTCCGCGCCCCGGCCCGGCCCCAGGTGCGCGCGCATCACGTCGCGCATCTGGGTCATGCAGCTGTGCAGCCCCTGGGCGACGAGCGAGTCCTTCGAGTCGAAGTGGGCGTAGAAGCCGCCCACCGTGAGGCCCGCGCCCTTCATGACCTCGGCCACGCTCGCCCCACCGATGCCGTGCTCGCGCAGCCGGCGCACCGCGGAGGCGAGGATGTCCTCGCGCGTGCGCTCCTTCTGTTCCGTCCGGGTCGGGCTCATATGATGAGCATCATATTATGACCATCATCCGGATTTGCAACTGGCCGGTCAACTGCGGGCGAGCCACCGGTCGAGCGACCACCGGCCGCTGCCTCGCACCACCACCGCGAGCGCGATGCCGATGGCCAGCAGGTGGTACTCGAAGCCCTCGCCCTTCTGGTTGCCGAACCAGTTCATGAAGAACCCGTTGTCCAGGTGCGAGGTGAGCGCGGCCACCGCCATGTTGACGGCGATGCCCAGCGCCGCCGCCCGGCCGCCCAGCCCGAGCACCAGCGCGAGCGCGCCCAGGGACTCGGCGAGGATCGCCGCGAGCGCGAAGGGCCACGGGATGTGCATCGTCCCGGTGAAGAAGCCCATGGTGCCCTCGAAGCCGTAGCCGCCGAACCCGCCCAGCGTCTTCTGCAGGCCGTGCGGGAGCATGACGAGGCCCAGGGTGAGGCGCAGGCCCAGGGCCACCGGGTCATCCCCGGTGGCGAGCAGCCGCTGCAGCGCCGCGCGCACGCTCGGAGTCGCCGTGGGCGCGAGCCCCCCTTCCGTCCGGAGGAGGCCGCTCATGACCGCACCAGGGGAAGGCCGGCGTCCGCCCAGTCCTGCTTGCCGCCCGCGTACACCTTCACGTCCCGGAAGCCGAGGGCGCGCAGGCGCTCGGCCGCGACGTGCGAGTTCTGGCAGGTGAGGCTCGCGCAGTACACGACGACCTCGGTGTCGGGGCTGCCGAGCCGCGCCACGTCGGGCGTCTCGTGCGAGAGCTGGATGGCGCCGGGCAGGTGGCCCTTGCGGAAGTAGGGCTCGGGCAGGGCCTCGGCGAGCACGAAGCGCTCGCCGCGCTGAAGCTTCTGGTGGAGCTCGTTTCGGGAGATCAGCGACGACATGGGGACCGCCTTTGGGAAGAGCGGCGGAGGAGCCCGCCGTCTCTGCTGAGCCAAGAGGTACTGCCGCGGCCCCCTGCGCACGAGACCCGCGGGATGGACGCACTGTTCCGCCTGCGCAACAATCCCGCGCCATGGCCCTGCAGGTGGACGACGTGGTCTCGATGGTGCTCTTCGCGCGCGTGGTGGAGGAGCGCAGCTTCACGGCGGCCGCCGAGCGGCTCGGGATGCGCAAGAGCACGGTGAGCCGCAGGCTCGCGGCGCTGGAGGAGGACCTGGGCGTGCGGCTCCTGCACCGCACCACGCGCCGGCTCAGCCTCACGGACGCGGGGCTCGCCTACTACCAGCGCTGCGCGCGCGTCACGGCGGAGGCGGACGCGGCGGCAGCGCTCGCGCAGGGGCTCGGCGGTGCGCCGCGCGGCACGCTGCGGGTGAATGCGCCGAGCGTGCTCGGGGCGCGCTACCTGGCTCCCGCGGTAGGGGCCTTCCTGCAGGAGTTCCCGCAGGTGCAGGTGGAGCTGAGCGTGGACGACGCGCCGGTGGATGTGCTGCACGGCGGCTACGACGTGGTGGTGCGGGTGGCGCGCAAGGGGCCGCTGCAGGCCGAGGCGAGCCTCGCCGCGCGCAGGCTCGCGATGGACCGCCTGGTGGCGTGCGCCACGCCCGGCTACTTCCAGAAGCACGCGCGCCCGGAGGTGCCCGAGGACCTCACGCAGCACCACTGCCTGCGCTACGCGCAGAACGCGCCGCACCAGGAGTGGCGCTTCGTGCGCGACGGCGAGCCCGCCTACGTGCCGGTGCCCAGCAGCTTCTCCAGCAACAATGGCGAGGTGCTGCGCATGGCGGCGCTCGCCGGGATGGGGCTCGCGGTGCTGCCGCACTTCGGCGTGGTGGACGCGCTGGAGAGCGGCGCGCTCGAGGAGGTACTCCCCGACTACCGCATCGACGAGCTCGCGGTGTGGGCCCTCACACCCGAGCGCCAGGGAACGCCCGCGCGAGCGCGCGCCTTCGTGGACTTCCTCGCGGCGCGCTTTCGCAAAGGGCTGGGAAGGCCGCTCTAGTGGCTCAGGTCCGCGTCGTCTCGGTGAAGAGCACGAAGGCGTCGCGGCTGCCGCGCGAGGGGCCCGCGAGGTCGCCCGTGGTGTAGCCCACGATGAAGGCGCGGCCGCAGGGGTCCACGGCCACGGCGGCCGGGTGGTCGTCCCCGGCGCTGCCCCACTGCTGCGTGGCGCGCACCTGTCCGTCCGCCGAGAGGCGCGCGAGGAACACGTCGAACTCCCCCGCGTTGGGCTTCGCGGGGTCGAACGTGCCGGGCGTCTCGCCCACCACGACGATGGAGCCGTCCACCGGGTCCACCGCCAGGTCCGTCACCCAGTCGCTGTCGTCCGTGCCCAGCTGCGTCGTCCAGCGCACCTCGCCCGTGGCTCCGTCCCGCCGCTGCACGAAGGCATCCTGCTGCCCGTAGGCATGCTCGCCCAGCTGGTGGAAGGTGCTGCCCGCCACGAGCAGGTCCCCGCCCGGCAGCACGTGCACGGCGGCAATCATGTCGAAGCCGGTCGGCGTCACGCGCCGGTTCCACAGCGCCTGCCCCTGCGCGTCCAGCTTGCGCAGGAAGGGCCCGTCCTGCGCGCCCGAGAGCACCCCACCGCTCACGTAGACCGCGCCGTCACTGCCCACGCCGAGTCCCAGCACCTGATCCGAGCCGTCCGTGTCGTCGTGGTTCCACCAGGAGGCCTGCAGCGCTCCGTCCTCGCCCGCGTGCAGCTTCAGCACGAAGGGGTCCTCCTCGCGCGCCAGGTAGTTCACGTCGATGGTGTCGTCGTCGTAGCCGGCCACCACGAGGTCTCCCGCCGGGTCGAAGGTGAGGCGGGTGGGGTGCTGCGGGTGCTCGCTGCCCCCCTGGTAGCGCACGCGCAGCTTGCCGTCCGGGCCCACGTCGCCCACCACCACGTCGTAGCGCCCGCCCGACTTGAAGCCCGGGAAGGCGCCCGTGGTACGCGCGGCGAAGTGCAGCGCGTTCGTGCCCGGCTGCAGCGTGAGTGCCTCGACGACCTCGGCCGAGCCGGGGAGGTTCAGCAGCTGGTAGGTGGGGATGGGGCTCCCCGGCGCCACCGTCCAGATGACCCCGAGCGCGTCGCCCTCCGGCGGCACGCTCGCGTCCAGGGAGCCGTGCTCGTAGCCCGCGAAGACGAGGCGGCCCCCGGGCGCCACCAGCACGTCCAGCAGCTCGTCGCTCTTGTCCGTGCCCCAGTGCCCGCCCTTGTCCGTCACCCAGTGCTCGGGCAGCGCGACGCAGCCCTCCGTCACCGGCGCGGGCTGCTCGGGCTCCGGCTGCTGAGTCTCGGGCTCGGTCGTGCCACAGGCCGTGAGTGCGAGTGCTGCGGTCATCGCGGCGATGTGCCTCGCCCCCGTCGTCTTCATGCGCCCCATCTGTGTCCCCCTCCGTGAGCGCGCTTTGAGCGCACCCTGCGTGACACAGGCGTGACCGGACGAGCAGAGGAAATTGGGAACCGGATTCCTAGCGGCGCTCCCAACGCGGGCTGACGCGAAGACATGCCGCTCGAGCGACCGGCTCAGCGCGTGCGCGTCAGGGTGAGGACGCGGTGGCTCAGGCAGCCGGGGACGCGGCGATGTCGATGAGCGGCGCGGGCGTGCGGCGCTTGCCCGGGGGCTCGTAGTCGAAGTGGCCCTCGGCCCGCGCGCGGCAGTTGTCGCAGTGGTTGCAGTCACCCTCTCGCGGCTCGTCGAAGTACTCGCCCAGCAGCTTCCAGCGGCAGGCGGTGGAGCTGCCGTAGCGCATCATCGCCTCCAGCCGCTCGCGGTCGGTCTGGTGGCGGGCCTCGTAGGCGCCGAGGTACGCGTCCAGCTCCTCGGGGCGCTCGAAGGCGCGCAGCTGCTTCAGCCCCCGCGCTCCGCGCTCCAGCACTCCGGCCGCCACCAACTGCGCCACCAGCACCTTCGCGCGCTTGTCCCCGAGCCCGCTCGCCTCGGCGAGCCGCTTGAGCGCGACGCTCTTCTTGCCCTCGCACAGCCGCTGCGCGGCGGCGTACAGCTGCTGGCTCTCGTCGCGGCGCGGGTACTTGCCGCCGAGGAAGAAGCTCTGGATGCGCCGGTCCTCGAGCCGGTAGAGCAGCGCGGCCTTCGCGGGGTTGCCGTCGCGCCCCGCGCGGCCCGCCTCCTGGTAGTAGCTCTCGAGCGAGTCCGGGAAGTGGTAGTGCACCACGAGCCGCAGGTCCGGCTTGTCGATGCCCAGGCCGAAGGCCTTGGTCGCCACCACCACCGGCGTGGTGCCGTCCATGAAGTGGCGCTGGCTCTCCTCGCGCTCGGCCGCCTTGAGCTTGCCGTGGTAGCGCCCGGCCTCCACGCCTTGCGCGCGCAGCCAGCGCCACAGCTCGTCCGCGCGGCGCACGGTGGCCGTGTACACGATGGCGCTGCCGTCCGCCTCGCGAAGCAGCTCGAGCAGCTTCTGGCGCTTGAGCTCCGGGTTCACGGTGCGCTGCACCTCGAGGAAGAGGTTGTCGCGCTGGATGCCGGTGCTCACCACCTCGGGGTCCTTCAGCCCCAGCTGGCTCACGATGTCCGCGCGCACCTGGGGCGTCGCCGTCGCGGTGAGGGCGAGCACGCGCGGGCGGCCGAGTGCGCGGATGGCGTCGCCGAGCGCGAGGTAGGCGGGGCGGAAGTCGTGGCCCCACTGCGAGACGCAGTGCGCCTCGTCCACCACGAAGAGGCTCACGTCCGCGCGCTTGAGCAGCGCGAGGCGCTCGGGGTTCTCCAGCTGCTCGGGGGTCACGTAGATGAACTCGTGCTCGCCGCGGCGGATCTCGGTGTGCAGCTCGCGCGCGTCGCTCGCGCTCAGGGTGCTGTCGAGCTTCGCCGCGTCCAGGTCGAAGCGCTCGGTGAGGTGCTCCTTCTGGTCGTGCATCAGCGCGAGCAGCGGGCTCACCACCACGGTGGAGCCGGGCACGAAGAGCGCGGGGAGCTGGAAGGTGAGGCTCTTGCCGGCGCCGGTGGGCAGCACGCCCAGCACGTCCCTGCCGGCGATGACCGCCTCCATGATCTCCCGCTGGCCGGGGCGGAACTGCTCGACGCCGAAGCGCTCGCGCGCCTCGCGCTCGAGCTCGGGCCAGAGGGCTTCGGGGTCCAGGGGAGGCGTCATGGACGAGAACCTAAGGACGCGCGCAGGACGCGCGCTCGCCCGCCTGCCCTGCGGCAGGAGGAGCAGTCCCGTCCGGCGGGAGGGGTTCCCGTTCCCCACGTGGCGGAAGCCGTGCGCGCGAGGGCAGGCGGGCGCACCATAATCGTTGCCCCTATGGAACAGTCCCAGCCCAGCCCTGCCGCCGCCGTCCGCAGTGAGGACTTCGCCCTGCTTGTGGCGGTGCTCCCTCCGCCGCTGCAGGCGGCCGTGAACGCGCTGCCCGAGGCGGAGCTGCTGGAGGTGGTGATGGACCTGGGCCGCCCGCCCGAGGCGCGGCTGGTGGGCGGGGTGCAGCGCCTCTCCGAAGCGCCCGTCACGCCCGAGGACCTGCAGGCGGTGCTCGGAAGGGTGGGGGAGCTGGGCGGGGACAACCGCGCCGGCATCGAGCGCACGCTGCACCGCGTGTCGGCCATCCGAAACCGACAGGGCCGCGTGGTGGGGCTCACCCTGCGCGTGGGGCGCGCCATCCTGGGCACCATCGACATGCTGCGCGACCTGGTGGACTCGGGGCTGAACCTGCTGCTGCTGGGGCGGCCCGGCGTGGGCAAGACGACGAAGCTGCGCGAGGTGGCGCGCGTGCTCGCGGACGCGCTGGGCAAGCGGGTGATGGTGGTGGACACCAGCAACGAGATCGGCGGCGACGGCGACATCCCGCACCCGGGCATCGGCGGTGCGCGCCGCATGCAGGTGAGCCGGCCGGACCGCCAGCACGACGTGATGATCGAGGCGGTGGAGAACCACATGCCCGAGGCCATCGTGGTGGACGAGATCGGCACCGCGGCGGAGGCGGCGGCCGCGCGCACCATCGCCGAGCGCGGCGTGCAGTTGGTGGCCACGGCGCACGGCAACACGCTGGAGAATCTGGTGCTGAACCCCACGCTCTCGGACCTGGTGGGCGGGGTGCAGACGGTGACCCTGAGCGACGAGGAGGCGCGGCGGCGGCGCACGCAGAAGACGGTGAGCGAGCGGCGCGCGCCGCCGACCTTCGACATCGTGGTGGAGATGGTGAGCCGCGACGAGGTGCTGGTGCACCGGGACACGGCCGGAGCGGTGGACCGGCTGCTCGCGGGCGCGGAGGTGGGCGGGGAGCGGCGCCAGCAGGAGGGCGGCAGCGTGCGCGTGGAGGCGGCGCCCGAGGTGGTGGAGGCCACGCCTCCGGGACACCACGGGCAGCACGCGGCACCGGGCGCGGGCGGAGGCGCCTTCGGGGCGCTGCGGCCGGGGCCCACGCGCATCGCGGCGCACGCGGTGAGCCGCGAGCTGCTCGAGCGCGTGCTGCGCGACCTGCCGGTGGAGGCGATTGCCGTGGGGCGTCCGGAGAACGCGGACCTGGTGCTCACGCTGCGCAGCCGCGCGAACGCGCCGCGCCTGCGCAAGGCGGCCGAGCGCAGCGGGGCGCGGGTGCTGCCCATCAAGCGCAACAGCGCCACGGAGATCCGCCGCGCATTGAAGTCGGCGCTCAACATCCTCGAGGGCGTGGACCAGGACGAGGTGCGCGCCGCGGTGGCGGAGGCGGAGCACGCCATCCAGCGCGTGCTCGCGGAAGGGGTGAACGTGCCGCTCGCGCCGCGCCCCTCGCGCCTGCGCAAGCTGCAGCACAAGCTGGTGACGCGCTACCACCTGGAGACGGTGAGCCTGGGCAGCGAGCCCTTGCGCCACCTGGTCATCTACCCGCTGGGCTCGGGGGTGGTGGCAGCGCAGGACGACGCGCACGAGCCCGCGCTGGACGAGGAGCCCGAGGCGCTGCTCGCCGACGACCTGCGCGAGGGCGGCGACGACGAGGAGCCGCTCGAGGAGGACGACGCGGGCAACGGCCACGACGACGCGCCGGAGGATGACGAGGACGTCTCCGAGCGGCACGTGTGAGCGCTCCCTTTGCCTCGCGTCCTGCGCGCTATCTCAGGAGTCGCAGCAGGTCCTCGGCCTTGACCCACCAGACGGTGTTGACGGGGATGACGTTGAAGCCGCGGTCAGCCAGCGTGAGCAGCGCCGGCGGCACCCAGCCATAGACGATGCCGTAGCGTCCACGCACCTCGTGCGCGAACCAGGTGTCCCAGCCCGGGATGTCGAGGTCGTCGAGGAAGCCGTTCGACTGGACGATGGCCGCGCCACAGAGGTCGGTGTCGAAGTCGGTCGCGAACACGCGTCCACCGGCGAGCTCCCGAAGCGGTGGGGTGGGGGCGTTCGAGAGCTCCAGCGCCTCGCGTCGGCGCGCGGCGATGAAGTCCACGGCCTCGAGGCTGCACTGGGGTGAGCCGAGCAGCAGATCGAGCTGCGTGTTCTCGTCCTGCGCGAACAGCGGAGGCATCAGCGCCTTCGTGCGCGTCGTCTCTCCCGCCCGGGCGGCAACGGCTCTCGGCGCACACCACGCAATGGTCTCTGCCAGCCGGGTCACGACGTCGCTCATCGCCGCCCATCCTCTCGTCGCACGCGGAGCTTCACTGCCGCGCCCAAGAGACTGTCACGTCTCCCGCATGGAGGGAGGACCGGATGGGACAGGCTCGATTCGCCTGCGTCGAGCGCGCACGGGCGCTGCCCTGCGCCGCGCTCCGGGGAGGCGCAGGCAGTAACTTCTCCAGGAAAACCCCCGACATCTCAGAACAGGAGCGCGCATCCCTGCGTCCGAAGACACGGCACGGTCGTGCGGAAATGGGATGGCCGCCGTGCGCCCCCGGAGCGCATCGCAGGGCAACGCCTCGGCGCGCTCGGCGCAGGCGGAAGTCGACCGTTCGTTCCGTCTTTCCCACGAGCGCTGTTCGCGACGCGCACTGCGGCCGACCCGCGCAGCTGCCGACCCACCCCTCCGGGCGCGAAGTCGCGCGCTCCTGTTCTGAGATGTCGGGGGATTTGCTGAAAGAACTACCGGCTCCTCTCCACTGCGCTCGGTCGGCTCGGGCCGCACGGCTCCTCGCGACGACGTGTCGGACACTCCGGGCATCGTGCACCGCTGGGGGAGGGGTGGGGATGGGGAGCAAGCGACTCACGCCGCGCAAAGACTGCGACACACGCCCAGCACCGAGCGAGCTCTGCGAGCGCTTGGGGCTGCTGCGCCGCAGGGACTGGGCACCGTACGGGATTCCCTTCGCGCACGTGCGCTGGGGGCTGACGAGAGTGGCGCCGGGGGTCTACGCGAGCTACCCGACCTTCTTCGATGCGACCACCGTGGCGGCAAAGCGTGTTCCGCAGGGAGTGGTCTGCCTGCGCTCCGCGCTCTACCTCCACGGCCTGGAGCCGGAGCCGCCGCAGGTATGGTTCGCCATTGGCGAGAAGGCGCGGCGGCCTCGCATCGAGGAGCCCGCACTGCGCACGGTGCGCTTCGGCGGGCTCGCGTGGACGCAGGGAATCGAGGAGCGCACCCACCGCGGCGTCCCGGTGCGCGTCTACTCGATGGCGAAAACCGTGGTGGACCTCTTCCGGTGCCGGAAGGAGCTCGGCCAATCGACGGCGGCCTACGCCCTGGGCCGCGCCGTGCGTGCGGGGCTCTGCACGACGGACCAGGTGCGTCACTTCGCCGGGATGCTGCACGTGTGGCGCGTGGTGGAGCCCTACCTGCAGGTGCTCGAGCACCGCCCCTCACCGCCGGTGCGGCGCCTCAGCGCGACCCCTTGAAACGACGAGGGCCCCGGGGGCGCCCCCGAGGCCCTCGCGCTCAGGAAGCCGAAGAGCCTAGTTGCCGGCCGCGAACGAGCCCTCGGCGACGATGAGCAGCTCCATCGCCGGGGTGCTCTTGCTGCCGAAGGCCGAGAGCACCGAGGCCTGGTTGCGCAGGCCGGTGGCGAAGGTGCCGTACGCGTCCGCGGTGCCGGTGGCGAGCGCGGTGGCGTCCACGCCGCCCGCCGTGCTCACCGCGCCGCTCGCGGCGATGTCCAGGGTGCTGTCCAGCACGGCGCCGGCGCTGCTCGCGGCCTGCAGCGCGAGGGTGACACCCGCGGAGGTGCCGGCGTTCACGCCGAGGAAGTTGCCGAGCACCGTGGACTGCACGCTCGCGTCGGTGGCGATGGTGGCGCTGAAGGTGGAGAAGGCCTGCGCGGCGACGCCGGCGCTGCCCGAGCTGTCCACCTGGCTGCGCAGCTGCAGCGCGGCGTTGGCGGCCTGGGTCTTCACCGCGTCGGTGGCGCCCGCGGCCTGCAGCAGCGCGGAGATGGCGGCGCCGGAGCTGCGCGCCTCGAGCGAGCCGGCGGCGCGCACGGCCGCGTCCACCAGGGGCTGCGCGTCCTGCGAGGGCAGCTGCGCCTCGAGCGAGACGCGGAAGGCGGCGCTCGCGCTGCTCTCGCTCTGCGCCTGCTCCTGGGCCTCGGCGCCGGCCTTCTGCACGGCGGCCGCGAGCTCGGCGTAGAAGGTCTCGTAGGCCTGCGCCACGTTGCTGCCCGCATCCAGCGAGGCGTTCAGCTTCGCCGCGGCGGAGAGCTCCGCCTCGAAGAGCGCGTCGCCGCCGGTCTGCACGCCCGCCTTGGCGAGCGCCTTCACGCGCGCCTCCTGCGCGGCGCGGGTGCTCTCGGCGAGCGCCTTCAGCCACGCGCTCACCTGCGCGGCGGTGCCCTTGCGCACCTCCTTCGCGATGCGCGCGTCGAGGCGCGCGCGCAGGTCCACCGTGTCGGTGTCCTCGGCCTTCGCGCCGTCCTTCACCATCTGCAGGAAGACCTCGGCCTCCAGCGAGCTCTCGCTGTCCATGGGCGGCGCGGTGACGGTGTCACCCGCCTTGCCGCTGGTCTCCAGCAGCGCGCTGGCGAGCACCTGGCCGCGGGCGTCGACCGCCTGCAGCACGAGCCGCTCCTCGCCCGCAGGGACGCTCAGCTCGTAGCGCCCCTCGGCCTGGACCTGCGCCTCGGCCTGCGTCTGCAGCGCGCCGCCGGCGCCCACGCTGCTCACGCGCACCTGGCTCGCGGCGGCCACCGTGCCGCTGCCGCCGAAGCCGCCCTGCGCCTGCACCACGCCCTGGGCCTGGGTGCCCGCGCCATCGCTCACGCGCCCGCGCACCGTGGCGTCGCCGCCACCGCAGGCCACGAGCCCCAGCGCCGCAAAGGCCACCACTGCGCCGACCACCCGCTGCTGAACCGACTGCCTCATGTGTTGTCTCTCCTCGGGAGGAACGCCGCGGGACCCGTGTGCAATGCCTCTGCCGCTGCCAACCCCGCGAGCCTTCACGGGTAGGAGCTGCACCTTCCCGACGCGGGCGTCAGGGCAGGCGGGCGTGAGCGGGCCCCTGGCGATCGGTGCGCGCCGGCCCTCCTCGCGCACGCTGCCCTCTCCTTGCGGAGTGGGGGCCCTTTTGGATCTCCTCCCGGCCTTTCGAGGCTTGCCAACTTTACGGGGAGAGGCCGCAGCAGCTAAAAAGCACGGCGCCGCGCGGGACTGCCCCCGCGCCCGCGCTCCCCGAGCCCCCATGATCTCCTGCCGTCCCGTCCTGCTGGCCTGCGCCGTGGCCGCGCTGCTCGTCCCTGCTGCGGCGCATCCCCAGACCGTCGTTAATGCCACCTTCAACACGGCCTACGTCTTCGAGACCGTGGACAGCTACGAGGTGAAGGGCTGGCCGAATCGCGTCGTCGTCACGGGGCTGCAGGTGGGCGCGAGCGACCCCACCACGATCTCCTTCCCCTACTACACAAGCAACGCCACCTCGACCGAGACGGCTCGCTCCTTCGAGCGCTGCGACCGGTTCGCGCTGATCGCCATGAACAAGCCAGGTCAGTTCCTGCTCGAGGTCCGCACCGAGGGTTCCTCCAGCAGCTTCCCCTTCGTCGCCTGCAAGCTGACCCGCCGCTAACCCCCCACCGCTCGCGAGCTCCCATGCGCCCCCTCGTCTTCGCGCTCCTGTCCCTCGCGGCCCTCGGTGCCTCGGCCGCCACGCCCACGCTCCCGCTCGTCTTCGTCACCGTGGACCGCTACGTCATCACTCCGAGCCAGTTCGTCGAAGTGACGGGCCTCGTCGAGGGAGAGGCCACGCCCCGCACGGTGCGCTTCTTCGCCGGCGGCTACGAAAACACCCAGAGCCTCAGCTCCTCCGCGACGCGCTGCGAGAAGCTCGCGCTGCTGGCGATGGCGAGCCCGGGCAAGTTCAAGCTGGAGCTGGGCGGGGCCACCACGGGCACGGAGCCGGAGGAGTTCCCGTCCTGCGCCCTCACCCGGGTGAAGCCGTGAGGGCAGCGCTCCTCTGCGCGGGCCTGCTCGCGCTCGCGGGCTGCGGCGGCTCACCGGACCCCGAGCCCGTGAAGCCCACGCCCCCGGTCACCCCGGCTCCGCCGGTCGTGGTGGACGCAGACCACGACGGCGTGCCCTCCACCGCGGACTGCGCGGACGACGACGCCACGCGCTTCCAGTACGTCTCCGGCCACCGCGACGCGGACGGCGACGGCGTGGGTGCGGACGCGCTCGAGCAGGTGTGCGCGGGCGCCGCGCTGCCGCAGGGCTGGGTGAGCACGGGCGGAGACTGCGCGACCTACGACGCCACGCGCTGGCGCGAGCTGGCGGTCTACGAGGACTGGGACGGCGACGGGCGCACCCGGCCGTACGCGCAGACGCTGTGCATCGGCGCGCAGGTGCCCACGGGCTACGTCACGCAGCGGGGTGAGGACGACTGCAGCGACTTCGACGCGACCGCCTGGCACGAGGTGCCGCTCTACTTCGACCTGGACGGGGACGGCGTGGGCGATGACTACGCGATGTCCATGTGCCTCGGCAGCGCTCCGCCGCCCACGTACATGGTGGCCACCGGCGGCGACTGCGCGCCCCGCGACGCCACGCTCTACACGATGCTGCCCTACGCCTACCGCGACGCGGACGGCGACGGCGCCACCGTGCCGCAGCAGGGCAGCGTGTGCTCGGGCTTCTACCTGCCCGCAGGCTACCGCGAGAGCGCGCAGGGCCTGGACTGCAACGACGCGGACCCGAGCGTCTACTCGATGCAGCCGGGCTTCCCGGACCCGGACGGCGACGGGGTGGGCTCGGGCGAGAGCTTCGAGGTGTGCGCGGGGGTGGCGATGCCGCGCTACTCCTCGCGCCGCAGCGACGACTGCGCGCCGCAGGACTCCAGCCGCTGGGAGCAGCGCGAGTACCGGCTCGGCGACGCGGACGGCGACGGACGCACCGTGCCGCTCGCCGAGCCCGCCTCCTTCTGCGTGGGCAACACCGACCCGCAGGGCTACTCGCGCGGCACCCCCTGGCCGGATGACTGCGACGACGCGGACGCCGCGCGCTACCAGGTGCTCGCCTACGCGTACCGCGACGCGGACGGCGACGGGGCGACGGTGCCGGCGACCGGCTCGCTGTGCAGCGGCGCGAGCCTTCCCGCGGGCTACGCGACGCAATCGCGCGGCGCGGACTGCGACGACGCGGACGCCCAGCGCTTCGTGCAGCTGAGCGGCTTTGCGGACGTGGACGCGGACGGCGTGGGGGCGGGCGAGGCGCAGGCCTTCTGCACCGCGGGCGCGCTGCCCGCGGGCTTCGTAGCCTCCTCCACCGACTGCGCCGCACAGGATGCCGCGCGCTGGCGCACGGTGACCCCGGGCTTCCTCGACCAGGACGGGGACGGCTACACGGTGGTGGACCCGGCGCCCACCGCGCAGTGCATCGGCACGGCGCCGGAGGCGCCCTCGGTGCTCGCGGCGCGCGGCAACGACTGCGAGGACACGGACCCCACGCGCTTCCTCTGGCGGGTGTTCTACCGGGACGAGGACGGGGACGGCGTGGGGGCGGCGCCGCGCCTGCTGCGCTGCCTGGCCACCGGGGCGGCCCCCGCGGGCGAGTCCCCCTACGGCTGGGACAGCGACGACGCGGACCCCGCAGTGCAGCAGTCCGAGGAGGACGAGGCCGTGCTCCAGCTCCTGCTGGAGACCTGAGGGGCAGGCGGGCGGGCGGCGTCCACGGCCGTTCCGGGCCCCCGCCCCCACCCCCGCCCGGTGTCCGTTTGCGGGACGCGCCTTTCCCGCCTCCGCGCAACGCAGCGGAAAGAGATGAGGCCACGGCAAGGAAATCGGCCTCTTGGCCGTGCGTAGAGCGGTGGCACGCAGTTCGCTCTAGGCCTTCCCGTGGACATCCCCCGCCCCAAGAAGAAGAAGAAGCTGCCCTACGTCCTGGCGGCCGTCGGTGTGGTCGCCCTCCTGGCCATCACGCTCGGGCTGTCGAAGCTGCGCGCCGCGGCGCCCACGGTCCCGCGCGACGGCGTGTGGGTGGACGCGGTGAAGCGCGGCCCCATGGTGCGCCAGGTGAAGGGCCCGGGCACGCTGGTGCCCGAGTATGTGCGCTGGCTCACCGCGGACACCCCGGGCCGCGTGGACAAGATCCTTCTGCGCCCCGGCGCCCAGGTGAAGCCGGACACGGTCATCCTCGAGCTGGCGAACCCGGACGTGCAGCTGCAGGCGCTGCAGGCCGAGCGCGAGCTGGCGGACGCGCAGGCGCAGCTGGTGGCGCTCAAGACCGAGCTGACGAACCAGGGCTACACCGCGGAAGCGGCCATGGCCACGCTCAAGGCGGAGACGAGCAACGCGCAGCGGCGCGCCTCGTACAACGAGAACCTCCTCAACAAGCACTACATCGCCGAGGTCGAGGCGCAGCAGGCGAACGAGAAGGCCGAGGAGATGACGGCCCGCCTGGACCTGGAGAAGCGCCGCGTGGACGTGCTGCGCGACAGCCAGCGCCAGCGCGTCACCGCGCAGCTGGGGCAGATCGAGCGCCTGCGCGCCGTGGCGGAGTTCCGCCGCAAGCAGGTGGACGGGCTGCACGTGCGCGCCGGCGACACCGGCATCCTCCAGGAGCTTCCCCTGCAGCTGGGCCAGTGGGTGACCCCCGGCGTGCTGCTCGCCAAGGTGGTCAAGCCCGAGCGCCTCAAGGCCGAGCTGCGCATCGCCGAGACCCAGGCGCGCGACGTGGCGGTGGGCCAGAAGGTGGCGGTGGACACGCGCAACGGCATCGCCGAGGGCACGGTGGCCCGCGTGGCGCCGAGCGCGAGCCAGGGCACGGTGCTCGTCGAGGTGAGCCTGCCGGGTGAGCTGCCCCGCGGCGCGCGCCCCGACCTCACCGTGGAGGGCACCGTGGAGCTGGAGCGCCTCAACAACGTGCTCTACGTGGGCAGGCCGGCGGGCGCGCAGAGCGGCGCCACGGTGAGCCTGTTCCGGATGCAGGGCGGCAGCGACGAGGCCGAGCGGGTCCAGGTGCGCCTGGGCCGCAGCTCGGTGAACACCATCGAGGTCCTCGCGGGCCTCAGCGAAGGGGACCAGGTGGTCCTCTCCGACATGACGCAGTGGGACAGCGCGGAGCGGGTGAAGCTCAAATGACGACGACGACCAATGTGGGCGCAGTGCAGACCGTGACTCCGGCAGGCCTCTCCACCAGCGGCTCGAAGAACCTGCTGCAGCTGGAGGGCATCACGAAGGTGTTCGAGGCCGAGGACGTGGAGACCCACGCCCTCTCCGACGTGCACCTCACCGTCACCCCGGGCGAGTGGGTGGCCATCGTGGGTCCCTCGGGCTCGGGCAAGACCACCCTGCTCGCGGTGCTGGGGCTGCTGGACACCGCCAGCCGCGGCACCTACCTGCTGGACGGCAAGAGCGTGGCGCAACTCTCCGCTGCCGACCGCGCCCTGGTGCGCAACCGGCACATCGGCTTCATCTTCCAGAGCTTCAACCTCATCGGCGACCTCTCGGTCTTCGAGAACGTGGAGCTGCCGCTCACCTACCGCGGCATGCCTGCGCAAGAGCGCAAGGAGCGCGTGGAGAAGGCGCTCGAGCGCGTGGGCATGAGCCACCGCGCCCGCCACATGCCCGGCCAGCTGTCCGGCGGTCAGCAGCAGCGCGTGGCCGTGGCGCGCGCCGTCGCCGGCGACCCGCTGCTGCTGCTCGCCGACGAGCCCACCGGTAACCTGGACTCCAAGAACGGCCACGCCGTGATGGAGCTCCTCCAGGAGCTGCACGCGGGCGGCGCCACCATCTGCATGGTGACGCACGACCCGGCGCACGCGCGCGTCGCCACCCGCACCGTGAGCCTCTTCGACGGCCGCATCGTCCAGGACGAGCGCGCCACCCGCTAGGCGGGAGCAACAGGTCCATCCTTTCCCTTCCGGAGAGGAACCGTGTCCTCCCTCTCCCTTCTTCGTGGAGGCAGAGGGTCGGGGTGAGGGACGTGCGCCTCCCCCGCAGGACCCGTCTGTCCGCATCACCCGAGGGGAGAGAGCACCGAGATGGACGCGCTGCTGCAGGACCTCCGCTACGCCGTGCGCACGCTGCGCCGCAGCCCGGGCTTCGCGCTCGCGGCGCTGCTCAGCCTCGCGCTGGGGCTGGGCGCGAACACCGCCATCTTCAGCGCGGTGGACGCAGCGCTCCTGCGCCCCTTGCCCTACCCCGAGGACTCGCGGCTCGTCTCCGTGAGCAGCACGATGAAGGCGCGCGGGCTGGACTCCATCCCGCTCAGCCTGCCGGACTACCACTCGTACCGCGACGGGGCGCCCAGCCTCGCGGGGCTCGCGGCGTGGGCGGGCGCGAGCCCCAACCTCACCGCGCCGGACGCCGCGCCCGAGCAGCTGGAGGCGGCGGTGACCACCGCGAACCTCCCGCAGGTGCTCGGCGTGGGCCCGCGGCTCGGGCGCGCCTTCTCCCCGGAGGAGGAGACGCCGGGCAAGGACCACGTGGTGCTGGTCTCGGACGCCTTCTTCCGCCGGCGCCTGGGCGGGCGCGCGGACGCGTTGGGCCGCGCGAGCCTGCAGCTGGACGGCGAGAGCTTCACGGTGGTGGGGGTGATGCCGCCGGGCTTCGACTACCCCTCGAAGGACACCCAGCTGTGGCTGCCGCTCTCGCTGGACGCGGCGAGCCTGGGCCGCGCGAACCACTTCATCCGCGCGGTGGGAAGGCTCGCCCCCGGAGCGAGCCTCGAGCGCGCGCAGGCGGAGCTGGACGGGGTGGCGGCGCGGCTCGCGCGGGACTTCAAGGAGTCCGCGCTCACCGGCGCGAGCGTGCGCCCGCTGCGCAGCCTGCGCGGCGAGGACGTGCGCACCGAGCTGTGGGTGCTCCTGGGGGCGGTGGGCTGCGTGCTGCTCATCGCGTGCGCGAACCTGGCGAACCTGCTGCTCGCCCGGGGCGCCGCGCGCAGCCGGGAGCTCGCGGTGCGCGCGGCCCTGGGCGCCCCGCGCTCCCGCGTGGTGCGCCAGCTGC
Organism: Aggregicoccus sp. 17bor-14; assembly: GCF_009659535.1. NCBI lineage: Bacteria > Pseudomonadati > Myxococcota > Myxococcia > Myxococcales > Myxococcaceae > Aggregicoccus > Aggregicoccus sp. 17bor-14. The sequence continues at coordinate 25,275 of NZ_VJZZ01000016.1, forward strand.
TCACCGAGAGCGCGCTGCTCTCGCTCGCGGGCGCGGTGCTGGGGGCGCTGGTGGCCACCTGGGCGCTGGACGGCGTGCGGGCGCTCGCGCCCGCGGACCTGCCGGGCATCGCGGAGGCCTCCGTGGACGGGCGCGTGCTGCTCTTCACCTTCGCGCTCGCGCTCACCACGGCGCTGCTCTTCGGGCTCGCCCCGGCGCTCGCGGTGAGCCGCCCGCAGCTCTCCGAGACGCTGAAGGCGGGAGGCCGCGGGCTCGCCGGCGGCGGGCGGCACCGGCTGCGCAGCGGGCTGGTGGTGGCGGAGGTGGCGCTCGCCATCGTGCTCCTGAGCGGCGCGGGGCTGCTGCTGCGCTCCTTCCACGCGCTGCACCGGGTGGACCTGGGCTTCGTGCCTGCGCACGTGCTCACGGCGGACATCGTCGTGCCGGAGGGTGGCTACAAGGAGCCCGCGCAGGTGCAGGCCTTCCGCCAGCAGCTGCTGCAGCGGCTCTCGGGGCTGCCCGGGGTGCAGGCCGTGGGCGCGCTCTCGGGCGCTCCCCTGAGCACGCACAACAACCTGCGCCTGTGCACGGTGGAGGGCGCGAGCCTGCCCACGGACCTCTCGCAGGTGCCGGCGGTGATGTACCGCGGCGTGGAGGGCGGGGCGCTCGAGGCGGTGGGGATGCAGCTCGTGCGCGGGCGCCCCTTCGGCGCAGGCGACGTGGCGGGCGCGCCCGGCGTGGTGCTGCTCAACGAGACGGCGGCGCGCCGGCTCTTCCCCGGCCGCGACGCGGTGGGCGGCCGGCTGTGGCTGGGGCCCCCGGAGTCGCTCGCCCCGCCGGACGTGCTCGCGCGCCTGCCGGGCGGGCGCTTCCCGCGGCTCACGGTGGTGGGCGTGCTCAAGGACGCGCACACCCAGGGGCCGGGCGAGGAGGTGCCGCTCGAGGTCTACGTCCCCATGGCCCAGGCGCTGGACGCCTTCCGCGCCATGACCCTCACCGTGCGCACGCAGGGCGAGCCGGGCGCGGCGCTCGCCGGCGTGCGCGGCGCGCTCGCGGAGCTGGACCCGTCCTTGCCGCTCGCCTCCGTCACCACGCTGGAGGCGAGCCTGGACGAGTCGCTCGCCCCGGCGCGGCTGCAGACCTTCCTGCTGGGCGGCTTCTCGCTGCTCGCGCTCGCGCTCGCGCTGGTGGGCATCTACGGGGTGATGGCGTACGCGGTGAGCCAGCGCACGCAGGAGTTCGGGGTGCGCATGGCGCTGGGCGCGGACGGCGCGAGCGTGCGGCGCATGGTGCTGCGCGAGGGCGCGCGCCTGGTGGGCCTGGGGCTGCTGCTCGGCCTCGCCGGCTCGCTCGCGCTCGCGCGGGTGCTGCAGGGGCTGCTCTTCGGCGTGGGCGCGGGAGACCCGCTCACCTACGCCGCCGTGGTGGTGGTGCTGGGCGGCGCGGCGCTCGTGGCGCTGGATGCGCCGGCGCGGCGCGCGACGCGCGTGGACCCGATGGAGTCCTTGCGCGCGGACTAGAGAAGGAGCTGGGTCATGGAAAGCCTGCTGCAGGACCTCCGCTACGCACTGCGCACGCTGCGCCGCAGCCCCGGCTTCGCGCTCGCCGCGGGGCTCACCCTGGCGCTCGCCATCGGGGCGAACACCGTCATCTTCAGCGCCCTGTACGCGACCCTGCTCAAGCCGCTGCCCTACCGCGAGCCCGAGCGGCTGGTGCGGGTGTGGGACGCGCAGGTGGGCGTGGACAAGGCGAGCGCGAGCGCGTCCGAGGTGCTCGCGTGGCGCCAGAGCAGGGCGGTCGCGGGGATTGCCGCCTACGACCGCGCGGACCTCAACCTCACCGGCACGGACGCGCCGCAGCGGGTGAACGCCGCGCGCTCCACCGCGAACCTCTTCGACCTGCTCGGCGTGCACCCGCAGCTGGGGCGCGGCTTCACCGAGGACGAGGCGCAGGAGGGCGCGCCGCACGTCGCGGTGCTGAGTGACGCCTTCTGGCACCGCCAGCTCGGCGGGGACCCGCAGGTGCTGGGCAAGAGCCTCACGCTCAATGGCGAGAGCTACACGGTGGTGGGCGTGCTGCCCGCGGACTTCTCCTTCGGCGAGAACTCGCAGGACGCGGACCTGTGGGTGCCGCACCCGCTCAAGACGGACAAGCCGGGCAGCCACTACCTCAGCGTCCTCGCGCGGCTCGCGCCGGGCGCGAGCGTGAAGGCGGCGAACGAGGACCTCACCCGCCTCAACGAGGCCTTCTGGCGCGCACAGGGGGAGCCCATCCCCCACGCCACCCTGGTGATGGACTGGCGCGAGAGCCTCACCCGCCAGACGCGCGGCGGGCTCCTGATGCTGCTCGGCGCGGTGGCCTTCGTGCTGCTCATCGCGTGCGCGAACGTGGCGAACCTCACCCTGGTGCGCGCGCTCAGCCGCCAGCGCGACGGGGCGATTCGCGCGGCGCTGGGCGCGAGCCGGCTGCGCCAGGTGCGCCAGGCGCTCGCGGAGAGCGTGCTGCTCGCGCTGGGCGGCGGGCTCGTGGGGCTGGTGCTCGCGCTGTGGGGGATGGACCTGGTGCGCATCCTCACCCCCTCGAGCATGGCCCGGCTCTCGCCGGCCACCCTCAGCGTGCCCGCGCTCCTCTACAACTTCGGCCTCTCGGTGGGCTGCGGGCTGCTCTTCGGCCTGCTGCCCGCGCTGCACGTGACGCGCGGCGAGCTCACCCCGCTGCTCAAGAGCGGCGGCGCCCAGGCGGGCGCGCTCGGCCACCACCCCATGCGCAGCGCGCTGGTGGTGCTGCAGCTCGCGCTCGCGCTGGTGCTGCTCATCGGCACCGGGCTCACCCTGCGCTCGGTGCACAACCAGGCTACGGCGCAGCTGGGCTTCGAGCCCGAGCACGTGCTCACCGCGCGCATCACCCTGCCGCCGGAGAAGTACCCGGACCCCGCGCGCATGCGCGCCTTCTTCGAGCAGGTGCAGCAGCGGGTGCGCTCGCTGCCCGGCGTGGAGCAGGCGGGCTTCGTGAACAACGCGCCCCTGTGGGGCAGCAACGTGAACGGGGACTTCACCATCGAGGGGCGCCAGGGCGCGCCCGGCGAGCGCCTGGTCACCGAGTTCCAGATCGCGAGCCCCGAGTACTTCGGCGCCATGGGCATCCCGCTCAAGCGCGGGCGCAACTTCGGGCCGCAGGACACGGACACCTCGCCCGGGGTGGTCATCGTGAACGAGACCTTCGCGAAGACCTTCTTCCCCGGCCAGGAGGCGGTGGGCCAGCGCATCAACCTGGGGTGGAAGGAGAACGAGCCGGCGCGCGAGATCATCGGCGTGGTGGGCGACGTGCGCCACATGGCGCTCAAGCAGGGCCCGGTGCCCGAGAGCTACGTGCCGCTCGCCCAGATGCAGATGAACCGGATGGTGCTCGCGCTGCGGGCGAAGGGAGAGCCCACGGCGCTCGTGAGCTCGGTGCGCCAGGAGGTGCTGGCGGTGGACGCGCAGCAGCCGGTCTACGACCTGCAGTCCTACGGCGACCGGCTGGACAGCCTGCTGCGCCAGGACCGCGCGGCGACGCGGCTCTTGGGTGCGCTCGCGGTGCTCGCGCTGGTGCTCGCGGGCGTGGGCATCTACGGCGTGATGGCCTACACGGTGGGGCAGCGCACGCGCGAGCTGGGCATCCGGCGCGCGCTCGGGGCGCAGCAGACGCAGGTGCTCTCGCTGGTGCTGGGGCAGGGCGCGCGCCTCACGCTGGTGGGCCTGGGGCTGGGGCTCGCGGGCGCGTACCTGCTGGGGCGCGTCGCGCAGAGCATCCTCTACGAGGTGAGCGCCTCGGAGCCGGCGGTGTTCCTCGGGGTGAGCGCGGGGCTCGCCGCCGTGGCGCTCGCTGCCTGCTGGCTCCCCGCGCGCCGCGCCTCCCAGGTGGACCCCGCCATCAGCTTGCGCGCCGAATAGCCGAGGAGCACCCGCCATGGACACCCTGCTGCAGGACCTGCGCTACGCCGTGCGCCTCATGCGCCAGAGCCCGGGCTTCACGCTCGCCGCCGTCCTGGCCCTTGCCCTCGGCATCGGCGCGAACAGCGCCGTCTTCAGCGTGGTGAACGGCGTGCTGCTGCGCCCGCTGCCCTACCCGCGCGCGCAAGAGCTCACGACGGTGCACACCACCTTCGCGGCGCAGGGGCTCGAGGGGCTCGCGCTCTCGGTGCCCGAGTACGAGGACGTGCGCACGCAGACGCGCGGCTTCGCGAGCTGGGGCGCGCTCGCGCAGGCGGACGAGACGCTGGCGGGGGCGGACGGCCCGGAGCGCCTCCAGGTCGGCCTGGTGACGGCCTCCTGGCTGCCCACGCTGGGCGTGGGGACGGTGCTGGGGCGCGGCTTCACGCCGGAGGAGGAGACGCCGGGGCGCGACAAGGTGGTGGTGCTCGGGCACGCGCTGTGGCGCACGCGCTTCGGTGCGGACCCCGGCATCGTGGGGCGCAGCGTGACGCTGGAGGGCGAGCCCTACACGGTGGTGGGGGTGCTGGCGGAGGGCGTCGCGCAGCCGGCGGGCACGCAGCTGTACCAGCCGCTCGCGCTGGGGCCGGACGCGCGCGCGGAGTCCCTGCGCGGCACGCGCTACCTGCAGGTGCTCGGCCGGCGCGCGCAGGGCGTGAGCGAGGCGGCGGCGCACGCGGAGGTGGCGCGGGTGGCGGGGGAGCTCGCGCGGGCGCACCCCGAGGCCTACCCGGCGAGCAAGGCGTGGCGCCTGGACGTCTCGAGCCTCGGCGAGGAGACGGTGGGCGGGGTGCGCGGCACGCTGTGGCTGCTGCTGGGCGCGGTGGGCTTCGTGCTGCTCATCGCGTGCACCAACGTGGCGAGCCTCCTGCTCGCGCGGGCGGCGGCGCGCGGGCGTGAGCTCTCGGTGCGCGCGGCGCTGGGCGCAGCGCGGAGCCGGCTCGCGCGCCAGCTTCTCACGGAGAGCCTGCTGCTCAGCCTCCTCGGCGGGGCGCTGGGGCTGCTGCTCGCGCTGTGGGGCACGGAAGCGCTGGTGGCGTGGGTGGGCGACGGGCTGCCGCGCGCCTCCGAGGTGCGGCCGGACGCGGCGGTGCTCCTCTTCACGCTCGCGGTGAGCGTGGGCACGGGGCTGCTCTTCGGACTCGCGCCGGCGCTGAGCGGGAGCCGGGCGGACCTGCACGCGGCGATGCGCGAGGGGAGCCGGGGCACGGGCGGCACGCGCGCGGTGCGGCTGCGCTCGCTCTTCGTCGTCTCGCAGGTGGCGCTCGCGCTGGTGCTGCTGGTGGGCGCGGGGCTGCTGGTGCGCAGCTTCGTGCGGCTGCAGGCGGTGGACCCGGGCTTCCGGCCGGAGGGCGTGCTGAGCGCGCGGGTGAGCCTGCCGGACGGCGCCTACCCGGATGCGGCGGCCCGCGCGCGCTTCCACACCGCGTGGCTCGAGCAGGTGCGCGCACTGCCGGGCGTGGAGGCGGCGGGGCTGACCACGCTGCTGCCCCTGCGCGGGCGCGCCGACCGCGGCCTGGACGTGGAGGGCGTGGAGCCGCCGGCGGGCGCGGTGCGGCCCGCGGTGGAGTACCGCGCGGTGAGCCCGGGCTACCTGGAGACGCTGGGCGTGGCGCTGCGGCGCGGGCGCGCGCTCGCGGACACGGACGGGGCGCAGGGCGCGCCGGTGCTGCTGCTCAACGAGGCGGCGGTGAAGGTGCTGTTCCCGGGCGGGGAGGATCCGCTGGGCCGGCGCATCCGGCTGCGCAGCCGCAAGGCCCCGCAGCCGTGGACGACGGTGGTGGGCGTGGTGGGGGACGTGCGCGAGTGGGGGCTCGACGTGCCGGCGCGCCCCACCGCCTACTTCTCCGCGCTGCAGGCGGGGCCCTCGGCGGTGTCGCTCGTGGTGCGCACGCGCGCGGCGCCCACGGCGCTGCTGGGCTCGCTGCGCACGGAGCTCGCGCGGCTGGACTCGGGCCTCCCCCTCTTCGAGGTGGCGCCACTGTCCGAGGTCGTGGAGGCCTCGGTGGGCCAGCGCAGCCTCACGCTCGCGCTGATGCTGGGCTTCGCGCTGGTGGCGCTGGGGCTCGCGGGGCTGGGGCTGTACGGGGTCATCGCGTTCGGGGTGGCGCAGCGCTCGCGCGAGGTGGGCATCCGGCTCGCGCTGGGGGCGCGCCCCGCGCAGGTGCTGCGGCTGGTGGTGGGCCAGGGGCTGCGGCTCGCGCTGGCGGGGGTGGCGCTGGGGCTGGTGCTCGCGCTCGCGCTCGGACGGCTGCTGGGCGGGCTGCTCTACGGCGTGCAGCCCGCGGACCCGCTCACGCTGCTCGCGGTGCCGCTGCTGCTCACGGGCGTGGCGCTGCTCGCGAGCTGGGTGCCGGCGCGCCGCGCGACGCGGGTGGACCCGGCGAGCACGCTGCGCGCCGAGTAGTTCTGGAGGCCCACCGTGTCGGGGTGAGGGAAGCGGGCCCTGCACTGTTCGCCCCTGGGATTGCCCCTTCCCAGCCCCGCACAGCGCCGCGCTGAGCGGCGCGAAGCCCCCAGCAAATCCGCCCCCTTGGGACCCACCGCGCCGCTGGCACGCCCCTCGCTTTAGCGCCTCCCGGGCGGCCCGTGTGCCGTCCGCGCGCGCGCAGGAGAGGAGCTCCCGATGGACACCTTCGTGCAGAACCTCCGCTTCGCGCTGCGCATGCTGCGCAAGAGCCCGGGCTTCACGCTGGCGGCCGTCCTCACGCTCGCCCTCGGCATCGGAGCGAACACGGCCATCTTCAGCGTGGTCAACGGCGTGCTGCTGCGCCCGCTCCCGTACAAGGACCCGCAGCAGCTCACGTACCTGTGGGAGGGCACGCCGCAGTTCCCGGAGATGAGCCTCGCGGTGGAGAACTACCGGGACTACCGCGACCGCAGCCGCTCCTTCGCCTCCTTCGCGGGCTTTCGCACCGAGAGCCGGGACCTGACGGGGGTGGACGCGCCCGAGCGGCTGAAGGCGCGCATGGCGAGCGCGAGCCTGCTGCCCACGCTGGGCGTGCAGCCGGCGCTCGGGCGCAACTTCACGGCGGAGGAGGACCGGCCGGGTGGGGCGCCGGTGGTGATGCTCGAGTACGGCTTCTGGCAGCGGCGCTTCGGCAAGGACCCGAACATCGTGGGGCGCACGCTCACGCTGGACGGCAAGCCGCACACGGTGGTGGGCGTGCTGCCGGAGGCTTTCCGCTTCTTCAGCCCGCGCGACATCTGGATGCCCTTGGAGGGCAACCTGCCGGCGGAGACCCGGCGCGGGAACCACCCGGGGCTCTACGGCGTCGCGCGGCTCAAGCCGGGCGTCACGCTCGCGCAGGCGCGCGCGGACCTGGAGACGGTGGGCCACGCGCTGCAGAAGGAGTACCCGAACGAGTACAGCACCATCCTTCCCCACCTCAACGTGCTGCACGCGGAGCTGGTGAAGGAGGTGAAGGGCAGCCTCCTCACGCTGCTCGCGGCGGTGGCGGCGGTGCTGCTCATCGCGGCCATCAACGTGGCGAACCTGATGCTCGCGCGCGGCGCCACGCGGGAGCGCGAGCTCGCCATCCGCGCGGCGCTGGGCGCGGGCCGCTCCACGCTCGTCGCGCAGCTGCTGGTGGAGAGCGCGGTGGTGGCGCTGCTGGGCGGAGGCCTGGGACTGCTGCTCGCGCTGTGGGGCGTGGACGTGCTGAGCAGCGCGCGGCCCGAGGCCATCCCCGAGGTGGCCAGCTTCGGGGTGGACGCGAAGGTGCTCGCCTACACGCTGGTGCTCTCGCTGGGGGTGGGGCTGCTCCTGGGCATCCTGCCCGCGCTGCGCGGCAGCCAGGTGGCGCTCGCCGGGGCGATGAAGGGCTCGGAGGCGCAGGCGCTGCCGGGCCGCCACCGGGTGAAGGCGCGCGACGTGCTGGTGGTGGGCGAGGTGGCGCTCGCGCTCGTGCTTCTCGTGGGTGCGGGGCTGCTCCTGCGCACCTTCGTTCAGCTGCAGCAGCTCGACGTGGGTTTCAAGTCCGAGGGTCTCCTCACCCTCGAGATGAGTGCCCCGGCGAGCCGCTTCCCCGGAGCGGAGTCGCTCCGGGCCTTTACGCAGGCCGCCACGGCGCGCCTCGCGAGCGCGCCGGGCGTGCGCTCGGCCGCGGTGTCGGCCGGGATGCCGCTGCTGGGCGCCTCCGAGAGCAGCATCCGGGTGGTGGGCCAGCCGGAGCCCAAGCCGGGGGAGGCCCCGCTCGCGGTGAACTACATCGTGGGGCCGGGCTTCTTCGAGACGATGGGCATCCGGCTGCTCGAGGGGCGCTACCTCGACGCGCGCGACACGCCCACCAGCCCGCGGGTGATGGTGGTGGACGAGGTGTTCGCGCGCCGCCTCTTCCCGGACGGCCACGCGCTGGGCCAGCGCATCAAGTGGGCGGACATGGAGCAGGAGATCGTGGGCGTGGTGCGCCACGTGGCGAACTACGGCATCGGCGGCCGCGAGCCTGCGGGCATCCAGATGTACCAGCCCTACACGCAGCTGCCGGAGAAGTTCATCCCGATGGTGCGCGAGTTCAACGTGGCGGTGCGCGCGGCAGGCGCGGACGCGGTGGCCATCATCCCCACGGTGCGCCGCGAGTTCGCGGCGCTGGACCCGGACCAGGCGCTCGCGGAGCTCAAGCCGATGGACGAGGTGGTGCTGGAGAGCCTCGGCGAGCGGCGCTTCACGCTGCACCTCATCGAGCTCTTCGCGGCGCTCGCGCTGGTGCTCGCGGGCATCGGCATCTACAGCGTGATGAGCTACGCGGTGGCCCAGCGCACGCGCGAGATGGGCATCCGCATGGCGCTGGGGGCGCGCGGCCACGACGTGCTGCGGCTCGTGGTCGGGCACGGCTTCCGGCTCGCGGCGGCAGGGGTCCTCTTCGGCGTCTTCGCCGCGTGGGCGCTCACCCGGCTGCTGGGCACGCTGCTCGAGGGCGTGAGCGCCACCGACCCCGTCACCTTCGCGCTCGTGGCGCTCGGCCTCGGCGCCGTGGCCGTGTTCGCGAGCTACCTGCCGGCGCGCAAGGCCGTGAAGGTGGACCCCGTCGTCTCACTCAAGGCCGAGTAGCGAAGACTGCAGCACCCGAGGAGCACGACTCATGGACACCTTCCTGCAGAACCTGCGCTTCGCGCTGCGCATGCTGCGCAAGAGCCCCGGCTTCACGCTCGCGGCGGTCATCACGCTCGCGCTCGGCATCGGCGCCAACACCGCCATCTTCAGCGTGGTCAACGGGGTGCTGCTGCGCCCGCTGCCCTACCAGAACCCGGACCAGCTGCTGATGCTCTGGGAGGGCACGCCCACCTTCCCGGACGCGAGCCTCTCCTTCGCGGACTTCCGCGACTACCGCTCGCGCAACCGCACGCTGGCGAGCGTGGCGGGCTTCCGCACCGAGCGGCGGGACCTGACGGGCCAGGAGACGCCGGAGCAGCTCAGCGCGCGCATGGCGAGCGCGAACCTGCTGCCCACGCTGGGCGTGCAGCCGGCGCTGGGTCGCAACTTCAACGCCGATGAGGACCGCAAGGGTGGGGCGCCGGTGGTGATGCTGGAGTACGGCTTCTGGCAGCGGCGCTTCGGCAAGGACCCGAACATCATCGGGCGCACGCTCACCCTGGATGGCAAGCCGTACACGGTCATCGGCGTGCTTCCGGAGTCCCTGCGCTTCTTCGGCACGCGCGACATCTGGCTCCCACTCGAGGCCTTCCCCCGCTGCGAGGACTCGCGCGGCTGCCACCCGGGGCTCTACGGCATCGCGCGGATGAAGCCGGGCGTCACGCTGCAGCAGGCGCGCGCGGACCTGGAGACGGTAGGCCACGCGATGCAACAGGAGTTCCCGAAGGACTACTCGAACTACCTGCCGCGGGTGAACGAGCTGCACGCGGAGCTGGTGAAGGACGTGAAGGGCAGCCTGCTCACCCTGCTCGTCGCGGTGGCCGGCGTGCTGCTCATCGCGGCGATCAACGTGGCGAACCTGCTCCTCGCGCGCGGGGCCACCCGGGCGCGCGAGCTCGCCATCCGCGCGGCGCTGGGCGCGGGGCGCGCCGTGCTGGTGATGCAGCTGCTGGTGGAGAGCGCGCTGGTGGCGGTGATGGGCGGAGGCCTGGGGCTCCTGCTCGCGCTGTGGGGCGTGGACGTGCTCGCGGGCAGCCGGCCGGACGCCATCCCCGAGGCGACGAACTTCAGCGTGGACCTGCGGGTGCTGCTCTTCACGCTGGCGGTGAGCCTGGGGACGGGGCTGCTGCTCGGGATGCTGCCGGCCCTGCGCGGCAGCCAGGTGGCGCTCGCGGGCGCGATGAAGGGCTCGGACGCGCAGCTCTCGGCGCCCGCGCGCGGCAAGGTGCGCGCGCGCGACGTGCTGGTGGTGGGCGAGGTCTCGCTCGCGCTGGTGCTGCTGGTGGGCGCGGGGCTCTTGCTGCGCAGCTTCATCCAGCTGCAGGAGCTGGACCTCGGCTTCCGGCCGGACGGGCTGCTCACGCTGCAGACGAGCGCGCCCGAGTCGCGCTACCCGGCCTCGCAGCTGCGCGCCTTCGCCGACCGGTTGCACGAACGGCTCGCGAGCGCGCCCGGGGTGAAGAGCGCGGTGGTGACGGCGGCGCTGCCGCTCATCGACTTCAACGAGCAGAGCTTCTACGTGGTGGGCCGGCCGGAGCCGGTGTCACTCGGGGACACGCCGCTCGCGGCGAGCTACCTCGTGGGCGAGGGCTACTTCGAGACGCTGGGCATCCCGCTGGTGAAGGGGCGCTACCTGCAGCCCTCGGACAAGCTGGGCAGCCCGCTCGCGGTGGTGGTGGACGAGCGCTTCGCGAGCGCGATGTTCCCCGACGGCAACGTGCTGGGGCAGCGCATCAAGATGGGGCGCAAGGAGGGGGAGCCGTGGGAGATCGTGGGCGTGGTGCGCCACGTAGCGGGCTACGGCGTGGGGGCGAAGGAGCCGGCCACGATGCAGTTCTACACGGCCATCGCGCAGCGCACGGACGACGACCTGCCGCGCACCTTCCACGTGGCGATGCGCGGCAGCGGCGACACCGAGGAGGCGGCGCTCTCGCTGGTGCCCACGGTGCGCACGGAGCTCTCCGCGCTGGACCCGGACCAGGTGCTCTCCGAGGTGAAGCCGATGGAGCGGGTGGTGGCGGAGAGCCTCGGCGAGCGGCGCTTCACGCTGGGGCTCATCGGGCTCTTCGCGGCGCTGGCGCTGGTGCTGGCGAGCATCGGCATCTACAGCGTCATGTCCTACGCGGTGGTGCAGCGCACGCGCGAGATGGGCATCCGCATGGCGCTGGGCGCGCGGGGTGCGGACGTGCTGCGCCTGGTGGTGGGCCACGGCTTCCGGCTCGCGGCCGCGGGCGTCGTCTTCGGCGTCTTCGCGGCGTGGGCGCTCACGCGGCTGCTCTCCGGGATGCTCTCGGGCGTGAGCGCCACCGACCCCACCACCTTCGCGCTCGTCGCGCTGGGGCTGGGCGCGGTCGCCGTGTTCGCGAGCTACCTGCCTGCGCGGCGCGCCGTGAAGGTGGACCCCGTCGTGTCACTGAAGGCCGAGTAGCAGTCCCGAGGGAGCACGACCCATGGATACCTTCCTGCAGAACCTCCGCTTCGCGCTGCGCATGCTGCGCAAGAGCCCGGGCTTCACGCTGGCGGCCGTCCTCACGCTGGCGCTGGGCATCGGGGCGAACACCGCCATCTTCAGCGTGGTCAACGGGGTGCTCTTGCGCCCGCTGCCCTACGAGAAGCCCGAGCAGCTGCTCATGCTCTGGGAGGGGACGCCCCAGCAACCGGAGGCGAGCCTCGCGTTCCCCAACTACCGCGACTACCGCGACCGCAGCCACACGCTGGCGAGCGTGGGCGCCTTCCGCTCGGACACGCGAGACCTCACCGGCGTGGACAGCCCGGAGCGGCTGAAGGCGCGCATGGCGAGCGCGAGCCTGCTGCCCACGCTGGGCGTGCAGCCGGCGCTGGGGCGCAACTTCACCGCGCAGGAGGACACGAAGGGCGGCCCGCCGGTGGTGATGCTGGAGCACGCCTTCTGGGTGCGGCGCTTCGGCAAGGATCCGAGCGTGCTCGGCCGCACGCTCACGCTCAATGGCCAGCCCCACACGGTGGTGGGCGTGCTGCCGGAGCGCTTCCGCTTCTTCGATGCGCGCGACGTGTGGCTGCCGCTCGAGGACAACCCGCTGTGCGGCGAGTCGCGCGGCTGCCACCCCGGGCTCTATGCCGTCGCGCGCCCGAAGCCGGGCGTGAGCGTGAGCCAGGTGCGCGCGGACCTGGAGACGGTGGGCTACGCGCTGCAGAAGGAGTACCCGCGGGCGTACTCCAACTACCTGCCCAAGGTGAACGGGCTGCACGCGGAGATCGTGAAGGACGTGAAGGGCAGCCTCTTCATGCTGCTGGCGGCGGTCGCCGGGGTGCTGCTCATCGCCACCATCAACGTGGCGAACCTGCTGCTCGCGCGCGGTGCGGCGCGCTCGCGCGAGCTCGCCATCCGCGCGGCGCTCGGTGCGGGCAAGGGCACGCTGGTGATGCAGATGCTGGTGGAGAGCGCCCTGGTGGGTCTGCTGGGGGGCGTGTTCGGGCTGCTGCTCGCGATGTGGGGGGTGGACGTGCTCGCCAGCAGCCGCCCGGATGCGATCCCCAGCGCGGCGACCTTCAGCGTGGACGGCAATGTGCTCGCCTTCACGCTGGGGGTGAGCCTGCTCGTGGGCATCGTCCTGGGCGTGCTGCCTGCGCTACGCGGCAGCCAGGTGGCGCTCGCGGGGGCGATGAAGGGCTCGGACGCGCAGGTGGAGGCGGCGGCCGGCAGCGGGCGCCGGCGGCTGCGCGCGCGCGACGTGCTGGTGGTGGGCGAGGTCTCGCTCGCGCTGGTGCTGCTCGTCGCGGCGGGGCTGCTCCTGCGCACCTTCGTGCAGCTGCAGGGCCTGGACCTGGGCTTCCGTCCCGACGGGTTGCTCACCCTGGGCATCACCGCTCCGGAGAGCCGCTTCGACCTGGCCGCACTGCGCGCCTTCCCGGAGCGGGTGCGTGAGCGGCTCGCGGGTGCGCCGGGCGTGAAGAGCGTGACGGTGGCGGCGGGCATGCCGATCATCGGCGCGGCCGGGTACAGCTTCACCGTGGTGGGGCGCCCGGAGCCGGCGACGCTCGGCGAGCAGCCGATGGCGATCGTGTACCCGGTGGACCCGGCCTACTTCGAGACGCTGGGCATCTCCCTGCTGCAGGGCCGCCTCATCGGCGCGCAGGACCGGCTCGGCGCCCCGCGCGTCGTGGTGGTGGACGAGGCGATCGCGAAGCAGCTGTTCCCGGACGGCAACGTCGTCGGCCAGCGCATCAAGTACGACGGCGACGTGGCCGAGATCGTCGGCGTGGTGCGCCACGTGGTCCACGATGGCGCCGGGCAGAAGGAGGGAGCGCCCTTCCAGTTCTACGCGCCGCTCGCCCAGTTCACCGACGAGGCGATGAAGTTCACGCGCGAGTTCGTGGTGGCGGTGCGCGCGAACGGCAGCAGCGAGGAGGCGGCGCTGGGCCTGGTGCCCACGGTGCGCAGCGAGATCACGGCGCTGGACCCGGACCAGGCGATCTCGGACGTGAAGCCGATGGAGCAGGTGGTGAGCGAGAGCCTCGGCGAGCGCCGCTTCATGCTCGGGCTCATCGGGCTCTTCGGCGTGCTCGCGCTGGTGCTCGCGGGCATCGGCATCTACAGCGTGATGAGCTACGCCGTCGTGCAGCGCACGCGGGAGATGGGCATCCGCATGGCGCTGGGGGCGAAGGGCGGAGACGTGCTGCGCCTCGTGGTGGGCCACGGCTTCCGGCTCGCGCTCGCGGGCGTGCTCATCGGCGTCCTCGCGGCCTGGGCCCTCACCCGGCTGCTCTCCGGGATGCTCGCGGGCGTGAGCGCGACCGACCCCACGACCTTCGCCCTGGTGGCGCTGGGGTTGGGCGCGGTGGCGGTGCTCGCGAGCTACTTGCCCGCGCGGCGCGCCGTGCGGGTGGACCCGGTGGTTTCGCTCAAGGCGGAGTAGCGCCCCCGAGCGGGGCGGGGGTGCCTCCAACCCCCCGCCCGTTTTTTCTCGACAGGACCCGCGCATGAACACGCTGCTCCAGGACCTCCGCTACGCGCTGCGCACGCTGGTGCGCCAGCCGGGCTTCACGCTCGTGGCCGTGCTGGTGCTCGCGCTGGGCACGGGGGTGAACACGGCCCTGTTCACGCTGGTAGACGCGGTGCTGCTGCGCCCGAGCCCCGGCGTGCACGACGCCGGGCGGCTCGCGTGGTTGAGCACCACGTCGCAGCGCGCGATGCGCCGCTTCCCCATGAGCTACCCGGACTACGTGGACTACCGCGACGGGGTGGCTCGCGTGGCGGCGCTCGCGGCCTACGACCGGGCGAGCGTGCACCTCGCGGGGCGGGGCGGGGAGCCGGAGCGGGTGGGCGCGCACCTGGTGAGCGGCAACTACTTCGATGTGCTGGGGGTGCGCCCGGCGCTGGGCCGCGGCTTCCAGCCCGAGGAGGACCGCACGCCGCTCACCCACCCGGTGGTGGTGCTGGGGTACGCGCTGTGGCAGCGGCGCTTCGAGGGAGCGCCGGACGTGGTGGGCAGGAGCCTCACGGTGAACGGCCACGCCTTCACCATCGTGGGCGTGGCGCCCGAGGGCTTCACGGGCCCGGAGCTCGACGACCGCACCACGGACCTCTTCCTGCCCTTGATGATGAAGCCCTGGGCGGAGCCGCAGCGCGCGGACGAGCTGCAGCGCCGCAACGCGAGCAGCCTGCGGGTGCTGGGGCACCTGCTGCCCGGGGCGAGCCCCGCCTCGCTGCAGGCCGCGGTGGACACGGTGTCCGCGCGGCTGGAGAAGGACTACCCGGGGACGCGCAAGGGCGTGGGGGCGCGTGTGCAGCCCTTCCGCGGTGCGCTGCACCCGCGCTCGGCCGAGGAGGCGAGCGGCGCCGTGATGCTGCTCGCTGCGGTGTGCGGGCTGGTGCTGCTCATCGCGTGTGCGAACACCGCGAACCTGCTGCTCGCGCGCGGGGCGGGGCGCACGCGCGAGCTCGCCGTGCGGGTGGCGATGGGGGCAGGGCGCGGGCGGCTCGTGCGCCAGTTGCTCACCGAGAGCCTGCTGCTCGCGCTCGTGGGCACGGGGGTGGGGCTGCTCCTCGCGCTGTGGGCGGCGGACGCGCTCGTCGCGGTGACGGGCGCGCCCATCCCGCTGCAGGGGGCGGTGGACGGGCGGCTGCTCGCGGTGGCGCTCGCGCTCGCGCTGGGCACCGGCGTGCTCTTCGGCCTGGTGCCGGCGCTGCGCGCGAGCCAGGTGAGCGTGATGGGCTCGCTCAAGGGCGCGGGGCAGGTGAGCCGCTCGGGGCGGCTGCAGGGCGCCTTCGTGGTGGGGCAGGTGGCGCTCAGCCTCGTGCTGCTGGTGACGGCGGGCCTCTTCCTGCGCAGCCTCGCCAAGGCGGACCGCATCCCGCTGGGCTTCACGCCGGAGGGCGTGGTGACGGCCGCGGTGGACCTGGGGGTGCAGGGCTACGACGCGCCCCGGCGCGACGCCTTCTACACGGCGCTGCTCGCGCGCACGCAGAGCCTGCCGGGCGTGGAGAGCGCGGCGCTCACGAGCATGGTGCCCCTGAGCGGGCGGATGATGAGCGCGGGCTACGAGCTCTCCGGGGACGAGCGCGTGCCGCTCGAGCAGCGCGAGGAGCGGGTCGCGGGCGTGGCGGTGGTGACGCCGGGCTACCTGCGCACGCTGCGCATCGCACTGCGCGCGGGGCGGGACCTCTCTGCGGCGGACGTGGCGGGCGCGCCGAAGGTGGCGCTGGTGAACGAGACCCTGGCGCGCGCGCTCGCGGGGCCGGGCGGCAGCGCGCTGGGCCAGCGCGTCGGGCTGGGCGGCCCGGACCGCATCGAGGTGGTGGGCGTGGTGGCGGACGGCAAGTACGACGCGCTGGACGAGCCCGCGCGCCCCTTCCTGTACCTCTCCGCGCCGCAGTTTCCCGAGTGGATGACCGAGGCGAGCCTCGTGGTGCGCAGCCCCGCGGACCCGGCGGCGCTGCTCGCGAGCGTGCGCGCGGAGGTGCACGGGCTGGACGCGGACCTGCCGGTGTACGAGGTGCGCACGCTGCCGGCGCTGGTGCACGCGCGGCACGAGTTCCGGCGCGCGCTGAGCGGCATCCTCTCGGCCTGCAGCGCGCTCGCGCTGGTGCTCGCCGCGGTGGGGCTCTACGGCGTGGTGGCCTTCGGCGTGGCGCAGCGCACGCGCGAGCTGGGCGTGCGGCTCGCCCTGGGGGCGCGGCCCGCGGACGTGCTGCGGCTCGTGGTGGGCGGCGGGGTGCGGCTGGTGCTCGTGGGGGTGGGGGTGGGGCTCGCGCTGAGCGCGGCGCTCACCCGGATGCTCTCGAGCGTGCTCTTCGGCCTCTCGGCCACCGACCTGCCCACGTTCCTGGGCGTCAGTATCCTTCTCGGGAGCGTGGCGCTCCTGGCATCGTACCTCCCGGCGCGGCGTGCCGCGCGCGTGGACCCGGCAGTCTCCCTCAAGGCGGAATAGACCCTCATGACCCAGCCCCTCATCAGCCTGCGCAACGTGGAGAAGAGCGTGCCCACGGGCCCCAGCCGCACCTGGCTCCTGCGCCGCATCGACCTGGACGTGGCGCAAGGCGAGTTCGTGACGCTCATGGGCCCCTCGGGCGCGGGCAAGAGCACGCTCCTGTCCATCCTCGGGCTGCTGGATGCCGAGTGGGAGGGCGAGTACCAGCTCGACGGCGAGCCCGTGCACCGGATGAACCACAAGCAGCGCGGCGAGCTCAGCCGGCGCACCATCGGCTTCGTGTTCCAGCAGTACCACCTGCTGGACGGGCTCACGGTGGCGGAGAACCTCGAGGTCCCCTTGAGCTACCGCAACCTGCCCAAGCGCGAGCGCGAGGCGCTGGTGGGCGATGCGCTCGACCGCTTCCAGCTCGTGGGGAAGAAGGACCTCTTCCCGAACCAGCTCTCCGGCGGCCAGCAGCAGCTGGTGGGCATCGCGCGAGCGCTCATCGGCAGCCCGAAGGTGCTGCTCGCGGACGAGCCCACCGGCAACCTGCACAGTGCGCAGGCCACGGAGATCATGGAGCGCTTCAAGGCGCTCAACCAGGCGGGCACCACGGTCATCCAGGTGACCCACTCCGAGAGCAACGCCGCCTACGGCCACCGCGTCATCCAGCTGCGAGACGGGTGGATCCAGAAGGAGTAGCCCGCGTCCTCCCTCTCCCTCTGGGAGAGGGTCGGGGTGAGGGAAGACTTCGCTGGCCTGCGCGCCGTAGAGTGCGCGACGTGTCGGTTTCCGCCGAAAAGCCGCTGAAGCTCTCCGCACGCGTCCTGGTGGAGCAGGGCGTGTGGGGAGCCGTGGCCGTCATCGGCGCCTTCGTCTTCGAGGGACTCGCCGGGCTGCTCGACTCGATCGGTTACACGACGAGCGGAGCAATGGGCGACTGCATCGGCGTGGGCAGCAAGGTGGGTGCGCTCGCGGTCTGTGCCCTGCTCGCGATGTCGGCCCGCTGGTATGGACGGAGGGCGTGGCCAGGGCTGTGGGCGACCATCGTTGCAGTCGAGAGCCTGCGCTTCATCCCCTCGCTCGCCATCCTGGCGTTCATCGCGAGCAAGGGGTCTTTGGTGCCAGCGACCTGGAGAGAGTGGTGGAACTCCGCTTTTCTCTGGTGGCCACTGATGGCGCTCGCATGCGTCGCCTCTGCGTGGATCCTCACGCGCAAGCCGCGTCAGGACATGCGCCAGGTAGCGGTGTCCATTCTCGGTGGCCTGACCTTCATCGCGCTCGTGGCTGCCCTGCGGAGCCTCGAGCCGTTGCTGCCATGGGCGTGGCTCGTCGCGATTGTCGCTCGGTAGCTCTTCGAACCCGATTCTCGCGTATCACTCCCCACTTGCCCGTGCGTGTGGAGCAGGCGCAGATGGGTCATCCACCGACGCAGCAGGGTGCGCCGTGGGAACCTGACCGTCCATGACGACGACGCTCGCACCCCCCACGCAGGAGGCCAGTGGCCAGCACCTGCACCTGCTGGACGGGGGCGCGGAGGCCTTCCCGCGGATGCTCGCGGCGATCGACGCGGCGGCGCGCTTCGTCCACCTGGAGGTCTACACCTTCGAGCTCGACACCATCGGCACGCGCTTCCTCGAAGCCCTCGAGGCGGCGCTGCGGCGCGGCGTGCGGGTGCACGTGCTGGTGGACGGGTGGGGCACGGCGCGCGACGCCGACGCCATCCGCGATCGCCTGCGCGCCGCCGGTGCGCGCGTGCGCGTCTACAACCCGCTTCGCGTGCTGCCCACGGGGCGCTCCTGGCGCAACCACCGGAAGATCCTCCTCGTGGACGGGCAGGTGGCCTTCATCGGGGGCATCAACATCGGGGATGCCTACGCGGGCACGGCGGAGCGGCCGGGCTGGGCAGACCTCGCGCTGGAGCTGCGCGGTGAAGTCGCGGCGCAGCTCGAGTCGCGGCTGCACGCGCGCGCCTCCCGGCTGCAGGTGGGGCGCGTGCAGGTGCACCTCGCGGGCTTTGGCGGAGGCCTGCGACTCGAGGCGCGCTACCGAGCGGCGATCGAGAGCGCGCGCGAGCAGGTGACGATCGCCCACGCCTACTTCCTTCCCGAGGGCGGACTCGTGCGGGCACTCGCGCGCGCAGCGGCGCGGGGCGTACGGGTGCGGCTGCTGCTCGCGGGGCGCTCGGACGTGCCGCTCACGCGGCTCGCGACGGGGCGGCTCTACCGCAAGCTGCTGCAGGCGGGCGTGAGCGTGCACGAGTGGGAGTGCAGCATCCTGCACGCGAAGGCGGCGGTGGTGGACGGGCGGCGACTCCTGGTGGGCTCCTTCAACCTGGATCCCTTGAGCCTCGTGAACCTCGAGACGCTGGTCGAGGTTGACGACGCGGGCGTGGCAGCGCAAGGGGACCGCTGGATGGAGCGCCACCTCGCGGCTGCTCGCACGCTCACGCTCGCGGACCTGCCGCGTCCGGGGCTGCGGCGCTGGGTGATGGACCTGCTGGGGCTGCTTCTCGCGCGGCTCACCGGAGCGGCGGCGCACCTGCTGGGCTGGCGGCTGCGGCGCCGGCCCGTGCTGCCGCGGGGGCAGGGTTGAACATGAACTTCGAGATTCACAGCCGACCGTGGCCGGACATCGTCGGCTTCTACCGCGACCTGGTCGAGAACCACGGATGGGAGCTCGAGGGCATGTTGAACCTGGTGTGCCAGCTCGCCGCATCCCGCTACGCGCAGGGCCATCTCTACGGGGCGACGTCCATGGAGCGCCTGCTGCTCGCGCAGACGCCGACCTTCGAGTACCAGCGCGAGATGCTCCTCATCGAGCCGTCGCGAGATCGGCTCGTCTTCACGTACTTCGAAGAGCCCTACGTCTCCGTGCGCTGGACGAAGACCTGCGCCCCGGAGGCCGGATTCTCGGCGCTCGAGCACTTCCTCGTCGACGTGAAGAAGTGGTGGAGGGAGCAACCTCCGCCCAGCCAGTAGACCCTCGAGCCCGGTGGCATGGACGCCCGGCTCGGCAGGAAGAGGACGGAGTGTTCCGATAGGTGGCGTGCTTCGCGCCCAGCTCGCGACGGCATCGCCCTGCGACATGCTCAGGGGAAGCACAGGTGCGGCACCTCCAAGTGGCGCGGCATACCCCTCTCGTTCGCAGTGCTGTGCGTCGCTAAATACAAACCTAGGGAGTTTCGAAATCTCCCGAGGTTTGTATTTAGCGTCGCACCGAAGTCCGCCCGACAGGGGCTCCTCCCACTGCGCGCCCCCTGAGCCTCCCGCACGGCACCGCCCCGATGTGCCCGACGTAAGCGCTTCAACCACCCTCCATCCGCGTCCTTCCCTGCATGCGCGCCTCGAGCAACCGCGCGGCTCACGCGTGAGGGGGCGGATCGAATGGCGAGTACGACTCGAAGCGCCACCGCAGCGCCGTCTCGCGCGGACGCTCCTCCACGCTTTCGATGTCGAAGCGCAGCAGGCGCTCCGCACCTGGGAACTCCGCCTGCCGCGGGTCGTCCCAGAGCACCTGGCCGCGGCCGAGCAGCTCTGTCGCCGAGCCGCGCGCGAAGTCCACGAGGAGCAGCGCCGCCTGCGGGCTGAGCTCCACATTGCCGAGCGAGTTGAACATCGCGTTGCCCTTGTAGTCAGGCACGAGCAGCTGCCCCGGCGCGGGCTGATGGATGAAGCCAGGCCTCCCGCCACGGTGGGACGCATCGAGCCCCAGCGCGCGGCTGCCGGTGGCGATGAAGAAGGTATCCGCCTGCGCGATGCGCTCGGCCAGCGGCGCGAGCGCCCCGGGCTCCGCGCCGACGTGCACGAGGCCGCGCGCCTGGATGTACTTCGGGCAGTTGCCGTACACCTGCTCGAGCCGCAGTCGAGCGCCTCCCTCCCCGGACGCCTCGAAGGTGCCGTTGAGCCGCACGCGGCTGCGCGTCGCGAGCTCGATGGCGAGCAGGCCGAAGGGGTCACCCGGACGGAGCCCCAGCGCGCCCACGTCCGCGAGCAGCTGCACGTGCTCGGCATCGAGCGGCTCGAGCACGGGCCGCTCCGGAGCCCCGCTGTCCACGAGCCGCAGCCGGGGGCGCTCCTCCGCATCCAGGTACGCGAGCAACACGAAGGGCTGCTCCGCGAGGAAGTCGCCCAGGTGCTGCGAGAGGGCGGGGCGGATGCCGCGGCCCACGCGCTGGGCCAGGGCGCTGACGCCTGCGCGCTGCTGCAGGGTGAGCTCGCCGGAGTGGAAGGGAGAGGGGTCCATGCGCAGGGGATTCTCGGCCCCGGCGAGCGTTGCGCGCGCGAGGTGTCCGCTCCTGGGACGCGCCTTCCCACGCCCGCCCACCGAAGCCGCGGAGCGCGAGCAATTCCAGGGCCTTGTCCCCCGAAGAAGCCGTGGCACGCCCCTCGCTATACCGGAGGGTTGCGATGAGCACCTTCCTCCAGGACCTGCGCTACGCCTTGCGCCTGCTGCGCCAGGCGCCCGGCTTCACCCTCGCTGCGGTGCTGGCGCTCGCGCTGGGCATCGGGGCCACCACGGCGCTCTTCAGCGTGGTGCACGCGGTGCTCCTGCGGCCGCTGCCCTACGCGGACGCCGAGCGCCTGGTCATCGTGACGGACCCCAGCGCGCAGCCCGGCAGCCAGCGCTACAGCCTCTTCGAGCGCGACGAGCTCGCGCGCGGCGCCACGCAGCTCTCGAGCCTCACGGCCTACAGCAACACCGCACTCGCGCTCACGGGGCTCGGGGATGCGCAGCAGGTGCGCGGCGTCCTCACCGACGGGCCCTTCTTCGAGGTGTTCGGCGTGCAGGCGGAGCTGGGCCGCACGCTCGACCCGCGCACCCCCGAGGCACCGGAGGTGGTGGTGAGCCACTCCTTCTGGGCGCAGCAGCTGGGCGGCAGCCCGCAGGCGCTCGGCCGCACGCTCACGCTCAGTGGCCAGCCCTACACGCTGGTAGGCGTGATGCCGGACACCTTCGCGGTGCCCAACACGCGGGCGCAGCTGTGGCTCACCCAGGCGAGCACGCCCAACGCTTCGCAGCAGGCGGCGCGCACCTCGAAGGGCTGGCGCGCCTTCCAGCTCACGGGACGGCTCGCGCCGGGGGCGAGCCTCGCCTCCGCGGGCAGCGAGCTCGCGGCGCTCGGCGAGCGGCTCGCGGCCACCTACCCGGACACGCAGGGGGACCTGCACCTGGGCGCGGCGAGCCTGCACGAGGCCACGGTGGGCAACGTGCGGCTGCTCCTGTGGGTGCTGCTGGGCGCGGTGGGCTTCGTGCTGCTGCTCGCGGCCTCCAACGTCGCGCACCTGCAGCTCGCGCGCGCGGCGGTGCGGCAGAAGGAGCTGGCCATCCGCATCGCGCTGGGGGCGAGCCGCGGCCGGCTCGTGCGCCAGCTGCTCACCGAGAGCGTGCTGCTCGCGCTGCTGGGCTGCGCCCTGGGGCTCCTGCTCGCGCTGTGGGGCACGGACGCGCTCGTCGCGCTCGCGGGCCGGGCGCTTCCGCGCGCGGGTGAGGTGGGGATGGACGGGCGGGTGCTCCTCTTCGCGCTCGCGACGGCGGTGGCCACGGGCGTGGGGGTGGGGCTGGTGCCCGCGCTGCAGCGCAGCCAGCAGAGCCC
This sequence comes from Aggregicoccus sp. 17bor-14, assembly GCF_009659535.1. Classification (NCBI taxonomy): domain Bacteria; kingdom Pseudomonadati; phylum Myxococcota; class Myxococcia; order Myxococcales; family Myxococcaceae; genus Aggregicoccus; species Aggregicoccus sp. 17bor-14. The sequence goes on from NZ_VJZZ01000016.1 coordinate 47,305, forward strand.
GCAGGCGTCCCTGGGGCGAGGCAGCGCAGAGGCGTTTCGCGGCCGCACGCACGGGGTCCTGGTGGTGGCCGAGGTCGCGCTCGCGCTCGTGCTGGTGCTGGGCGCGGGGCTGATGCTCAAGAGCTTCTACAAGCTGCAGCAGGTGGACCCGGGGGTGGACGCGGAGGGCATCTACACCGGGCGGCTCAACCTCACCGGCACGCGCTACCAGGAGGACGCGGCGCTGCTCGCCTTCCAGCAGCAGCTGCTCGCGCGGCTCGCGGCGCGCCCGGAGGTGGCGGGCGCCGGCCTGGGGCTCAGCGTGCCGGCCGGCGCAGACCAGCGCGGCAACAGCTACCGGGTGGAGGGCACCCCGGAGAACCTGGCGAACCCGCCGCAGGCGATCACCAACGTCGTGAGCCCTGGCTTCCTCGAGACGCTGCGGGTGCCCCTGCGCGCAGGGCGCCTGCTGCAGAAGAGCGACGACGTGGCTGGAGCGCCGCAGGTCATCGTGGTGAGCGAGGCCTTCGTGCGCGCGGCCTTCCCGGACCAGGACCCGCTGGGCAAGCGCATCTCCATGGGCCAGGTGGAAGGCAAGCCGGACTGGTACACGGTGGTGGGCGTGGTGGGGGACGTCGCCTACGACGGCCTCGACACGGCCCCAGGCCCCACGCTCTACCAGCCCAGCGTGCAGTCGCCCTACCGCGCCCCGCAGCTGGTGGTGCGTGCGGCCGGGGGCATGCCGGTCGAGCGGCTCGCGGGCGTCATGCGCGAGGAGCTGCGCGCGCTGGACCCCAGCGTGCCGCTGGGCGACGAGATGACGCTGGAGGCGATGCTCGCCCGCGGGCTCGGCGCGCCGCGCTTCCGCACGCTGCTGCTCGGCGTCTTCGGCGCGCTCGCGCTCGTCCTCGCGGCCGTGGGCATCTACGGCGTCATGAGCTACGCGGTGGCGCAGCGCGCGCACGAGATGGGCGTGCGCATGGCGCTGGGCGCGCAGCGCCGCGACCTCCTCTCGCTCGTGGTGGGGCAGTCGCTGCGGCGCGTGGGGCTGGGGCTCGCGGTGGGGCTCGCGCTCGCGCTCGCCGCGCACCGCAGCATCGCGGGGCTGCTCTTCGGGGTCGGTGCCCTGGACCCCGCCGTCTTTGCCTCGGTGCCCGCGCTGCTCGCCGGCGTGGCGTTCGTGGCCAGCTGGCTGCCTGCCCGCCGGGCAGCCGGAGTAGACCCCGCCGTGGTCCTGCGCCGCGGCTAGGGAACAGTCCCCTCTCCCTCCGGGAGGGGGAAGGGGTGAGGGATGTCCCCCCACCCGAGACCTTCTGGTTAGAGTGGTGACCGCCGTGTCCCAGCCTGCTTACGAGTCCGCCTCCCCCGTGACCACCCCCGCTCCCGCCCCCGCTCCGCAGCAGCCACGCATCCTCGTCGCCGACGACCAGGCGGACGTGCTCGAGGCGCTGCGCCTGCTGCTCAAGCGCGACGGCTTCTCGGTCGTCACCACGCAGTCGCCCGCCGGCGTGATCAGCGCGCTGGAGGGGCAGGACTTCGACCTGCTGCTGATGGACCTCAACTACACGCGCGACACCACGAGCGGGAAGGAGGGCTTCGACCTGCTGCAGAACCTGCGCAGCCACGACGCGAACCTCCCGGTCATCGTGATGACGGCGTGGGGCAGCGTGGAGGGCGCGGTGGAGGCGATGCGCCGCGGGGCGCGCGACTACGTGCAGAAGCCCTGGGACAACACGCGCCTGCTCGCCACGCTGCGCACGCAGCTGGAGCTGGGCCGCGCGCTCAAGCGCACGCGCCGGCTGGAAGAGGAGAACACCCACCTGCGCGCCAAGGGCGAGCGCCCCGCCTTCCTCGGCGAGAGCCGCGCGATGCTGCCGGTGAAGAAGCTCATCGAGCGCGTGGCGAGCAGCAGCGCGAACGTGCTCATCACGGGCGAGCACGGCACGGGCAAGGAGGTGGTCGCGCGCTCCCTGCACGCGCTGAGCGGGCGCGCGGGCACCCCGTTCGTCGCGGTGAACGCGGGCGGCCTCTCCGAGGGCGTCTTCGAGAGCGAGCTGTTCGGCCACGTGAAGGGCGCCTTCACGGACGCGAAGAGCGACCGCATCGGCTGCTTCGAGCTCGCGGACGGGGGCACGCTGTTCCTCGACGAGATCGGCAACATGCCGCCCAGCCAGCAGGCGAAGCTCCTGCGCGTGCTGCAGACGGGCGAGCTGCACCCGGTGGGCAGCAGCAAGGTGCGCCGGGTGAGCGTGCGCGTGGTGAGCGCGACGAACGCGGACCTGGGCAAGGCGGTGGAGGAGGGGCGCTTCCGCGAGGACCTGCTCTACCGGCTCAACACGGTGGAGGTGCAGCTGCCGCCGCTGCGCGAGCGCACCGAGGACATCCCCATCCTCGCCTCGCACTTCCTGGACGTGCAGGGCCAGAAGTACGGCCGGCCCGGGATGCGCTTCGACTCGGGCGCGCTCGAGGCGCTCATCGCCTACACCTGGCCGGGCAACGTGCGCGAGCTGGAGCACGCGGTGGAGCGCGCGCTGCTCATGGCCCAGGGCGACACGGTGGGCGCCGAGGACCTGCTGCTGCGCCGGCGCGGCGGCGGCGAGGGCGGCAGCGCGCGGCTCGAGGAGATGACGCTGGAGGACGTGGAGCGCCACCTCATCCAGAAGAGCCTCGTGCGGCACGCGGGCAACGTGAGCGACGCGGCGCGCGCGCTGGGCCTCAGCCGCAGCGCGCTCTACCGGCGCATGCAGCACTTCGACATCACCAGCGCCGCCAAGGGTCAGAAGGGGTAGGGATGAAGAGGCGGCGCCAGCCCCTCAAGCACGACGTCCACGTCCTCCTCCTCACGCTGCTGGCGGGCCTGCCCGGCTCCGTCACCGCGCTGTGGATCCTCTGGGACGGGGACTTCAGCCTGAAGGTGCGCTGGACGCTCTCCGCCCTCATCCTCTGCGTGTGGGGCGGCGCGGCGCTCGCGGTGCGCGAGCGCGTGACGCGGCCCCTGCAGACGGTGAGCAACCTGCTGCTCGCGCTGCGCCAGGGCGACTACGGCGTGCGCGGGCGCGGCGGCCGGCTCAACGACCCGCTCGGTGAGGTCTTCCTCGAGGCCAACGTGCTCGGCGAGACGCTGCGCGAGCAGCGGCTCGGCGCGCTGGAGGCCGGCGAGCTGCTCTCCAAGGTGATGGAGGAGATCGACGTGGCGGTGCTCGCCTTCGACGAGGGCGCGCGCCTGCGGCTCGTGAACAAGGCGGGCGAGCGGCTGATGGGCAGGGGCCGGCGCGACCTGCTCGGCCAGGCGGCGGAGGCGCTCGCCCTCGGGGAGCTGCTCGAGGGCGCGGCGCCGCGCCGGGTGAGCCCCACCTTCGCGGTGAGCACGCCGGGCCACGAGGGCGGCCCCTACGAGCTGCGCCGCTCCTCCTTCCGCCAGCACGGCCTGCCGCACACGCTGGTGGTGCTCGCGGACCTGGGCGCGGCGCTGCGCGAGGAGGAGCGCGAGGCGTGGAAGCGGCTCATCCGCGTGCTCAGCCACGAGATCAACAACTCGCTCGCCCCCATCCACTCGATTGCCGCGGGCCTGCAGGACGCGCTCACGCAGCAGCCGCGCCCCTCGGACTGGGACGAGGACGCGGCGAGCGGGCTCGCGGTCATCGCGCGGCGCAGCGCGAGCCTCAGCCGCTTCATGAGCAGCTACGCGCGGCTCGCGCGTCTGCCGCCACCTTCCCTGGGCACCGTGGCCGTGAGCGAGTGGGTGCGGCGCGTGGCGAGCCTGGAGAAGCGCCTCGCCGTGGAGGTGCGCGCGGGCCCCGAGCTCACGCTGCGCGCGGACGGCGACCAGCTGGAGCAGCTGCTCATCAACCTGGTGCGCAACGCGGCCGACGCGGCGCTGGAGACCCAGGGCCGCGTCTGGTTGTCGTGGAGCGTGGTGGCGCCCGGAGCCCTCGAGGTGTGGGTCGAGGACGAGGGGCCGGGCCTGCCGGACACCGCGAACCTCTTCGTGCCCTTCTTCACCACCAAGCCCAACGGCAGCGGCATCGGGCTCGCGCTGAGCCGGCAGATCGCCGAAGCCCACGGCGGCAGCGTGCGGCTCGAGAACCGCGCGGGAGAGAAGGGCTGCCGCGCGCGGCTGCGCCTCCCGTTCGAGGTGCGCGCCCCGGCCCCCGCGCAGAACGCTACGGCCTGACCCGCGTCCTCCCTCTCCCCCTGGGAGAGGGTCGGGGTGAGGGAGTCGGGTTCCCACCTGCGCCCCTGTGCACCCGCACCACACCGTTGTAGCACCAACGGTTCAGCTTCCCGCAGAGCTGCAGAACGGTGTAAACGCCGCCCTCCCTCTGGAGGCCTCCGGTGACCGTGCTCCGTCTCGCAGCTGCGCTCCTGCTCGTGCTCCTCGCCACGCCTGCGCGCGCGCAGGACGTCGACCTGCCCGCGCTGCTCGCGCGCATCCGCGAGGCCACGCCGGGCGTGAGCTACCTGGTGAAGGAGCGGCTGCAGGCGATGACGGTGACCTCGGTCACCGAGGAGCGCGACGGCAAGGGGCGCGTGACGCACACCTACGAGCGGGTGCGGCGCATCAGCGAGCAGGAGGGCAAGCGCACGAGCGCGGTGCTGCGCGCCGTGGACGACGGCAAGGACGTGACGGCGCTGCGCCGGCGCGAGGCCGAGGAGCGCGAGACGAAGGAGGGGCCGGAGAAGAAGGAGGACGACAAGGGGATGTCCTTCGAGCTGCCCTTCACCGCGGAGAACCAGCCGCGCCACCGCTTCAGCGTGGTGGGACCGGACGCGCGAGACCCGCGCCTCCTGGTCGTGCACTTCGAGCCCGCGGGCGAGCGCGACCCGGCGGTGATGGAGGGCGAGGCGCTGGTGGATCCCACGAGCGGACAGGTGCGCCGCCTGCGCTTCCGCCCCTCGAAGTACCCGAGCATCCTCATCGACCGGCTCGACGTGGAGATGGACTTCCGCAGCCACCCGCAGGTGGGCGCGGTGCTCACCCGCATGGTGGTGGACGGCGAGGGCGGGCTGCTCTTCTTCAAGAAGCGCGGCCGCTCCACGCTCAGCTTCAGCGACGTGGTCTTCAAGCCCACGGGAGCGCCTTCGGGCGCCACCATGGTCCACGCCGCACCGTAACCGGGACGCTGTTCGCATCTGGGAAGCGCGCATCCCGCAAGCGGCGAGCGCCGAGAGCAGGCAGGAGAGCGCGCTCTGCCCTGCGGGCGTAGCCCCGGGGTCCAACGCCCCTCGTAGAGGGCTGAACCCACGGGCTTTTTCGCAGCGCCCTGGAGGCCCCCGGGCGTTGGCACGCGCCATGCTCATGGAAGGGATGTGCGGACGCAAAGGTGCGGACGCCACGAACCCCTGGAGCACACGCCATGAGCACCCTCGCCAAGAACAGCCACGACCTCACCTCCTTCGGGCTCAGCGCGCTGATGAGCGGCTACGTCCTCGGCTTCGTCGTCCTCTGCGCCCAGTACATCCACGGCTAGTGCGCGACATCCCGCGGGCCTGTCCAGGCCGCGGGAAGATGAGAGCAGGAGCCGGCGCGCAGTGACGGGCCGGCAGAGAGACCCCGGGAGTGAGGCGCCGCGCCGGAGCGCGCGTCGAGAGCCCCTTCCGGGAGTGAGCGGAGCGAGCGCCGCAGCGCACCCCGCGTAGAGCCCCTTTCACGCTTCGACTGTTTGCCCGTGTCCTCCCTCTCCCTCTGGGAGAGGGTCGGGGTGAGGGAGGCACGCTCGGCACTGTGCGCCCGTGGGACGCGAGCATCCCTAACGCATCGTGAGCAGTGCGCTGTGCACTTGTGGGACGCGCCCGTCCCGAGCGCATCGCGAGCAGTGCGCCGTGCGCCCGTGGGACGCGCGCATCCCGCGAGCGCCGCACGAGCTCCTTCGCCCGCCTGCCCGCACTGCGCGAAGACCCATCGAACTTCCGCGCACTTCGCTGCGTGCACGCGCGTGGCCCGCGCCTTGCTCTCTGCTGTCGTGTGCGCGGCGCACGACTCTGCACCGCGGAAGGAGGACGTCATGCCGCAGATGATGGAGCAGGCGAAGAAGGCGCAGCACGACGTGTCGGGGCTGGCGCTGGGGGCGCTGATGAGCACGCACGTGTTCACGCTGGTGCTGCTGTGCCTCGACTACATGGGGCGCTGATGGGCTGCCGGTGCACACAGTGGGCGTGAGGTAGGCGCCCCTCGTGCGCTGCAACTTTCCCCTGCAGCAGGATGCGCAGGGGCCGGGTCACGCGAGCCCCACGCCGGCGCATTTCCTCTGTGCGGTGTGCTCGCGGTAGAGAGGGAGACTGGCGTGAACGTCCACGCCGTTGGGAGCTCCCTGCATGCGCCTCGTCGTCAGTCTCCTCGTCTCGCTCTCGCTGGTGGGCTGTGCGCATGGCGGGCGCGAGGCGGCGAAGGCCCCTGCAGCGTCCCTCGTCGCGCCGCCTCCCGCCGCGCTCGCTCCCGAGGCCGAGGGCCGCAAGCTCGCGGGTGAGGCGGACCGGCGCGCGAGCGTGGGCGACACCACGGCGGCTCTGGAGCTGTACCGGCGCGCGTGGGAGCTCGGCGTGCGCGAGGACGCGGCGCTGTACAACGCGGCGTGCGCGGCGTCGCTCGCGGGCCAGACGGCCGAGGCGCTCACCTGGCTGCAGCGCGCGGCGGACGCGGGCTTCGCGCACGCGGCGCACCTGCAGCAGGACCCGGACCTCGCGGCTGCGCGCGCGGAGGAGGGCTTCGCGGCCGTGGCCGCCCGCGTGGCGGAGAACGAGGCGAAGCTCACCCTCGCGAGCGACCCCGCGCTGCGCGATGCGCTGCTGCAGCGCATGGCCGAGGACCAGGTGGCGCGCGCGGCGGTGGAGAAGAGCGACTACCGGGACGAGGCGGCCACGGCGCGCCTGCGTGCGGTGGAGCAGCAGAACACGCAGTGGCTGAAGGAGCAGGTGACGAAGGGCGGCTGGCCCACGCGCTCGCAGGTGGGCGAGCGCGGCGCGCAGGCGGCGTGGCTGCTGGTGCAGCACGCGGATGGGGACCTCGCGTTCCAGAAGCAGTGCCTCGCGCTGCTCGAGGGGGCCGCGGCCTCGGGCGAGGCGGCGAAGAAGAGCGTGGCCTACCTCACCGACCGCGTGCTGGTGGCCGAGGGCAAGCCGCAGCGCTACGGCACGCAGTTCCACCGCCCGGAAGGGCTGCCCGTGCCGCGCACGATGGAGGACCCGGAAGGCGTGGACGCTCGCCGCGCGGCGATGGGACTCGCGCCGCTCGCCGACTACACGCAGCAGCTCGAGCAGCTTCAGGCGGAGGTGCCGACCCCCTAGCGACGGCGGGCCCGCCGGTGTAGAAGCGCGGCGCGCGCGGGCCGACCCGCGACCACTCGTGGGGAGTGGGTGAAGTGCGGGAACGACCCGCGTCCCTCTCTGGTGTCACGGAGACGCACGCGATGCCCGTCCTCCCGCTCCTCCTCGTCCTCGCCCTGAACGCCGCGCCGCCCGTGCGGATGGGCAGCCACGGCATGGTGCTCTTCGGCCAGGGCAGCGCGCTCTACGCGAGCCACATCCCGATGTTCCACCCGCCGCACGACGTGCAGCTGCTGCTGCAGGTAGAGCTCACAGGGAAGGGCCTGCCAGCGGACTTCGCGCGCGGGCTCTACACGCTGGACCCCGAGCGCTTCGACCTGAGCCAGCTCATGGCCGGCAAGGTGCGCACGTTCCACGCGGCCCTGTACCGCGGCAGCTTCGATGGTGGCGGGACGGTGCTGCAGAAGGACGTGACGGTGCGGGTGCGGCGCGTGCTGCACGCTGCGCCCCTGAAGGCGGATGCACCGGCGCTGCCGCAGCTGCGCTACCTCGTGGTGGGCGAGGGGCGCGAGGGCTACCTCGTGCATGCGCTGGGACGCGCGCCGGACTTCGACCAGGTGCTGCGAGCGACGTTCGAGAAGCCCCTGCCCGCGGGTGTGCACGTGCTCGAGCTGCCGAGGCGGGAGAACGCCGTGGACACGCGCCTCACCCCTGGAGCGGTCCCGAACGCCACGCTCGATGGCGCCGCGACGCACCTCGAGGTCGCCCAGGAGCTCTCCTTCCTGCGCGGCCCTGACTTCACGCCGTGACAATGTCCCCTCTCCCCCCGGGAGAGGGACGGGGTGAGGGAAGGGCGCTTCACACTGCGCGCCCGCCTCTTGGCATCGCTCGCGGCACCTGCGATGAGCAGAGGGCTCCGATGACCTCCTTCCTGCGCACCACCCTCGAGCGCCTCACGCAGCGCCTGCGCCCGCAGCGCACGACACCGCCACCCGCTCCTGCGCGCGCAGTCATCCCTCTGCGCCCGCTCGCCCCCGAGGTCGCCGAGCGCATCGCGGCCTTCTGGCGCTGGTTCTCCGCAGAGCGCCCCCGCTTCGAGCACGCAGTGCGCATGGGCCTGAACCCCGAGCTGCAGGAGCTGCTCGGCGCGGAGGTGAGCGCGCTGCACCCCGAGCTGCACTGGGAGCTGGGCCGCGCGCGCGACGGCGTCATCGACCTCTCGCTCACGGCCGAGGGGAACTTCCCGCTGCGCAAGCTGACCGAGGCCTGGTGCCAGGCTGCGCCGCACGACCTGCAGGGCTGGCGCTTCCACCCCGCGCGTCCGCCCACGCCGGGCGCGACCGCCTTCACCCTCAACGTCGCGGGACAGGACGCGGCGATCGCCGACCTGCGCTGCGCCCTCGAGCCGGACGACGCCCGCGCGCGCCTGAACCTGCGCGTGTGGCACCCCGCCTTCGCCGCGCTGGAGCCCGAGGCGCGCAGCATGGTGGCGTTCCTCTCACTGGATGCACTGCTGGGCGAGGACGACGTGGAGCGCTGGGTGGGCGGCATCCAGCTCGTGGAGGAGGCGGCGGAGGCCTTCGTCCCGCCCGCCGAGCTGCAGGCCCGCGTCGCTGCCCTCGCCGCGGCTCCGCGCGACACCTTCTCCTTCCTGCAGGGCAAGAACCCGCAGGGCCGCGCGGCGATGGCCACGCTGAACCTCGCGCTCAAGCGGCTGGACCACCTGGCGTACGAGGACCAGCTCGTGGTGACGATCGCGTACCGCAACGCGGACGCGCAGGGCATTCCGCCCGCCGAGGAGCACCAGGCGGCGCAGGCGCTGGAGGACACGCTGGTGGAGTCACTCGCGGGGCTCGCGCTGCACTACGGGCACGTGGTGAGCGGCGGGCGGCTCGAGGTGCTCTTCTACGTCGCGGACAAGCGCGCTGCGGAGGGGAAGCTCGCCGCGTGGCGCGGGCGCGCGCAGGGCTGGCAGGTGCAGCGCACGTGGCACCACGACCCGGAGTGGAAGGCGCTGCTCAAGTGGTGAGGTCTCGGGGTGGAACAGCGCTCAGTGGCGCCCGTGCCACTTGTCGATGCTGGTGTCGAAAGCCGTGATGAGGTCGCGTGCACGCAGGAAGGTCTGCGGAATCGCTGCACGTCGTTGCTCGTAGGCTGACTCCGAGAACGGTGTGCCCAGCTTCTCTGCGCGGTGTTCGAGGAGAAGCCGGGACTCGTAATCGACCCATTCGCGCAGCCAGGCGCTGCGGCTCGGTTCGTCCCATCTCTCGCGCTGAGCATGACGCCAGAGGAAGCGGAACTTCTCGTGTGCAGCGATCCGATCCAGCCGCTCGATCCAGGCTCCCTTGTAAGCGACGCCCTTGCCCGCGACGAAGCGGCCGTAGGTTCCCAGCCGTAGCACCTCCACCGCGACGTTCAGGGGGGAGTCCAGGTTGGCCCTGTTGAGAAAGCACCCTCCCGTGTCCGTGTCGTAATCCGTGCGATGGGCTGCGATGAGCCGATGGGCGTAGCGCTGCGCGCGGCGGTAACGGCGTGGATCCACTGCACGCAGCAGCTCGAGCCCCTTCACCAAGCGTCTGCTCTCGGCTGGGACGGCGAAGAGCTTGAACCCGTCCACCGCGTCGTGCGGACCGTGAGCGAGCAGGGCGCGGATGACGGGCTCCAACGCGCGCACGAGAAAGCGAGGTGCCACTCAGCCGTCCTCAGGTCGGGAAGGGTATTCCGGAGACTCTGCCACAGGGACTCATGCTTCGCCCGGCACCCTCACCCTGGCCCTCTCCCAGGGGGAGAGGAAGGACACATCAGGGGCTGTCGGCGGCGCTGCCGAACACGGGCGTGCCGCCGGGCAGCGTGGGGTCGTGCGGGAGGCTCCCGCGCGGGCTGCGCAGGTACACGAACGGGGTCGCGAAGAGGAAGTTGGACACGCGGCTCGTGTAGATGTCCGCGTAGCGCTCGATCTGCCGCGCCAGGTGGCTCTTGTCGTTGCCCGCACGGCTGAGCAGGCCCCAGCTCGGGTTGCTCAGCTCTCCACCTGCGCGCACCAGCGGGGCGATCTCCGCGTCCAGCGCCTCGAGCTGGGCGCGCAAGGCCAGTGCGCGCGCGTGCAGCTCGCTCTCGGGGATGTCGGTGCGCGGGCCGTAGTGGTCGCGGCGCCGCTGCAGCTCGAGCCGCACCTGCGCGGCCTCCGCCTCCAGCCGCTCCTTCTGCTCCATCTTCTCCGCGATGCGCTGCTCGGTCGCGCGGAAGGCCGCGATGCTGCGCACCTCGTCCTCCAGCTCGCGCACGATCAGCGCCGTGCGCCAGCGCAGCACGTTCTTCGTCACGTGCACGTCGCCGAACATGTGGTCGCCCACGTAGAGGATCTCGTCCCCGCTCAGGCCGAGGGTGCGCTCGATCTCCACCGCGCTGCCGCCCAGGTACGGCACGCCGCTCTTGAGCGGCCCCTGGTGCGGGCGCAGGAGCCCCTCCTCCGTGGCCACCTCGAAGAGCGGCGAGCGCGTGGTGAAGAACTCCGGCTTGCGCGCGCTCACGATGACCACGTCGAACAGGTCCCTCCAGGTCATCCCCTTGGGCAGGAAGCGGTCGAAGCTGTAGCGCATCATCGGCGCGGTGTAGGCCCACTCGCTGTTGGTGATGAGCAGCAGCTTCTTGCCCGCGTGCTTCTGGTCCAGCAGCGCGAGCGGCACGTCCGGGTCCAGCAGCACGAAGCGGTCCGGGTCCGCGACGATCTCCGCCTTCAGCGCCCCCGCCATGTGCGTGGCGTCCAGGCTGCGGCGCACGTGCTCGTAGAGGTCCGCGTAGCCCATGGGGCTGCCAGGGAGCTTCCCCGCGTCCAGCAGCTCCACCAGCTGCGCGTAGAGGCAGCCCTCGGAGAGGCTGAACAGCGTGTTGAGGAACACCCAGCGCCGCTCCGCGAGGTCGATGAGCGTGCGCGAGTACTCCGTGCGCTGGCGCTCGAACTCCAGGGGCTTCGTCCCGTGCAGCGCGCGCTTCACGAAGCCGAAGCGGTTCGCCTTGAGCAGGTTGCCCTTGAGCGTGTCGATGATGAGCCCGCGCATCGCGAGCCCCGGGTCGAACTGCAGATGCCCCACGGGCCAGCCCTTGGCCACGAGCTGCTCGCGCATGTGCTCGTACGCGCGCTGCTCCCACGCCTCCACCCGGTAGTGGATGAGCGTGTAGTCCATGTCGTAGCCCACGGCCTTGATGGCCCGCATGTTGAGGGTGCGGTTGCAGAAGAGGCCGCGCTCGGGCGGAGGTGCGCTCGGGAGAGTCATGGGCTCTACCTGCCCATTCCCGCGCGCCCTGTCCACGCCCTCGTGCGGCTACAGGTCCAGCTCCAGGCGGCGCGAGCGCGCCCGGCTCACGCACACCAGGATGTTGCGAGAACGTTGCCCTGCCTCCAGGAAGCAGTCCCGGTGGTCCGGCTCGCCGCCCAGCAGCCCCGTGAGGCAGGTGCCGCAGCTGCCCGACTCGCAGTCGCTGGGCACCTGCACGCCGTGGGTGCGCAGCACGTTGAGGATGCTCATCCCCGGCGGCACGTGGAGCACGCGGTTGCTGCGCTTGAGCGCCACCTCGAAGGTGCCGTCCCCGGGGCGCTGGGTGAGCACGTTCGTGCCCTCCGCCGTGAACGCCTCGAAGTGCACCGTCTCCTGCGGCCAGCCGCCCACCTCCGCCGCGTCGCGCACGGCGCCCATCAGCGGCGCGGGGCCGCAGCAGTACAGGTGCGCGCCGCCGGGGCGCTCGGCGAGCAGCGCGCGCACGTCCAGCCCGCGTGCAGGGTCTCCGCCGTCGTGGTGCAGGTGCACCCGGCCGCGGAAGCGCGGCTCGCTCAGGCGCACGCGGAAGGCCGTGCGCGCGGGGCTGCGCGTGCAGTAGTGCAGCGCGAAGGGGGCGCCGGTGCGCGCGAGCTGCTCCGCCATGGCGAGCAGCGGCGTGATGCCGATGCCTCCCGCGACCAGCAGCGTGAAGGGCGCGGGCACCAGCGGGAACTGGTTGCGCGGGAGGCTGGTGAGCAGCGTGTCGTCCACCTGCACCCGCTCGTGCATCGCGCGCGAGCCGCCGCGGCCGTGGTGCTCGCGCTGCACCGCGATGACGTAGCGGTGCGTCTCCTGCGGGTCGTTGCACAGCGAGTACTGGCGCAAGGGGCCACCGGGCACGCGCACCTCCAGGTGCGCCCCGGCCTCGAAGGGCGGAAGGCGTGCAGTGGGAGGCGGCACCAGCTCGTAGGTGCGGATGTCCTCCGTCTCCGACTCGATGCGGCTGACCCGCAGGCGAAGTGTGTCCGAGAGCACGGCATGCCCCTCCTGGCGAAGGCGTGCACGCAGGCACGCCAGGTGGTCAGGGAAGGATGCGGTTGCACCTGCGTACCGGTGAGTGGGTCCGGCGCCGTGCATCCGTGGAGCGGGCGCGACACTCCCACACGACCCGGGGGCACGCGGGAGCCTGGCCGCCTGCACACCGGCCGGACGAGGCCCGCGCACCGCATGCTGGTCGCGCGTGCAGGCTGCGGCGCGCGGGTGGGCAAGGCACAGTGGTCCTGAACCCGGGCCAGACACAGGTGACAGGCGCACCATGAGCGAGAGGGCGACCGCGGACGCAGTGGAGACGTGGGTGCAGTGGCAGGGCGGAAGGGCCGCGCTGCTCAACGGAGACGACGCGCCGTGCCTCAGCACGGGGCTCGGGAACGGCGGCGGCCAGTGGCGCCCCGAGGAGCTGCTCATCGGCGCGGTGGAGCTGGGCGTGATGCTGCGCTTCCTCGCGCTCGCGGACCGGGACGGGCTGCGGCCCCTCTCCTACCAGAGCAGCGCATTGGGCCGCTTTCGCGGCCACGCCGAGGAGGGCTGCCAGCTCATCGACCTCATCGTGCGCCCGCGCGTGGGCGTCGCGCAGCCCGAGGAGATACCGCGCGCCGAGGCGCTGTTCGCGCAGCTCTCCCGCGAGCCGCCCGATGCCGGGCTGCTGCGCGTGACGCCGCGCGTGCAGCCCAGCGTGCAGTGGGAGAGCCTCGAGCCGCTCACGGCGCATTGAGGAAATGTCCCCTCTCCCAGGGGGAGAGGGAAGACTAGTGGCAGCGGCCCTTTGTGACGACGGCGCGCACCACGAGCACTACCGCCGCGAGCAGCGGCACCGCGCGCCTGAGGACGAAGCCCGCGAGCTTCGGCCCTCCGCGCTGCCACAGGCCCGCCTGCAGCTGCGCCCCGAGCAGCGCCGGGAGCCCCCCGAGCGCGAAGGCCCCCATCACCAGCGCCCCGCCCCCCACGCTGCCCGCCGCGAGCGCCGCGAGGTACACGCCGTACAGCAGCCCGCAGGGCAGCAGCGGGGTGAGCGCACCCATTGCACCGGCCCGCAGCGCCGGCGAAAACTTTGCGCCCACCCGCGCGAGCCCGCTCGCGAGCCGCGAGAGCCTGGGAAGGGGCCGCAGCCGCTTGCCCAGCTCCAGCGCGCTCGCCACCAGCGCCGCCGCCATGAGCCAGGGCAGGTAGGGGCGGGTGCTCACCGCGAGCGCCCGCGTGACGCCTCCTCCCAGCGCGCCCAGCAGCGCCCCCATCGAGGCGTACGCGAGCACGCGCCCTGCCTGGTAGGCGGCCATCGCCCTCGTGCGCCCCGCGCGCTGCACCGTGGGAAGGCTCGCGCAGGCGAGCGGTCCGCACATGAGGAGGCAGTGCACGCTGCCCGTCACGCCCACCATGAGCGCACCGGCAGCGCCCGCGAGCACGGGAGAGGAGAGGAGTGGGTCCATGCGGGGCTCTCTCGCAATGGGCATGCCGTTCGCAGTGGGCCCCCTCCACATGCACGCACCCGCCCCCTGTCTCCACTGTGGAAGCCCCGTGCCCGAGGGCGTCGTCCCCGCGCGCTTCTGCTGCGCCGGCTGTGAGTCCGTGTACGGCCTGCTGCAGGAGCAGGGGCTCACGCGCTACTACGCGCTCGCCGGAGGGCAGGGCGCGCCCGCGCTCGAGGTGCCCACCCAGCGCAGCCGCGCCTGGCTCGAGCCGCTGCTCGCGCGCGCCGAGGCCGACGGCGCGGGCTCCCTGTGCGCGCTGCAGTTGGACGTGCAGGGCCTGCACTGCGCCGCGTGCGTGTGGCTGATGGAGGAGCTGTTCCGCCGCCAGGGCGGAGGCGCCTCGCTCACGGTGAATCCGGCGCTGGGCACGCTGCGGCTGCGTTGGGCGCAGGGCCGCTTCGACGTGGGCGCCTACCTCACCAGCGTGGAGCGCTTCGGCTACCTCTTCGGCCCGCCGCGCAAGCGCCCCGGCGCCGCGAGCCGGGACCTGCCCGTGCGCCTCGGCGTGTGCGCGGCCCTCACCATGAACGTGATGATGTTCTCGGTCGCCTTCTACCTGGGGCTCTCCCCGGCGGAGGGGGACCTGTTCGCGCTCTTCACGCGGCTCTCCGTGCTGCTCTCCACCGCGGTGGTGCTGGTGGGCGGCTGGCCCTTCCTGCGCACCGCAGTGCAGGGCGTGCGACGCGGCGTGCTGCACCTGGACCTGCCCATCGCGGTGGGCATCCTGCTCGTGTACGCGACGAGCCTGTTGAAGGTGCGCGACGGACGCGGAGACCTCGCGTACTTCGACACGCTCAACACCTTCGTCACCCTGATGCTCGTGGGCCGCTGGCTGCAGCAGCGGGTCATCGAGCGCAACCGCCGCTTCCTCCTCGAGGACGACGGCGCGGACGGCCTCGTGGTGCGCCGCGAGGAGGGGGCCGCGCTCGCCACCGTGCGTGCCCCGCAGGTGCGCGAGGGCGACGTGATGGTGGTGGCGCCCGGAGACCTGGTCCCGGTGGACGCGGAGCTGCTCGAGGAGGCGGCCCGCTTCAGCACCGACTGGATTACGGGGGAGAGTGCGGCGAGGCAGCTCTCGCAGGGTGAGCGCGTGCCGGCGGGGGCCTTCAATGGCTCGGGCTCCGCGGTGCGGGTGCGCGCGCTGAGTGACTTCGCGGACTCGCCGCTCGTGGCCCTGCTGCGCCAGGCGCCCGAGGGCTCCGGCGGCGTGCCGCTGCACGCGCGCTTCTGGAATGCGCTCTCGCGCGGCTGGGCGGTGGCGGTGCTGGGGATTGCCGCCGCGGGCCTCGCGCTGTGGTGGCCCTCGGGGCCGCAGCGCGCGCTGGAGGTGGCCGTCGCGCTGCTCGTGGTCACCTGCCCGTGTGCGCTCGGGCTCGCGGTGCCGCTCGCGTACGAGCTCGCGCAGGCGCGGCTGCGGCGCATCGGGCTGTTCTCGCGGCGCGCGGACCTGCTCGACCGGCTTCCCCGCGTGCGCAGCGTGCTCTTCGACAAGACGGGGACGCTCACGCTCGGGCGGCTGGAGTTGGTGGACCCGCGGTGCGTGGAGGCACTGTCACACGAGGCCCGTGACGCGGCCTTCGACATGGTGAGCCGCAGCAACCATCCGGTGAGCCGGTGTCTGGCGGCGGCGCTGTCTCGGGTGGGGGCGCGGTACTCCGCGGGCGCGCGCGTGGTGGAGGTGGCCGGATGTGGACTGGAGATGGGGGCGTGGCGGCTGGGGAAGCGAGGCTGGTGCACGGCGCACATCCCTCACCCCGACCCTCTCCCAGGGGGAGAGGGGACAGTGCTCACCTTCAACGGCCAGGTCGTCGCGGTGTTCTCCCTTCGCGAGGCGGTGCGGGCGGACGCGCGGCGCGAGGTGGCCGCGCTGCAGAGTGAAGGCCTGGGCGTGTGGCTCATCTCCGGGGATGCCCCCGAGCGGGTGGGCGCGATGGCGCTCGCACTGGGCGTCCCGGCCGAGCATGCATTGGGCGGCCAGCGCCCCGAGGACAAGGCCGCGGCGGTGCGCCGCATCGACCGCCAGGACACGCTGTACCTGGGCGATGGCGTGAACGACAGCCTCGCCTTCGAGGCCGCCCTGTGCGCGGGCACCCCCGCCATCGACCGCCCCGTCATGCCGGGCAAGGCGGACTTCTTCCTCCTCGGCGAAGGACTTGCGCCGCTGCGCGAGGCTTTGGCCCTCTCGCGCAAATTACGCGCGGTGGTGCGGCGCACGCTGGCCCTCGCGCTCGCCTACAACGTGCTCGCCATCGCCACCTGCCTCGCGGGGCTGATGACGCCGCTCCGAGCGGCGGTGGCCATGCCGCTCAGCTCGCTCAGCCTGCTGCTGCTCACCGCCTACAGCCTCGCACCCGAGCGCGCGCGCCCTACGCCCTCGCTGGCGCAGGGGCTGCAAGAGGCGCGGGCATGAGCGTCGTCATCCTGCAGGTCTTCGTCAGCCTGATGCTGGTCGGCAGCAGCGTGCTGCTCTTCCTCGTGAGCGTGCGCCAGCGCGACCACGAGCACGCGGACCGCCTCAGCCTCATCCCGCTCGAGGACGAGCACCCCGCCGCCTCTCCCGCTGCCCCCGCCGAATCGAAGGAGCCCCTCTCGTGAGCCACGCAGCCTCCGCTCAGCAACAGCGCATCGTCTACGACGACGCCCCCACGCGCTGGTTCATCGCCGCCGCCATGCTCTTCGGCATCGTCGGCATGCTGGTGGGCCTGCTCTGCGCCGCGCAGCTCGCGTGGTGGAAGCTCAACTTCGGCACGCCCTGGCTGACCTTCAGCCGGCTGCGCCCGCTGCACACCAACGCGGTCATCTTCGCGTTCGTGGGCAACATGATGTTCGCCGGGGTCTACTACTCCACCCAGCGCCTGCTCAAAGCGCGCATGGCGAGCGACCTGCTCAGCCGCATCCACTTCTGGGGCTGGCAGGCCATCATCGTCGCGGCCGCCATCACGCTGCCCCTGGGCATCACCACCTCCAAGGAGTACGCGGAGCTGGAGTGGCCCATCGACATCGCCATCACGCTCGTGTGGGTCGTCTTCGCGATCAACTTCTTCTGGACCCTGGCGAAGCGCAACGAGAAGAACCTCTACGTCGCCATCTGGTTCTACATCGCGACCATCGTCACGGTGGCGGTGCTGCACATCGTGAACAGCCTCGCGCTGCCCCTGAGCCCCCTCAAGAGCTACTCGGTCTTCAGCGGGGTGCAGGACGCGCTGGTGCAGTGGTGGTACGGCCACAACGCCGTCGCCTTCTTCCTGACCACGCCCATCCTGGGCATCATGTACTACTACCTGCCCAAGGCGGCGGAGCGGCCGGTGTACTCGTACCGGCTCTCCATCATCCACTTCTGGGCCCTGGTGTTCATGTACATCTGGGCGGGGCCGCACCACCTGCTCTACACGGCGCTGCCGGACTGGGCGCAGTCGCTCGGCATGGTGTTCAGCGTGGCGCTGTGGGCGCCGAGCTGGGGCGGCATGCTCAACGGCGTGCTCACCCTGCGCGGCGCGTGGCACAAGCTGCGCGAGGACCCGGTCCTCAAGTTCTTCATCGCCGCGCTCACCTTCTACGGCATGGCGACCTTCGAGGGGCCGCTGCTCAGCATCAAGAGCGTGAGCAGCCTCGCGCACTACACCGACTGGATCATCGGCCACGTGCACGCGGGCGCGCTGGGGTGGAACGGGCTGATGGCCGCGGGCATGTTCTACTGGCTGATGCCCCGGCTCTACGGGACGAAGCTGTACAGCAAGCGCGCGGCGGACGCGCACTTCTGGATGGCCACCGTGGGCATCCTCCTCTACGTGGTCGCCATGTGGGTGAGCGGCGTGAACCAGGGCCTGCTCTGGCGCGCGACCAACCCCGACGGCACGCTGATGTACCCGAGCTTCGTGGAGACGCTGCTGGCCATCTGGCCCATGTACGTCCTGCGCGTGGTGGGCGGCGGGCTCTACCTCGTCGGCTTCTTCGTGATGACGTGGAACCTCTGGAAGACCGCGCGCTCGGGGCACCCCGTGAACGGCGAGGTGCTGGTGGTGGTGGAGGCGAAGGAGGAGGCGGCCGAGCCCGGCTGGGGCAGCATCCTCACCGGCTACCCGCTCGTCTTCGCGCTCGCCATCATCGCGGTGGCGGTGTTCCTCGGCTGGGCGAAGCCGGCGACCGCGGCGGTGCTGCTCGCGCTCATCCTCGCGCTGGGCACCGGCGCGGCCTTCTGGGCTCGCCGGGCCCGCGCGCGTGGCACGCCGAGCTGGTTCGCGCTCGTGGAGGGCCGCCCGCTCGCCTTCACCGCCTTCACCCTCATCGCGGTGCTGGTGGGTGGCGTCGCGGAGCTCCTGCCCACGGTGCTGGGCAAGCACGGGGCGAGCAACTCTCCCACCGCGCAGAAGCCCTACAGCGCGCTCGAGCTGCAGGGGCGTGACCTGTACGTGCGCGAGGGTTGCTACACCTGCCACTCGCAGATGATCCGCCCGATGCTCGCGGAGGTGCAGCGCTACGGCGAGGCGAGCCGCGCCGAGGAGAGCATCTACGACCACCCCTTCCAGTGGGGCAGCAAGCGCACGGGGCCGGACCTCGCGCGCGTGGGCGGCAAGTACCCGAACCTCTGGCACTACACGCACCTGATGGATCCGCGCGCGACGAGCCCCGGCTCCAACATGCCCAGCTTCGCGTGGCTCGCCGAGAACACGCTGGATGTGAAGCTCGCCCCGCAGAAGCTCGCGCTGATGCAGAAGCTGGGCGTCCCCTACACGAACGAGGACGTGGACTTCGCGCTGCAGGATCAGCAGGAGCAGGCGGAGGGCATCGCCGCGGACCTGGAGAAGCAGGGCGTGGAGGTGGCCTGGGACTCGGAGATGGTGGCCATCATCTCCTACCTGCAGCGCATCGGGCGCGGGCCGCAGTTCGTCCCCGAGGACCTGAAGCAGGACGCACCGGAGCAGCAGCCCAGCGCCTCGGTGAGCGGAGGGCAGCCCTGATGTGGAAGACCTTCTACGCAGGCATGGAGCACGTGCACCTGCCGCTCTTCAGCCTGCTGCTCTTCCTCGCCGTCTTCTTCGGCGTGGTGGCGTGGGTGTACGGCCTGCGCCGCCCCAGTGACTTCGACGCGCTCGCGGCCCTGCCCCTGAGCGACACGCCCCCCTCTTCTGGAGCCTCCAGCCATGAGCAGTGACGCGAAGCACGCGAGCAGCGAGAGCGGTGTCATCCACGTCTACGATGGCATCGAGGAGCAGGACAACCGGCTGCCCAACTGGTGGCTCGCCATCCTCTGGGGCACGCTCGTGTTCGGGCTGGGCTACTGGCTCTACTACGAGACCTTCGGTGCGGGCGTGTACCCGCGCGAGGCGCTGAAGGCGGACCTCGTGCAGCTCGCGAAGCTGCAGGCCGAGGCGGCGAAGGGCCCGCTCACCGATGACATGCTGGTGAAGCTCTCGCACGACGCGAAGGTGACGGCGGCGGGGCAGGCCGCGTTCCAGTCCACCTGCGCCGCCTGCCACGGCGCGAGCGGCGAGGGGCTCATCGGACCGAACCTCACGGACAAGTTCTGGCTGCACGGCGGCAAGCCGACGGACATCCACCACACCATCTCCGGCGGCGTGGTGGAGAAGGGCATGCCCGCATGGGAGCGCACCCTGGGCGCAGAGCGCGTGAAGCAGCTCGCCGCGTACGTGCTCACGCTCAAGGGCAAGGAGGTGGCCGGCAAGGCGCCGCAGGGTGAGCCCGAGTCGTGACGCCTGCACCGAGCTCCGCCTCGCTGCGCACCGACGGGCGCCGCGAGGCCATCCATCCCTCGGACGTGAAGGGGCGCTTCCTCACCCGCAGGCGCGCGCTCTTCGCCGGGCTGATGGCCTTCTACCTGCTGCTGCCGCTCTTGCGCGTGGGCGGCCACCCCGCGGTGTACCTGGACGTGACGGCGCGCCGCTTCTACCTCTTCGGCGCCACGTTCAACGCGCAGGACTTCTGGCTCGTCCTCTTCCTCGCCACGACGGCAGGCTTCGCGCTGCTCTTCGCCACCGCGTGGCTGGGGCGCGTGTGGTGCGGGTGGGCGTGCCCGCAGACCGTGTTCCTCGAGGGGCTGTACCGCCCCATCGAGCGCTGGGTGGACGGACCGCGCGAGCGGCGGCTCAAGATGGCCAAGGCGCCGTGGACGGCAGTGCGCGTGGGGCGCGCGGGGGTGAAACACGCGGCGTATTTGTTCGTCTCGCTCGCCATCAGCCACGTGGCCTTGAGCTTCTTCCTCTCCGCCGAGCAGCTGCTCGCGATGGTGCGTGAGGGCCCCGCGGCGCACCCGGTGCCCTTCGCGTGGGCGGTCGCCGTGACGGGGCTGCTGCACTTCAACTACGTGTGGTTTCGCGAGCAGCTGTGCGTGGCCTTCTGTCCCTACGGGCGCCTGCAGTCGGCGATGCAGGACGACGACTCGCTCATCGTGGGCTACGACGTGCGCCGCGGCGAGCCGCGCGGGCACCTGCGCAGGCCCGGAGTGGGTGAGGCCGCGAAGGTCGCGCTGCCGGTGCTCGGCGACTGCGTGGACTGCAACAAGTGCGTGACCGCGTGCCCCACGGGCATCGACATCCGCAACGGGCTGCAGCTCGAGTGCGTGGCGTGCGCGCTGTGCGCGGACGCGTGCGACGCGGTGATGGACAAGGTGGGGCGGCCGCGCGGGCTCATCCGCTACGACTCGCTCAACGGGCTCGCGGGGAAGAGGCGGCGCGTGCTGCGGCCGCGGCTCGTGGTGTACGGGGCGCTGCTGCTCGCGTCGGCCAGCGCGCTGGGGATGGGGCTCCTGCGCCGCAGCCCCTTCGAGGCGAACCTGCTGCGCTTCCGCGGCGCGCCCTACGTCGTCACGGACGGCAGCGTGCGCAACCAGTACGAGCTGCACCTGGTGAACAAGCACCCGGACGCGGCGACCTTCCGGGTGCGCGTGCACACGCCGGGCAAGACGCAGGTGTTGCTTCCCCAGGCGGAGGTGAAGCTTGCCTCGCTCGAGGGCTTCCGGCTGCCGCTCTTCGTGACGTCCGCGAAGGACGACTACGTGGGCCCCTTCGGCTTCACGCTCGAGGTCGAGGACGTGGAGGCGAAGGAGGTGCGCAGCATCCAGGCGCGCTTCCTCGGGCCGTCGTACTAGCGAGGGCGGAGTGTCCCCTCTCCCATGGGGAGAGGCGACACTCACGCGCTGCGCACGTGCACGGAGACCACGCCGGAGGTGGTCTCCAGCCCCTCCACCAGCTTGTCCGGCGTGACGGAGGCCGGAATCTGCGCGTCCAGGTTCAGCGTGGTGTGGCGCTCGCCGGAGAAGTGGCGCTCGTACTCCACGTCCAGCACCCGCACGCCGAGCGCACGCAGCATCTCGGTCACCGCGTGGATGCCGGTGCCCGCGGTGAGCACCAGCGCCACGCGCCGACGGATGAGCGCGTCGTTCTTGTCCTCGAAGCGGCGCAGGAAGGTGAGTGCGATGAGGCCGAGCAGGGTGACGAAGCAGGCCTCCGGGTACATGCCCGCGCCCGAGGAGAGGCCGATCGCCGTCACCAGCCACAGGCCGGCCGCCGTGGTGAGCCCCTGCACCGTGGCCCCCGTGCGCAGGATGGCGCCGCCCGCGAGGAAGCCCACCGCGCTGACCACCGAGGCCGCGATGCGCGAGGCGTCCACCTCCACCAGGTGCTCCGTCCCGAAGCCCTGGAAGAAGGCGAACTGGGAGGAGATGACCATGAAGGTGGCCGAGGCCATCGAGACGAGCAGGTGCGTGCGCAGGCCGACGGGGCGGCGGTGCCGGTTGCGCTCGTAGCCGATCGCCGCGCCGAGCACGGCGCCGACCGAGATGCGCACCAGCATGTCCAGGTGGGAGAGCATCGCGTAGCAGTACCGCCAAGCGCTCCCACTTGCACGCCTACACCGCCCGCACGCGCTCCAGCCCGAGGCCCCGCAGGAGCAGGCGCACCCGCACGCGCACTTCCTCGCGCACCTGCTGGGCCGCCTCGGGGGAGAGGCCCGTGAGCAGTGGCAGCTCCCAGTGCACGCGTTCGGCGTCCGTGAGCGCGCGCCACAGGTCCGCGGGGCCCAGCGTCACCAGAAGGTCCGCCTCCGCGAGCAGCGCCTCGTCCGGGAGCGGCTCTCCCTCGGCCGCCACCGCGCGCACGGCTGCCGCGTCCGCGAAGCGCTCCACCGCCTCCACCGCGAGCCGCGCGAGCGCGCCGCCCTCGGTGCAGGCGAAGACGAGCCGCGCCGGGCCCCGGCGCGGCTCCGCACCGCGCGCGGGCAGCAGCCAGCGGAACAGCAGTGCGCAGCAGGCCGCGCCCAGCAGCTGCGCGGAGAGGATGAGCGAGATGTCCGCCGGGTGGATGCTCGAGGAGGTGGCGGTGAGCCCCTTGGCCACCGTCACCGCGGGGTTCGCGAACGAGGTGGACTCGGTGAACCAGTAGAGCGCCGCGAGGTAGGCGCCCACCGCGAAGGAGGACACGCCCGCGCGCAGCCGCGCCCCGCCCGCCACGATGCACAGGAGGCCGAAGGTGGAGAGGAACTCCCCCGTCACCTCCGCCACCGTCGCGCGCGGCGGGTTGCTCCAGCTGAACACCGGGTGGCCGAAGATGAGCAGCGTGGCCCCCACGCCGAGGAAGGCGCCGGCCAGCTGCGCGAGCACCCGCAGCGCCGCCTCGCGCAGCGTGAGCCGCCCGCGCAGCAGCGCCCCGAAGGTGACGGCCGGGTTGAGCTGCGCGCTCGCCACGGGGGCGAACGCGAGCAGCAGCGCCACGGTGACCGACGCCGTGGCCAGGCTGTTGACGAGGAAGGTGAGCCCCACCACGCCGCCCGAGAGCCGCTCGCCCATCACGCGCGAGCCCACCACCGTGGCGAGCACCAGCGCCTTGCCCAGCAGCTCCACCACGAGGCGGCGGGCGAGTGGGGTGGAGGGGTCTCGAGAAGGAGGTGTCATGCGTGGCGTCACCCTTACGTCACGCGCGGGCTCGCGCGAAGGGGCTCGAGCGCTCTTCCCTCTCCCAGGGGGAGAGGAGACCTTCACGCGACTGACCTCGCCATGACATGCGGGGCGCACGGTAGGGCGCATGGGTACTGCCGCCGTCCCTGCTCCCGTTGCTGCTCCCGTCAAACCCCTGCTGCGCGGCGTGAGCCACCAGGCGGCCGCGTCGGTGGCGCTCGGCGCGGGCGCGGTGCTGGTCGCGCTCGCCCCCACGGCGCCCGCGCGGGCGGCAGCGCTCGTGTACGCGCTGAGCCTCGTGGCGATGTTCGCGGTGAGCGCGCTCTACCACCGCCCGACATGGAGCCCTCGCGCGAGGGCCCGGATGCGGCGGCTGGACCACGCCACCATCTTCGTGCTCATCGCGGGCACCTTCACCCCCTTCGCGGTGCTGGGCCTCGGCGGCAGCGCGGCCACCACGCTGCTCGCGGTGGCGTGGGGCGGCGCGCTGCTCGGCCTGCTGCAGTCGCTGTTCTGGGTGCACGCGCCCAAGCCCGTCTCGGCGCTGCTCTACCTCGCGCTGGGCTGGGCCATCTCGCCCTACTTCGGCGCGCTGCGTGCGGCGGTGGGCACGCGCGCGCTCGGGCTGCTGCTCGCGGGTGGGGTGGCCTACAGCGTGGGCGCGCTCGTGTACGCGCTGCGCCGACCCAACCCCTTCCCGCGCGTCTTCGGCTACCACGAGGTGTTCCACGCGCTCGTCATCGTGGCGAGCGTGTGCCACTTCGCCGCGGTGCTCGGCCTGGTGGTGCGCTAGCCCAGCCCCAGCAGCCGCAGCACCGCGGGGCCGCTCAGCGCCACCACGACGATGCCCAGGAGCATCAGCGGCAGGCCCAGCCCCGCGAGGTCTCCCGCGCTCACGCCGCCCTCGCCGCTCACCATCGCGTTGGGCGGCGTGCTGATGGCGAAGGGCATGCCCAGCGAGGCACCGATCGCCACGAGCACGGGCGCCACCGGGCTCGGGTCCAGCGCGGCCGCGAGCGGCAGCAGCAGCGCGGCGGTGCCGGTGTTGCTCATCAGCGCCGCCATCAGCGCGCTGGTGCCCACCAGGGTGAGGCGCACCAGGGGCAGGGGCAGGTGCGCGGCGTCCAGGCGCGCGAGCGGCCCGGACACCAGCCCCGCGCTCTCCACCACGTGCCCGAGCAGGATGCCGCCCGCGATGAGCAGCAGCGTGGCGCCGTCCACGCGCGCGAGGTCCTCGCGCGCGAGCAGCCCCAGCCCGAAGAGGGCCGCCACCGCGCCCAGCGCCACCACGGCGGAGGGCACGCGGTGCAGCGGCTCGCTCAGCCACAGCGCGACGCAGAGAAAGAACAGCGCCATCACCCGGTAGGCCCGCGGGCTCAGCGGCGCCGCGGGGCCGGAGGGGAGCGGCACCTGCCCGCGCACCCGGTAGCGCAGCGCGAGCAGCAGCAGGCCCGCGGCGAGCAGCCCCAGCGTGAGCGGCAGGGCGAACGCCATCCACCCCACGAAGGTGACGCTCCTGCGCCCCTCGAGCGCCGCGATGGCCAGCCCGTTGGGCCCCGTGCCGATGGGGGTGGCCATGCCGCCCACGTTCGCCCCCAGCGCCACCGAGAGCAGCATCGCGCGGCGGAAGGGGTCGCGCGGGGCGCTGCCCGAGAGCAGGGGGCGCAGCGCGGCGATCATCATCGCCGCGGCGGCGATGTTGGACATCCACATGGAGAGCACCGCCGTGACCCCCGCCCCCAGCGCGAGCAGCGCCGCGCGCCGGCCGCGGGCGAGGCGCACCACCCGCTGCGCGAGGAAGGCGTCGATGCCGTGGCGGCTCGCCGCGACGCTGAGCGCGAAGCCGCCGAAGAAGAGCGCGAGCACCGGGTCCGCCGCCTCGCGCAGCAGCGCGGGCAGCCGGTACTCCGGGCCGTAGCCCCCGAGCAGCAGCGGCGTCGCCACCAGCAGCAGCAGCGTGGGCACGAAGGCGGGCACGCTCTCGCTGAGCCACAGCAGCAGCACGCACCCCACCACCAGCGCCGCTCGCGCCTGCTCGGGGTCGGCGAGGCCCCCCAGCGCCGCCAGGCCGATGACCAGCAGCCCGCCCAGCGTCAGCGCGCGCCGCATCGCTAGCGCGCCGCGGTGCGCAGCACGAGCACGGGCCTGCGGCTGAGGGCGAGCACCTCCTGCGCCACCGAGCCGAGCACGGCGCGCGCGAGCGTGCCCCGCCCGCGCGAGCCGAGGCAGACGAGGTCTGCGTCCAGCCGCTCCGCCGCCTGGGTGAGCGCGAGCGCCGGGTCGTCTCCCCACAAGACTTCGACGAGCACCTCGCGCCCGTGCAGCCCCCAGGGCACGCGCTGGCGCAGCAGCCGCTCCGTGGCGCGGCGCTCGTCCACCGAGGGCTGCGCCCTCAGCACCGTCACCAGGTGCACCTGCGAGCCGGGCGGCGCGAGCGCCAGCGCGAGGGGCAGCGCCGCGTCGCCGGACTCGGTGAGGTCCGTGGCCACCAGCAGCCGCCGCACGGTGGGCAGGGGCAGCTCGCCGTGGGAGGCCGAGGCGCGCACCGGCACCGCCGCCACGGCCATGGGCGCGAGCCGCAGCGCGTGGTGCCCCACGCTCCAGAGCTTGCTCAAGGCCTTGTGCGGGTGGTGGCCCACGACGAGCAGGTCCGCCTGCTCCTCGCGCGCGAGCGCCACCACGTCGTCCGCCACGCGCCCCAGCCCCGCGCGCAGCCGCAGCGGCACGGGCCCGCCGTCCGGGCGCGGGCCGGCGAGCGCGCCCAGCTCGCGCTCGAGCGCCCGCTGCAGCTCCGGGGTCACCTCGTCGAAGGTGCGCGGCTGCGGGAGCCCGAGCCGGCGGGCCTCGTCGTGCGCGTGGAAGACGTGGCCCGCCACCACCTCCAGGGGCCCTGCCTCCTGCAGCTCGGCGAGCCACGCGCGCGCTGCCTGCGTGCCGCGCGAGCGGTCCACCCCCAGCAGCACCCGCAGCGGCCGGCTCGCGGAGAGCCAGGCCTCGAAGGGCGCGGGGTCCTCCACCCGCAGCAGGGGCAGCGCCGTGGCCTGCGCGATGCGGTCCAGGCTCCCGCCCACGCCCTCGAAGGGGGCCCGGCGCGCGGCCGCCCCCACCACCACCAGGCGCGCCGTGCGCTGCGCAGCGAAGGGCGCGAGCACCTGCTCGGGCGCGCCCTCCAGCAGCGCGGTGTGCACGTCCGCGTGCAGGTGGCGCAGGCGCGTGGCCTCCTCGCGCAGCAGGGCCTGCAGCCCCTCGCGCACGGGCTCGGCGGCGGCCGCGAGCGCCTCGGGGCTCGCGCAGTGCACGAGCCACAGCGCGAGGCGGCGGCGCGCGGCGAGCAGCGCCGCCACGGTGGCCGCCCCGGAGGCGCCGCGGGAGAAGTCGGTTGCGCACAGGATGCTCACGGCGCCGTGCCTCTCTCAGTGCACCACCAGCACCGGGCGCTTGCTCAGGCGCACGAGCCGGTCCGACGTGCTGCCCAGCAGCATCCGCCGCAGTGCTCCCTTGCCGTTGCTGCCCACCGCCACCAGGTCGAAGCCGCCGCGCTCGGCGGACTCCGCCAGCTCGAGCGGCGGGTTGCCGGTGAGCAGCAGCGTCTCCACCGCCAGGCCCTTGCCGCGCAGCCGCTCGGCGGCCGCGGACGTGACCGCCTCGGCCACGCGCCGCTCCTGCTGCGCCACCGCGGCGGTGACCTCCGGGTCCACCAGCGCCGCGGGGTAGGCGTCCAGCGGGTAGGCGAGCGGGTTGATGACGTGCGCCACCGTCACCTGCGCCTTCACCGGCCCGGCGAGCTCCGCCGCCAGCTCCACGGCCCGGTCCGAGGGCTCGGAGCCATCCACCCCTACGAGGATCCGCTTCATGTGCCGCCTCCTTGCGCGTCCTCCCCCGCCCATTGCATGCCGCGGGCCGGGTGTGACCCGGGCGCAGGTACACCCGGTCGCGCGCAGGATGTGCGCAGGCCGTGCCCTGCTGCGCAGCGCTTTCGCGGCGGCCCTAGCGCGGCGCGGCGGGCGTGGTCGCGGTCTCGGGCGGGCCCTTCTGCAGCTGCACGTCGCCGGTGCGCGGGTCCACGCGCAGGTCCAGCTGGGGCGCGCCCTGGTGCGCCGCGTAGCTCAGCCACCAGGCACCCTCGCGCATCTTCGCCATCACCAGCTCCACCTGGTAGCCGCGCGTCGCGAGGTACGCCCCGCCCAGGCGCACCGCCGTGTCGTAGCCCATGTTCAGTTCGGTGGAGGAGGCAGGCGGTGGAGGCGTCGGGGAGACGGGGCGCACGTCCTCGCCCTGGCTCGCGCAGCCGGCGGCGAGCAGTGCGGCGAGCAGGGTGGGGCGGGACAGCGCGGCGGGCGCTCCGGGAAAGGGGGCCCTGCACTTCGACGGCGGCGGGTACACCATGAGCCTGCTCCCCCACCCACCGGGCGCCCCGTGCTCGAGGACGAGGTGGCGCGCGCGCGGCGCTCGCGCAGGCGGGTGGTCAGGCTAAGAGTGCGCACTCACCTCTTTGGGAGCCATACGCCAGGAGTCATGCGGTGCTGACACAGGCAGAGCTGGACGTGACCACGCTGGGGGAGCGCACGCTGCCCTCGCCCCTGCACCTCGCCTCGAGCCATCCGGGCTACCCGTACGTCCCCGACGGCGCCCGCGTGCGCCTGCGGGTGGAGCTGCCCGAGGGGCCCGAGGCGGCGCTCAGCCTGGAGCGCGCGGGGCCTCGCGAGCGCCTCTTCTTCCGCCCCGCCTCCACGCGCGCGGCCCTGCTCACCACCGGCGGCCTGTGCCCCGGGCTCAACAACGTGGTGCGCTCCGCGGTGCTGGAGCTCCACTACCGCTACGGCGTGCGCGACATCCTCGGGGTGCGCTTCGGCTTCGAGGGGCTCAACCCCGAGGTGGGCCTGCCGCTCCTCCCGCTCGGCCCCCACGAGGTGACGGACATCCACCGCATGGGCGGCAGCTTCCTCGGCGTCTCGCGCGGACGGCAGGACGTCGGCGTGATGGCGGACACGCTGGAGCGCGCGCGCATCGACCTGCTGCTCGTCATCGGCGGGGACGGAACGCTCAAGGGCGCGCACGCGCTCGCGGCCGAGCTGCAGCGGCGCCGGGCGCGCATCGCCGTGGTCGGGGTGCCCAAGACCATCGACGCGGACGTGGGCTTCGTGGACAAGACCTTCGGCTTCGAGACCGCCGTGGAGCACGCGCGCATGGCGGTGGACGCGGTGCACGCCGAGGCCACCGGTGCGCGCAACGGCGTGGGGCTGGTGAAGCTGATGGGGCGCGACTCGGGCTTCGTCGCCGCCACCACGACGCTCGCCGCGGAGGACGTGAACTTCTGCCTCGTGCCCGAGGTGCCCTTCACCCTGGAGGGCGAGGGGGGCCTGCTCGCCGCGCTCGAGCGCCGCCTGCGCGCGCGCGGCCACGCCGTGGTGGTGGTGGCCGAGGGCTGCGGCGCGAGCCTCGCCGGCGCGGGCGCCGAGCGCGATGCCTCGGGCAACCTGCGCTACGCCTCGGCGGACGCGGACATCGGGCCCTACCTGCGCGACGCCATCCGCGCGCACCTGGAGCGGGTGGGGCTCCCCTCCACGGTGAAGTACATCGACCCGAGCTACATGATCCGCTCGGTGCGCGCGAGTGCCGCGGACGCCGTGTACGCGAGCGCGCTCGCCCGCCACGCCGTGCACGCGGCCATGGCCGGCTACACCGACCTGCTCATCGGCCGCATGCACCGCGTCTTCACCCACGTGCCGCTCGCGCTCGCCACCCGCGAGCGCAAGCGCATCGACCCGAACGGCGAGCTGTGGCACGCCGTGCTCGAGGCAACCGGCCAGCCGGCCTGACGCCCGGCCCCCGGCCCCCGCGCGCCGCATCGCCTGAAAGGGCGGGTTGGAGCCTCCCGCGCCGTGCGCAGCTTGCACGGCGTGATTGCCCCACGCATCCGAGCGCACCTCGAGCGGGCGCGCGTGCCCTTCCAGACCCACCGCCACCCGCGCGCCGTGGGGGCGCAGCAGGTGGCGTCCGCGCTGCACGTGACCGGCTACCAGGTGGCCAAGGGGGTGCTCGTCCAGGTGGACGGGAGGCCATGGATCGCCGCGCTGCGCGCGCCCGAGCGCGTGGATCCGGAGCGGCTCGCCCGGCTGCTCTCGGCGCGCAGCGTGCGCCTCCTGGAGGAGCGCGAGTTCGCCCCCCTCTTCCCCGACTGCGAGCCCGGCGCCGAGCCGCTGCTCGGCTCGCTCTACGGGCTGCGCCTCGCGCTCGACGCGGAGCTGCTGCGCGGCCCGCACCTGCTCTTCCACGCGGGCAGCCACGACGAGGTGGTGGAGCTGCGCGTCGAGGACCTGGTGGCGCTCGAGCACCCCCACGTGGGGCGCTTCGGCCGCGAGCCGCTCGACGCGGTTCCGCGCAGCACGCCGTACGAGGAGAGCGCGGGGGCGACCGGCGGCTGAGCCTGAAGAAGGAGGCAGACCATGGAACGCAGTGGCGAGCGCAGCAGCAGCGGCAACGGAGGAGCAGGTCAGGCCTGGATGGAGCAGCTGCAGGCCTCGCTCGGCGCGCAGCGCGTGTTCGGCGCGCCGGTGGAGCGCGAGGGCACCCTCATCCTGCCCGTGGCCAGCGTGCGCGGCGGGGGCGGGGGCGGCTCGGGGCCTGCGGCCGGGGGACAGGCGAGCAGCCAGGGCGCGGGCGGCGGCTTCGGGCTCTCGGCGAAGCCCGCCGGGGTGTTCGTCGTGCGCGAGGGGCGCGTGTCGTGGCGCCCCGCGGTGGATGCGAACCGCGTGCTGCTCGGCGTGCAGCTGCTGCTGGCGATGGGCTTCTGGGTGGGCGTGGCGCGGTGGCGGCGCAACGAGCGGGCCTCGCTGCGGCGCACGCTGCAGCGGCGGCTGATGGTGCGGGCGCTGCGGCGGCGCCTCGCGCGCGAGCGCTGATCAGGGCGTGCGCAGCTCGGAGGCGCCGAGCCAGCCCTGGGGTGCCGCGCGCGGCAGGGACACCGCGATGGAGGCGGCCCAGCGCTGGATGAAGGCGGGGTTTCTCCAGTCCCCCGCGTGCTGCCTCGCCATGGCGTGCGCGATGGGGCCCTTCGCGTCCGGCAGCAGCCGTCCGCCGAAGGTGACGTGCCCGCGCGCCCCGATGCGCGCGAGCAGCTTCTGCACGCCGGGCACCGCCGGGAGCTGCTCGCCGCGGGTCGCCGAGTCGTCGAGCGGGCCGCTGGAGAAGAGCCACACCGGCAGGGCGCGCAGCGCGGCCTCGTGCCGCAGGACGAAGCGGCGCGCGTCCCGGTGCCAGCGCCCCATGTACAGCGCTCCGCCCAGCACCACCGCGCCGTAGCCCTCGAGCGCGTCCACCTCGCTCGCCGCTCGCACGTCCACCGCGAAGCCGGCCAGGCGCAGCACCTCCGCCACCATCTGCGCGATGCCCTCCGTGCCTCCGCGCTCCGAGCCGTACGCGACCAGTATCCGCATGACGTCCTCCATCCTTCCGCGCTCGCACTGCATCGCGCGGACCAGCGCGCGCGGCCTCGCGGCCGGGGTCGCGTGCGCAGATCTTGCGCGGCACCGCGCGCGCCCAGGCCCTACCTTGAGAGGACCCACTGCCAGGGAGGTGTCCGCATGCTGCGCCCCACGGAGGTCCACGTCGGCGCGGACGCGCTCGAGCCCTTCGCCCACTACGTGAGCGAGGAGACGTGGAGCGCCTTCCAGCGCGTGCTCGCCGAGGCGCGCGCGCGCATGGTGGGGCGCACCTGGTGGAACGTGAGCTCCACCGCGCGCGGGGGCGGCGTGGCGGAGATGCTCGCCTCCCTGCTGCGCTACGGACGGGGCGCCGGCGTGGACGCCCGCTGGCTCGTCATCGAGGGCACCCCCGACTTCTTCCACGTCACCAAGCGGCTGCACCACGCACTGCACGGCTCGTCCGGGGACGGCTCGCCGCTGGGCCCCGTGGAGCACGCGCTGTACGACGAGGTGCTGCGCGACAACCTGGAGGAGATGGTCGCGCTGGTGCGCCCCGGAGACGTGGTGCTGCTGCACGACCCGCAGACGGCGGGGCTCGCGCCGGCGCTCTCCGCGCTCGGGGCCCAGGTGGCCTGGCGCTGCCATATCGGCAGCGACCGGGCAGACGCGGAGGTGGCGCGCGGCTGGAGCTTCCTCCTGCCGCCGCTCGCCGCCGCGCGCGCCACCGTCTTCACCCGCCCCGCCTACGTGCCCGCGGCGCTCGCCGCGCGCAGCGTCATCATCCGCCCCTCCATCGACATCTTCTCGGTGAAGAACCAGGACCTCGAGCCGCGCGCCGCGCTCGCCATCCTCGCGCACACGGGGCTCTTGCAGGTGCCCGGGGACGTGGGGCCTCCCTGCTACCGCCGCCACGACGGCGTGCTCGCGCGGGTGGACCGCTGCGCGGACCTGGTGCGCAACGGCCCCGCCCCCACCCCGGAGGCGCCGCTGGTGGTGCAGGTGTCGCGCTGGGACCCGCTCAAGGACCCCGCCGGCGTGATGGAGGGCTTCGCGCACCTGCTGCGGATGGCGCCCGGGCTCGGCGCGGGCGCGCATCTCGTGCTCGCCGGGCCCAGCGTGACGGCGGTGGCGGACGACCCGGAGGCCGCGGCCACCTTCGCCGACGTCACGGCGCGCTGGCAGCAGCTGCCGCACGCGGTGCGCGCCCGCGTGCACCTCGCCTGCCTCCCCATGGCGGACCTCGAGGAGAACGCCGCCATCGTGAACGCGCTGCAGCGCCGCGCCACCGTCATCGTCCAGAAGAGCCTGGAGGAGGGCTTCGGCCTCACCGTCACCGAGGCCATGTGGAAGGGGCGCCCCGTGGTGGCGAGCGCCGTGGGCGGCATCCAGGACCAGCTGGTGGACGGCGAGCACGGGCTGCTGCTGCAGGACCCGCGCGACCTGGAGGCCTTCGCGCGCGCCCTGCGCCGCCTCCTCGAGGACCCGCCCCTCGCCGAGCGCCTCGGCCAGGCTGCGCGCCGGCGCGTGCTCGACGAGTTCACCGTGCTGCGCCACTTCATCGACTACGCGCAGCTCCTCGTCCGACTGGACGCCGCGCCGCGCGAGGCGCCGCTGCACGAGGCCGCCGCGCCCTGAGCCCCGTGTAGGCAGGGGTGGGCAGACGGCGGTCCGCCCGGCCGGCCGCAAACCCTGCGCCTTCGCGCAAGGCTGAGCGAAAGCGCTGCGCGTCGGGAATGCGCCGCGCTCGGGGAGTGCCGCGGCACGACAAATGAAGTGGGGGAGGGGCGTGATGACGCTCCGCCCCGCCACCCTCCGCCGCGCCCTCCTCGCCGCCGCGATGGTGCTCGGCGCCCTGGCGCTCGCGGTGGCCCCGGTGGCGAGCGCGCAGCCCGCGGCGGCCGCGCGCCCCTTCGCCGCGGGCGAGGCGCTCCCCTACGACGTCTCGCTGGGCCGCTTCGGCAAGTGCGGCACCGGCTGGCTGCGCGTGGAGCGCGCGCCCGCGCTGCGCGGCGAGGCGGTGGAGTTGCTGCGCTTCGACTTCGAGGCGAAGGTGGGCCCCTTCCACGTGCAGCACCACTCGCGCTCGTGGCTGAGCCAGGGGCGCCTCGCCTCGCTGCGCTACTTCATCGACGAGCGCGCCCCCTTCCAGAAGCCCGTGCAGGACCTGGTGGAGCTGTACCCGGAGCAGCAGCGCTGGGAGGGCGCGCGCGCCCGCGGTGCGAGCACCACGCGCGAGCCGCTCGACGAGCTCTCCTTCCTCTACGCCGTGCGCACCCTCGCGCTCGAGCCCGGCGCGAGCCTGCGCCTCGACCGGCACTTCGACCCGCGCCGCAACCCCGTCAGCGTGCGCGTGCTCGGCCGCGAGCGGGTGCAGGTGCCCGCGGGCTCTTTCGATGCGCTCCTCGTGGAGCTCGAGGTGAAGGACCCCCAGCGCTACGGCGGCCGCGGCGTGCTGCGCATCCACCTCACCGACGACGCGCGCCGCCTGCCGGTGCGCATCGAGTCCGAGGTCCCCATCGCGGGCCACCTCGTGCTCGAGCTGCAGCGCCTTCCCGTCGCACCCGAAGAGGAGAGCTGACCCATGCGCAAGCGCTTCATCCCCCTGATTCTCGGCACCCTCGCCTGGGCGGGCACCGCCGCCGCGCAGGACATTCGCGTGGCTCCCGGCGCCAGCCTCGCCGTGGACGGCGACTCCACCGTGCGCGCCTTCAGCTGCAAGGCGCAGAAGCTGGACGTGAAGCTGCAGCAGGCCGAGGGCGCGAGCCTCGCCCCGGACGCGCTCGCCAGCGCCCTCACCGGGCTCTCCTTCGAGCTGCCCTTGGCGCAACTGGATTGCGCCAACGACACGATGAACGAGCACATGCGCAAGGCGATGCAGGCCGAGGCGCACCCCACCATCGGCTTCAAGATGAGCGGCTACACCGCCGGCGCGCCCCAGGCAGACGGCCGCCGCGTGCTGCGCATCCGCGGCGACCTCACGCTCGCCGGCAACACGCGGCCCGTGGAGCTCACCGGCATCGCCGCCTCCACCCCGCAGGGCCTGCGCGTGCAGGGCCGGCACGCGCTTCGCATGACGGAGTGGGGTGTGAAGCCGCCGAGCCTGATGCTCGGGACCATGAAGGTGCGCGAGGACGTGGTCATCCGCTTCGACGTCGCGCTCGAGCAGCAGCACTAGTCCCCTCTCCCTCCTGACCTCCCCAACCCCTTTCCCCCGCAGCACCGCAGCAACGAAGAGAGGCACACCGCCATGAAGCTCAAGAGCCTGTTCGCAGCAGCCGCAGTCCTCGCCGGAGTCCCGGGAGCGGCCCGCGCCGCCGAGGTGCTCAAGAACGACCACACCACGCTGGACGTGGGTGGCCGGCTCCAGCTGCTCGGCTTCGGGCAGAAGGTGGACGACGCGTACCGCAACGACGCGCGCATGTACCTGTTCCTCAAGCAGGCGCGCCTGCAGATGCAGGGCAACGTGGACGACTGGCGCTTCAAGCTCAGCCTCGCCATGGGCGGCGAGGTGGAGGTGAAGGCGCCCAGCCCCGGCGTGGCGCTGAACCTGCTCGACCTCTACGTGGACATCCCCACCTTCGTCCCCAACACCTACGTGCGCGCGGGCCAGTTCAAGGTGCCCTACAGCCGCGAGCGCCTCATCGACTCGGACAGCATCCTCTTCGCGGAGCGGTCGATCTCGAACCTCACCTTCCGCATGGGGCGTGACGTGGGCGCGGCCGCCTACACGAACCAGGGCCCCTTCGCCGCGGGCCTCGGCGTCTTCACCGCGGGCGGCGGCAGCGTGCCCCAGCGCTTCCTGCCGGAGAACCTCGGCATCCCGATGGTGGCGCTGCGCCTGGGCGTGGACAGCTCGGGGGTGGAGAACATCTTCGCGGAAGGGGTGCGCAGCGCGCAGGCGGAGAAGCCCGAGGGCGCCTTCTTCCTCAACGCCTTCTACGTGAAGGACTCGCAGGTGGGCCACTCGACCGTGTTCAACACGCGGCCGCAGGAGAAGAACCTGCTGCTCAACTCGAACTGGAACCCCTACCTCGCGCAGAGCCCCACGCAGCTGGGCCGGCTGTGGCAGGTGGGTGGCGACCTGAGCGGCCGCGCGCCGGCGGGCCCGGGCACCGTCTCGGGTGAGCTCGAGGGCAACTTCGCGGTGTACCAGAACACCTACGGCGACATCCGCGTGCCCGGCGCCCGCGCCCAGGTGGCCTACGCCTTCGAGGCCTTCCCGGTGACGGCGGCCCTGCGCTACGCGGCCATCCGCCCGGACAAGGACTTCCGCGTGGGCGCCTCGCAGGTGACGGGCACCCAGCTGATGCAGGAGGTGACGCCGAGCCTCCAGTACGTGTTCAAGGGCGCGCACGTGCGGCTCGTCGGCGACCTGCCGGTGCAGGTGAACGTGCCGGTGGTCACGGAGGAGAACATCGGCGCGTACCTGCTCACCGAGCAGCCGGACCAGAGCGCGCTGCTCGCGAAGAACATGCCGGTGGCTCGCCAGAACGTGGTCGAGGCCCGGCTGATGCTCCAGGCCAGCTTCTAGCGGGGTCTCGCTCCCACCCGTGGAAGCGCCCGCACGGCCTGCGCCCCCTCCCGGGCGCAGGCCGTGCGCCTTTGTGGGCGGTGCATGCGGGGTCCCTCCGTGCTTTGCTGCGCCGCCATGCGCCGGGGGGACTCGTTCTATCGGAAGCTCGCACTGCTGCTCGGCCTGGGCGCCCCGCTGGGGTGGCTCGTGCTGCAGGCGCTGCGCGCGAGGCTGCCGGGCGGCAGCGTGGCGGCGGAGCTGCGAGGGGACTGGGTGCTGTACCTGTACCTGTGGGTGGGCAGCACGCTGACGCTGGGGGCGCTGGGCTGGTTCGCGGATGCGCTGGCCCGCGCGAACTCGCAGCTGCGCGGGCTCGCGGTGACGGACGCCACCACCGGGCTGAAGAACACGCGCTACTTCCATGATCGCCTGCGCCGCGAGCTGGTGCGCGCGGGCCGAGAGGGCAGGCCGCTGTGCCTGGTGGCGGCGGACCTGGACCACTTCAAGCGGGTGAACGACGTGTACGGGCACGCCACGGGAGACCTGGTGCTCGCGCGCGTGGCGCAGGTGATGGAGGCGTGCCTGCGCGCGAGCGACGTGGCCTGCCGCGTGGGCGGCGAGGAGTTCAGCCTCATCCTCCCCGGCGCGCTCGAGCAGGACGCGCTGCGGGTGGCCGAGCGCATCCGGCTCGCGGTTGCGGGCCTGCGCATCGCGACGCCCAAGGGGCTGCTGCAGCTGTCGCTCTCGCTGGGCGTGAGCTGCTGCGCACCCGGAGAGACGGGCGAGTCGCTCGCGATGCGCGCGGACGCGGCCCTGTACGCGGCGAAGCGCGGCGGGCGCAACCGCGTGGAGCTCGCCGCGCCGCCTTCCTCCGGGTTGCAGCAGCCGGGTTGATGCGTGTCCCCTCTCCCCCTGGGAGAGGGTCAGGGTGAGGGAAGGGCGCTCCGATCCGCGAGCACGTCGACTCCCCTCTGCTCCCAGTACGCGTGCAGCGCTTCGAGCCCCCGCTCCTGCACGATGCGCCGCTCGGATTCCGGGATGGGCACGACGAAGAGCAGCTTCACGGGCTGCTCCGTCGTCTCGAAGGTGTCCCAGCCCTCGGAGCTGAAGCGCGGGTGCAGCAGCACCGAGCTGCAGTGAGGGAACGCAGGGATGCGTCCCGCGTTCTCCACCACCTGTCCCCAGTCGAGCGCGCGCAGGCTGCGCCACGGCTCTTGTGCGAGGCCCGCGAGGAAGCGGCACACGCGCTCGGTGGTCTCTGGGTCCACGCTACCGCGGACGCCGAGGTGCAGCTCCGCGCGCAGCGTGCTGCCGGGCATGGTGCGCTCGGACATCCCGGTCGTCATGAAGGTGGTGACGTCCACCTCGGCGTCTGCCGGCCACACGCGCACGAGCACGCTCTCGAGCGCGGTGAAGCCGTGCAAGGTGCTAGAGTCGAAGGTGAGCGCGTGCCCGGTGTCGCCGTAGCGCTCGGTCTGCTCACGGAAGACCTGCTTCACCAGGCGGGAGGGCGGGGACATGGGGCGAAGGTAGTCACGCCCTGCCGCGGCTTCCATCTCCCCGCGCGGGCGGGGCTCTCGAGAGGGACCTGCGCTATTCGAGAGTGTCTTCCCTCAGGGACGACGTGGAGCTCCCCTGCGCGTGCTCCACGGTCACGGTCAGATGCGGGCCGCGATGAGGCCACTGCGCGTACTCGGGGTCGAGCACGTGCGCAGGAATCGACGAGCGCCAGGGGGAAGCCGTGAGCACCGCCATCCAGCTCCCCAGCTCCAGGCGCACCTTGCGCGGCACGCTCGGACCGCGGGCGGAGATGACGAACGCGGGGGCAGCGTCCTTCGGGCTCGCCCAGCGCACGTCGGTGACGTCGAAGCCAAGGCTGCGTGCGTCCAGGGTGAAGCTCAGTGTGATCGGCACGTCCCGCTGGAAGTGAGGTGCGGCTGCGCGGGCGGGCGGAGGAGCCGAGGTCGGCACGGCGCGCGGTGCGCACGAGGCCAGGGTGAGCACGAGAAGCAGGTGGAACACAGCCATCTGCTTTCCACTGATGGAGACGTCGAAGCAGCGCATGCGCGGTCTCCTCTCGTTGCGCAGTGAAGGTGCTTCATCCCTCACCCTTTCCCTCTCCCAGGGGGAGAGGGGACATGCTCACGGCTTCGGCATGGCGACCGCAGAGAGCTTCGCGCGCTCCCTCGCCGCGAGCACGCCGGGCACCGCGAGCACCACCACCGCCGCCGTGACCAGCATCGCGCCCACGAGGTCGCGCGCTCCCACGCCCGGCAGTCCCAGCCACAGCGAGAGCGCGAGCGTCGCGCCCACGCCGGACAGCACGCTGGAGGCGCGGTTCACCGGCACGGTGAAGGTGTTCTCGCGCGAGTCGAGCAGCACCAGCCCGCCGAAGATTCCGCCCGCCTGCGAGAGCAGCCCCACCGCGAGCTCCACCCCCAGCGTGGGCCGCGAGAACATCCCCACGAAGCCCTCGCGCAGTTGCTCCGACGCACTGCCGATCCCGAAGAAGGCCCACGCCGCGAGCATCGCCACCAGCGTGGGCGTCGCCACCATCTGCTCCTCGGCGAAGTAGCGCTCGCGTGCCCCCGGAGCATCGCTCTTCGCGAGCCGGCTCATGAAGCGCAGCCGCACGAAGTAGCCCGCCAGGTACACCGCCACGTCCAGCGCGGCCGCGGCGCTGATGCGCAGCTCCGCGCCCGGCCCCGTGGCCGCCCCCAGCGCGAGCAGGCTCAGGCCCAGCGCCACACGCGAGGGCCAGGTCACGTGCCGCCCGCTCACCGCGTCCACCAGCGGCGCGAGCACCAGCACGCCGCCGCGCATCAGCAGCATCATGAAGACGATGGAGGTCCCGGAGAACGTGTACGCGAGCGTCGTGGTCGCGATGATGCCCGCGGTGCAGAGGCCGGAGAGGAAGGTCCACCGGCCCGGCCACGGGAGGCTCACCGGCCCCACGCGCAGCTGTCCTGCATCCCGGAAGCGCCCGCTCAGCAGCAGGTAGCCGTACATGCCCGCCAGCGTCGCGAGCGACGTCGAGGGCAGCAGCACGAAGCCGGGCACGCGCGCGAGCCCCGGCAGCGCGCCCAGGCTCAGCGCCTTGGTCAGGGCGCTGTAGGGCAGGTAGCTGGCGAAGTAGCCGAACGCGAGCCACCAGATGGAAGCGGCCGCACGCGGGGCACTCTGCGGGGCACTCATCGCTCGTCTCTCATGGAGCCCTCTGTATTTCAGGAACCGTGCCCGCTGTCCTCCCCACACGCGCGTAGGGCCATGTGCGCCCGCGGGGAAGCTTCCCTCCGGCCCCGCCCGTTCCCTCCGCAGAGGAGGCTGCTCCCATGCGCATCGCGTTCTTCGACACGCACCGCTTCGACCGCGCCGCCTTCGAGGAGGCGAACGCCGCCTTCGGCCACGCGCTCACCTTCTTGGAGCCGCGCCTCACGCTGCAGACGGCGGGGCTCGCCGCGGGCTTTCCCGGGGTGTGCGCCTTCGTGAACGACACGCTGGACGCGCCCTGCCTGCAGGCGCTCGGGGCCGGTGGTACGCGGCTGGTGGCGTTGCGCTCGGCAGGCTTCAACCAGGTGGACCTGCCGGAGGCCGCGCGCCTGGGCCTCTCCGTGTGCCGCGTGCCCGAGTACTCGCCGGAGGCGGTGGCCGAGCACGCTGCCGCGCTGGTGCTCACGCTGAACCGCAAGGTGCACCGTGCCTATGCGCGGGTGCGCGAGTGGAACTTCTCCCTCGACGGGCTGGTGGGCTTCGACCTGCACGGAAAGACGGTGGCGCTCATCGGGCTCGGGCGCATCGGCCGCGCGGCGGCGCGCATCTTCCGCGGCTTCGGCTGCCGGCTGCTCGGCGTGGACCCGCAGCTCTCGGCGGAGGACGCGCGCGAGCTCGCGCTGGAGCGCGTGGAGCTGGACGCGGCGCTGCGCCAGGCGGACATCGTGTCCCTGCACGTGCCGCTCACTCCCGCCACGCGCCACCTCATCGACGCGGCGGCGCTCGCGAAGCTGAAGCCCGGGGCGATGCTCATCAACACGGGCCGCGGTGCGCTCATCGACAGCCGCGCGCTGCTCGAGTCGCTCAAGAGCGGGCACCTGGGCGCGGCGGGGCTCGACGTCTACGAGGAGGAGGAGGGGGTCTTCTTCCAGGACCTCTCCGGGCAGATGCTGCAGGATGACGTGCTCGCGCGCCTGCTCACCTTCCCGAACGTGCTCGTCACCGCGCACCAGGCCTTCCTCACCCGCGAGGCCCTGCACGCGATTGCCCAGACCACGCTCGCCAGCGTGCAGCGCTTCGAGCGCGGCGAGCCGCTGGGGCCTACGGAGGTGCGGGCCGAGCAGGTGCTGGGTCCCAAGTGACGCGCGCTCCGCCCCGCTCCCTCACCCCGACCCTCTCCCAGGGGGAGAGGGAGCTATCCCGGGAAGCTGCGGCACGCGGCGTCGTACTCCTTCCACCAGCCCTCGAGCTTGGCGAGGTCCGTGGGGCGCGGCTCGTCTCCGGCGCCGGCCATCTTGAGGTAGCCGTGCAGCAGCGGCCGGAAGTGCGGGTGGGCGCAGCGGTCGATGATCTCCACCGCGCGCCGGCGCGCCGAGTGGATGCCCGGGTGCAGCGCGAAGCCCTGCTCGGTCACCACGCACTTGATGTCGTGCTCGGTGTGGTCGATGTGGCGCACGTACGGCATCACGCAGCTCACCGTGCGCCCGTCCTTCATGCGGCGCACGCTCGGCGTGTGCACGATGCTCAGGTAGGCGTTGCGGAAGAAGTCCCCGCTGCCGCCGAGCCCGTTCACGATGCGGCTGCCGTCGATGTGCGTGCTGTTCACGTGCCCGTAGATGTCCACCTCGATGGGGGTGTTCATCGCGATGACGAAGAGGCGGCTGATGAGCTCCGGGCTGTTGGACAGCCACATCGGGCGCAGCACGAGCTTGTCGCGGCAGCGCTCGAAGATCTCCCCGAAGCGCTGGCGCCCCTCTGCGCTGAAGGACACGGCGGTGGCGGACGCACACTCGAACTTCCGGTCGTCCATCACGTACTTGAGCATCCCGTCCTGGAACACCTCGGTCCAGAAGCGGATGCGCTCGACCGGGGAGTCGTAGAGCTCGCCGATGATGGCGTTGGCCACGTTGCCCACGCCGGACTGGATGGGCGGCAGGCGGCGGCTCCAGTCGAACTTGTCGCGGCAGTGCAGCAGCACGTCGATGACGTTGCGCGCGATGCCCCGGTCCATGTCCTCCACCGGCTTGAAGGACACCGGGTGGTCCGGCGTGCGGCTCTCGATGACGGCGACCACCTTGCGCAGGTCCAGTTCGATGTACGGCGTGCCGATGCGGTCGCGCACGTTCACCAGCGGCAGCGGCCAGCCCACGTGCGGGTGCACGGGCGGCAGCACGATGTCGTGGAAGCCGGTGAAGTCCGGCACCGCCGTGTTCACCTCGAGGATGACCTTCTTCGCGCGCGCGAGCGCCTCGGCGCTGATGCCCACGGACGAGGTGAGGATGACGCTGCCGTTGGGGCGGATGCGGCTCACCTCCACCACCGCCACGTCCACCTCGCCGTAGAAGCCGTACATCAGGTTCTTCGCGAAGGCGGACAGGTGCACGTCCGCGAAGTCCATGGTGCCCGCGTGGATGAGCTTGCGCGACGCGGACGAGGACATGTACGGCCCGCGCTTGGCGATGAAGGGCGCCATCGGCCCCTCCACGTCGTCCGAGAGCGAGGCGCCGGACAGCAGCGTGATGCGCGTCTGGGGCGCGGTCTCCGCCAGGTGCTTCGCGAGCGCGGGGAAAAAGGTCTTGGGCTCGCCGGACTTGGTGAAGCCGCTGATGGCGACCGTGGCTCCATCGGTCACGTGGCGCACCGCCTCCTCCACCGTCACCACCCTGTCCAGCAGCGCCTTGCACTCGATGCGGTCCTGCAGCGTCGTCATCTCTCCGGGTCCCTTCGCGTGTGACGTGAGTAGTGGACCTGCTCCAGTGCAACAGCCCTGCCGCGCTCCGTTCCTCCTCGGAGGCCGCGGCTGCCCGCCTGTCGGGGTGGGAGGCGCTGCGCAGAGGGAGGAGCGCGCTCCGGCGTGCTCCCGTGCGCCGCGCGCAAGCCTTGCGCGGGAGCGCCCGCGCGGGCTCGGGCGCGCAAGCCTTGCACCTGCCGGGCGGGCAGGGGCGGGGAATGCCGCGTGGCATGTGCTTCGCACAAGGGACTGCGGAGAACGCGGGCGCCTGTGCCCGGTCCAGCCCTCCGCCGAGGAGTCCCCGCCGTGAACCTGCCCTCTTCCCGCTCCCTGCTGCTCACCGCCGCTGCCGCTGCGGCGCTCGCCGCTGGCTGCCTCTCTCCGCCCGACACCTCCTCCGAGGCGCCGGCCACGCCGCAGCGCACCCAGCGCCGCACGCCCAAGGCCGCGCCGCTGCCGGACACGGGGGGCTCGGCGCACGGTGACTTCGGCCAGCCCGTGGGCCCGCCCATCAAGGCGCTGCTCACGGATGCGCCGCAGGTGCCTCCGCCCATCCACCGCACCAAGCCCGCGAAGGTCATCGTCGAGCTCGAGGTCATCGAGAAGGTGATGAAGCTCGCGGACGGCGTCGACTACACCTTCTGGACCTTCGGCGGGAAGGTGCCCGGCAAGTTCATCCGCATCCGCCAGGGCGACACGGTGGAGTTCCACTTGAGCAACAACGCGAGCAGCAAGATGCCGCACAACATCGACCTGCACGCGGTGACGGGCCCGGGCGGCGGTGCGGCGAGCTCCTTCACCTCTCCCGGCAAGAGCAGCCAGTTCACCTTCAAGGCGCTCAACCAGGGCCTCTTCGTCTACCACTGCGCCACGGCGCCGGTGGGCCTGCACGTGGCCAACGGCATGTACGGCCTCATCCTGGTGGAGCCGCCCGAGGGTCTGCCGCCGGTGGACCGCGAGCTGTACGTGATGCAGGGCGACTTCTACACCACGGGCAAGCACGGCGAGCGCGGCCTGCAGCCCTTCGACATGGAGAAGGCCATCGACGAGAAGCCCACCTACGTCGTGTTCAACGGCTCGGAGGGGGCGCTCACCAATTCCGGCGCGCTGAAGGCGAAGGTGGGTGAGAAGGTGCGCATCTTCTTCGGCAACGGTGGCCCCAACCTCACCAGCGGCTTCCACCTCATCGGCGAGGTCTTCGACCGCGTCTACACCGAGGGTGGCAGCCGCTATCAGGAGAACGTGCAGACCACCGTGGTGCCGCCGGGCGGCTCTGCCATCGTGGAGTTCGCCACCGAGGTGCCGGGCAACTACGTGCTCGTGGACCACGCGCTGTTCCGCGCCTTCAACAAGGGCGCGCTGGGCATCATGAGCATCGAGGGCCCGGACGCGAAGGACGTGTACTCGGGCAAGCAGGGCGAGGGCGCCGCGCTCGCCAGCGCCGCTCCCGAGGAGCCCGCGGCGCGCCCGGTGGAGGCCGCCGCCAAGGGGCCGATGACCGCCGAGGCGCTCCGGGCGCAGGGCGAGAAGGTGTTCTCCACCACCTGCGTGAGCTGCCACCAGTCCACGGGCATGGGGCTCCCGGGCGTGTTCCCGCCGCTCGCCAAGAGCGACTTCCTCATGGCGAACAAGACGCGCTCGGTGGAGATCGTGACGCGCGGCCTCACGGGCGCCGTCACGGTGAACGGCACCCAGTACAACTCGGTGATGCCCGCGCAGACGCAGCTGAGCGACGAGGACGTGGCCGCGGTGCTCACCTTCGTGCGCAGCAGCTGGGGCAACAAGGGCGACGCGGTGAGCCCGGTCGAGGTGCAGAAGGTGCGCTCCGCCGGGAGCGCCACGGCCGCCGCCGGGGGGCGCTAGCCATGAAGCGCGGGTACGGCGGGAAGGCAGCAGCGTCCGTTCTCGGGGTGTTCCTCACGCTGGGCACCTCCACCCCCTTCGCGTCCGGCCTCCAGACGGACGCGGCCAAGGTGGGACCGGGGGTGCTGCGCCCGCTGTACCCGTCCTCTCCTGACGAGGCGGAGGTGGCCGTGCAGGCCTTCCTGCTCGACCGCACGCCCGTCACCAACGCGCAGTACCTGGCCTTCGTGCGCAGCAATCCCCGCTGGCAGAAGGGCCAGGTGCCGCGCCTCTTCGTGGACGAGAACTACCTGGCCCTGTGGGCCTCGCCCACGAAGCTCGGGCCCCGCGCGGCGCCCAACGCACCGGTGGTGCACGTGAGCTGGTTCGCGGCGAAGGCCTACTGCGAGGCCCGCGGCGCGCGCCTGCCCACGGAGAACGAGTGGGAGCTCGCGGCGGCCGCGAGCGAGACGCAGCCGGACGCGAGCCGCGACCCGGCCTTCCTCGCGCGCATCCTCGCCTGGTACAG
Organism: Aggregicoccus sp. 17bor-14; assembly: GCF_009659535.1. NCBI lineage: Bacteria > Pseudomonadati > Myxococcota > Myxococcia > Myxococcales > Myxococcaceae > Aggregicoccus > Aggregicoccus sp. 17bor-14. The sequence goes on from NZ_VJZZ01000016.1 coordinate 90,485, forward strand.
CCGGCCCACGCCGGAGCGGCTGCCGGAGGTGGCGCAGGGCCGGGCGAACTACTGGGGCGTGCAGGACCTGCACGGGCTGGTGTGGGAGTGGGTGCTGGACTTCGGCAACGCGCTGGTGAGCGGCGACAGCCGCGAGAGCGGGGACCCGGACACGATGCGCTTCTGCGGCGCGGGCGCGCTGAGCGCGAAGGACCGCGAGGACTACGCGAGCTTCATGCGGCTCGCGTTCCGCTCCTCGCTGCAGCCCGCCTACACGACGGCGAACCTGGGCTTCCGCTGCGCCCGCTCGCCCGGAGGTGTGCCGTGAAGACTGCGCTGCTGGCCCTGCTGGTTTCCCTCTCTTCTCTGGCGAGCCCTCCCCCGGGCCCTTCGCACGAGACGCTGCCGGCCGCGGCGCCGGCGACGGAGAGCGGCTCGCTCTACCAGCTGCAGGCGCGGCTGGAGGGGAGTGACGGAAAGGTGCTCGCGCTGGACGCGTTTCGCGGTCAGCCGGTGCTGATCAGCCTCTTCTACGGGCGCTGCCCCGCGGCGTGCCCGATGCTCATCGCGCAGCTCAAGCGCATCGAGAAGGCCCTGAGCCCGGAGGCCCGCGCGCAGACGCACGTGGTGCTGGTGAGCCTGGACCCGCAGCAGGACACGCGGGAGATCCTCGCGGGCCTCACGAAGGCTCATCGCCTGGACGCGAGCCGCTGGCACCTGGTGCGCACGGACGAGGGCAAGGTGCAGGAGCTCGCGGCGGTGCTGGGCGTGCGCTACCGCAAGCTCGCGAGCGGGATGATCAACCACTCTACTGTGGTGACGCTGCTGGACCGCGGCGGGAATCCCGTGGCCCGCGTGGACGGGCTCAACCAGCCGCTCGAGGACATCGTCGCGGCGACCGAGGCCGTGGCGAAGCAGCCCGTGAAGTCCGCGCGCCGCTGAGTCAGCGTCCCCTCTCCCTCTGGGCAGGGCAAACGCATCTCAGGTCGAGGGAAGTCCGCCCTTTAGCAGGTGCAGCAGGTAGGCGTCGTTGCGGGCCGCGTGCGCGCGTTTGAGGGCGACGCCGAGGCGCACGCTCTTGTCCTGCTTGAGCAGGACGAGGGCGAGGCGGGTGAGGAGGGCGAGGTTCTCAGCCGCCCGGGCCTCGCGCACGCGCCTGCGGTCCTCACCCATCTGCGCGTCGAGGCTCCAGTGCAGGCCATTCTCCACGCCCCAGTGCCGGCGGATGGCGTGGGCGAGGCGCTTGGCGTGAGGGGGCAGGCTGCTGACGTACGTGTGCCAGGCCACCTCCACGCGTCCGTCCTTCAGGTGCCGCTCGCGGCGCACCAGCACCAGCGTCCTGAGGCCGGGCCAGCTGCAGGGCCAGGCCCTGGGCGACAGCGCCCACGCCTCGCGCACCTCAAAGCGCCCGTGCCGCCAGCCCTCCTCGCGCCGCATGCGGCGCACGCCCTGCTGCGGAAGCCCTCCCTGCCACGCGAGGAGAATGAAGAGGCCTGCGGCAAAGCGGCGCAAGGGGCCGCGGTTGCCCTTGAGGCACAGCACGTAGTCGGCCCGCGCGCGAGTGCACGCGGCCGCGACGCCCTCGGTGCACCCGTTGGCATCCGCCGTCACCACTGCGCCCTCGAGGGCGAGCGCGTCGATGAGCTCCACGAGGCCCGCCACCTCCCCCGGCGCCCCTTCGACGCGTGCTTGCGCAAGCAGCAGGCGCTGCTCGGCGGCCCATGCGTGCACCAGGTACAGCGGGCCTCCTGCCGGCTGCAACGCGCCGCGCACCGCCTTGCCGTCGAAGGCCACCACCTGGCCCCGCAGGGACTCGGAGAGCTGCTGGATGAAGAGGCGAAACGCGCGCTCGAAGCCCTGCGGACACAGCGCCGCGAAGACGCGCCGGAAGGTGTCGGCGCACGGGGTGCCCTCGCCGAAGTCCGCCCCCAGCCACTCCTCGAAGAGGGCGCGCCTGTCCGCGACGAAGAGGGCCATGGCCTTGAAGCCGTCGGCCCCCATCAGCACACTGCACAGCGCCATCGCCAGCACGTGCTGCAGGGCGTACTTGCGCGTGCGTGCACTGCGCGGGTCTCGCAGGCCCGCGAAGTGGCGGAGGATGAGGCGGACGACAAGCTGGCCGGTTGCTTCTTTTCCCATCCCCGGCCAACAGCTAACCGCCTGTTATTGCCTCCCTCAAGATGCGTTTGCCCTGCCCTCTGGGAGAGGGTGAGGGAAAAGGCCTTCTCGCCGTAGGCCCACGTGTCTCCGAGCCCGCTCAGTCGTCGTAGTCCTGTGCATGAGGTACGGTTTCAGCCTGTTGATGGCCTCCTCCCAGCTGGTCGCGCGTGGCACGCCCGCATGCCGCAGCAGTTTCTCCAGCCGACCTCTCAGCCCCTCCCAGGAGAATGAGCGCATCACGAGCGTGTGCGTGATGAAGCGCCCCTCGTCATCGGGAAGTGCCGAAGGAGCCGAACAGACGGTGAGCCGAATACCTCTGTGCCCTCGTGTCCCCGCTCGCCCAGAGCGACCTGCACGAAGAGTCTGTAGTTCTCGGGATCGCTCGGCCTGTCCTCTGGCGGAGGACTCGAGTCCGGGCTCCAGAGGCTTCGAATCTCCAGCTCCATGGGCTGCCATCATGCGCCTCTCGGCGGTCTTTCCGGCGCCACATTTGGACTCTGTCCGTGGCTGGCCTTGCCCCGATTCGGTCGACAGGGTGGTTACGGCTCTTCGGTCAGCCACACCTGCGTGCCGACAGGCACTTCGTGCTTCGTGAGGCCGAGCAACTGCAACTCGTGGCCGCGCACCTTGTCCGGCTGCCTCGGCACGGAGAAGACGTAGCTGGCAATGGCCTGGGCGGCGAGGCGCTGCCCATCTGGGCGCTGCAGTTCGACGACGATGCGTTGCGGTGCTGTCTGCGTACGCAGCTGTACTTCCGGCAGGATGGTGACGCCACCTGGACGCACGTCGAAGGCGCCCTCCACAGTTATCAGGAGCCGGCCGGGCTTCGTGGCGCCGCTCGCGCTGCCGCCTTGACCAATGTGGCCTTCGCCTCGAACGCGGGCGGGCTGACGTAGCCCAGGCGCCGAGAACGCCTCCAAGCTGAGGTCGATTCGCAGGGCCGCGAGCTGTTCGAGCAGGTCGGAGCCGAACACGTCACCGGCGCTGCCGGCGCAGGTCAGCGTCACGTAGTACTCGACCTTGCCACCTGCTCGCCTCACCGCTGCGAAGAAGCGCTGGTGCTTCTCGAGCCGGCGCACGTCTCGGGAGAGCAACTGTGTCGGCGGCATTCCGGGAGGGTGGGGCCTCGGAAAGCAGCAGTACGTCTTCGCATACACGCCCGAGAGCGGGGTGCCCTTGGGCGTTCGCCGCTGCTCCCCGACCGACTGGGAGAACTCGGGCTTCAGACGAAGACGCGCCACGACGTCGCTCGCACTCATTCGCGGGTGCCAGACGCGAAGGCTGACGCTGTAGGCCGGTGGATACACACCTTGCGCTGTAGCCCGCGTGGGGCGTGCCCACAAGGTAGCCCCACACCATGCTCCGCGCTGCTGCTCACGGATGGGTCCGCTACGGCAGCCCCGCCACCCAGCGCACGATGTCGCTGGTGGAGAGCACGCCGCGCAGCGCGCCCGAGCGCGAAACGACCGGGAGCCGGTGTACGCCAGCCTCCGCCATGCGGCGTGCGGCCTCGGAGAGGGGTGTCGCGGTGGAGATGGCGAGCACGTGCGGCGTCATCAGGTCGTCCACGGTGGTGCCGTTCAGTTCGTGCTGGCCGTAGGGCAGGGGGCTGATGGTCTCGGTGTCCACGCAGTTCTGAGCGCGCACCAGGTCGGTCTTGGAGACCATGCCCACCAGGTGGCCGGCCTCGTCCACCACGGGCAGCCCGGAGATGTGGTGCTCGAGCATCAGCGCAGCGAGCGTCTCCGCGGAGGTGTCCGGCCGCACGCTCACCACGTTGCGCGTCATCACCTCGTCCACGGTGCACAGGGCAGGGGCGGGCAGCAGGTCCTCCTCGCTCGCGGTGACGTCGGTGAAGGGGAAGGGCAGGACGTTCATGGGGCTCTCCAGGTGAGTGACTGCGTGTCACTCCCGTACAAGGCATGAAGCGTGCCGGAGCCCTCTCCCCGGAGCGTAGGAAGCCCGGCGAAAAGCCTGCGTCTCCAGCGGCTTTGCGCGCACGCGCTGCGGGCTGCGGGCGAGGTTCCAGGGGCACCGTGCTGGCAGGGCCTTTGCTCCTGAAGAGTCCGCATGCACTCCCGCATGCCCGAGTGGAGACCCTGGTCATGCATCAGATGCCGGAGAGCCTGTACGACAACGCCGTCCTCAACATGAGCCCCGTGGTGGCCGCCTACATGGTGGGCCTGCTCGCGCTGTTGCTCACGTACATGCAGGGCTAGCTGCGCGCCGGAGAAGCCCGTCGAAGTTCGGCAAGCAGCGCCAGTTCGTCAGCGGGGTCCCGCGCTGGCAGCTCGCGGGGCTCTGGTAAGTATCCGTGTGTGGAGCTCCGCGACTACAACGGGACAGGGCGATGGTCGCGCGACAGCATCATCGCCCGCTACCGGCAGTACTGCCGGGACCTCGGAGTGCCCGAGCAGACGGACATCACACCGCCGGAGCAATCGGAAGGCGACGTCCGATGGGTCTATCCGATGATGCACGAGGTGATCCGAGGCATCGAGGCCGGTGACCGCGCCTGCATCGCCCTGGGCCTCGACTTCATCGAGGAGGACCAGCACTTCCCCTTCGGAAGAACGATCAAGTCCGACGTGGCACGCGCCCTGCGGCGCGCAGAGCTGGACGAGGGCCAGAAGGAGCGCGCGCGGAGACGCATCGTCTCCATGCTCATCCAGGGCAAGGTCCCTCACGAGTACAAGCAGTACGCGAAGCTGCTCCGGCGCGTCGGCGTGGGAGAGCACTGGCCCGAGGTGGAAGCCCGGGTCTCGCGTGAGAACCCCTACGTGATGCGCTGGTTCAGGTACTTCCGCCAGGCCTTCGGCAGGTAGCTCAGCTCGCCTCGCCGTCCGGACTGGCGATGACGACGACGTAGCCGTCCAGGTCCTCGAGCCACATCTCCCGGTGCTGGGGCGCCGGGTTGACGTGCGGCTCCTCGATTACCCGCGCGCCCAGGCGCCTCGCGCGCTCCACCGCCGCATCGAAGTCGTCGACCTCGAACCACAGGAGCACGCCGTGGCCGTGCGGCGCGCGATCCGCACCCACCAGGTTCGGATGGTCCTCGGCATCCCAGCGATGCAGCTGGAGCACGAGGCTCTCTCCACTCCAGAGCCGGTCGTAGAAGAGCCGGTGCGGGTGGTCCGCGTCACCGCCGTGCACCTGCAGCAGCGTCTGGTACCACGCGCTGCTGGCCTTCACGTCCTTTACCGCGATGAGCGGCTGCGGCCGTACCGTGGGTCGACTGGAGGAGAGCATGGAGAGCTCGAGCCTAGCACCCGGACGGAGCTGCGATTCCAGGCCCCCAGCCCGCGGCGCTCCTCAGACCAGGCGGTGGCCGCCGTCCACCGAGAGCACCTCTCCGGTAGTGAACCCGTTGCTCAGCAGGAAGAGCGCCGCGTGGCCCAGGTCGGCCGTCGTCCCGATGCGGCGTGCGGGCAGGCGCTGGGCCTGCTGGGCGAAGCGCTCGTCGCGCGCTGCGGGTGTGGCGAGGCGGTCCCACAACGGCGTCTCCACCCAGCCGGGGGAGAGCGCATTGACGCGCACCGGTGCAAGCTCGAGCGCCAGCGCACGGGTCAGGGAGTGGAGCGCGCCGTTGGCCGCGGCCACCACCGCGCCGCTCGGCCCGGGCCGGTCGGAGGCCACCCCGGTGACGAAGAGCAGGGAGCCACCGGCCTGCAGCCGTGCATGCTTGGCCACCCGCAGCGCGACGCCCAGCTTCGAGTCGAGCACGCGCTGCGCCGCCGCCAGGTCGAGCTGGTGCACCCCTTGCGCCTCCACGTGCACCGTCGTGGTGACCACGTGGTCCACGGGCCCCGCCGTCTCGAAGAGGCGGCGCACCGCCTCCTCGTGCGTCGCGTCCGCGGCGAAGGTGGCCACCCGGGCCGGTGCGTCCAGGTCCCGTGCGGCCGAGGCGAGCCGCTCCTCCGAGCGTCCGCAGAGTGTGACGCGAGCTCCCGCGCCGAGGGCTGCCCGGGCGATGCCCAGGCCGATGCCGGAGGAGCCACCGATGACGACGACGTGACGAGCGTTCAAGTTCATGGGGGAGGAGATACGCCTCGCGGCGCCTCCCGGCGACGGGACGAAATGAGATGCACCATCCCATTGATGCAATGATGCCGCTCTCCGCAGGGCGTGCGGACGTGGCAGCCTCGCGGCCATGACCGGACTTCCCCCGTCGGAGGACCTGCAGCTGTTCGTCGCTGTCGCGCGCCACCTGAGCTTCGTGGAGGCGTCGCGCCGCACCGGCGTGCCCACGAGCTCGGTGAGCCGGCGCGTGGTGCGCCTGGAGGAGGCGCTCGGCGTCCGGCTGCTGCAGCGCACCTCGCGCCAGGTGGCGCTGACGCAGGAGGGCGCGCGGCTGCTCGAGCGCGCCGCGCCCCTGGTGGATGGCCTCGCCGTGGCGCTGCAGTCGACGGCCGAGCGCGAGGCAGAGCCGGCCGGACGCCTGCGTGTGACGGCGCCGGTGATGACGGGCGCACGCCGCGTGGCGCCTGCCCTCTTCGCCTTCGTCGCGCGCCATCCGCGCGTCACGCTGGAGCTCGACCTGAGCAACGCCGTCGTCCCCCTGGTGGAGGCGGGCGTCGACCTCGCCTTCCGCGCGGGGCCCGTGCGGGACGCGGAGCTCGTCGCGCGTCACCTCTGGTCGGTCCCCTTCACGCTCGCTGCGGCCCCCGCCCTCGTGCGCGAGGCGCTCGGAGGCCGCACGCGCGTGTCGCGCGACGTCCTCGGCACACTGCCCGCCGTCTTCAGCCGGCCAGGTGGCTGGAGGTTGCGCCGCCGCGACGGCTCGCTGGACGTGGTGCGGCCGCGCGAGCGGGTCACGGTCAACGACCCGCGCGTCGCGCTCGACGCGGCCCTGCGCGGGCTCGGGGTGGTATGCGCCCCACTCGAGGACGTGGAGGCGCAGGGCGGTGCGCTCCAGCAGCTGACGGTCCCGGGCCGCAGCGTGGAGTCGCGCGAGCTGTACGCCGTCTATCCCTCGCGGCGCCTGCTCCCTGCGCGCGTGCGCCTCGCGCTCGAGTGGGTGCGCACGCAGGCCTGAGCTTCCAGAGCGCGCGGCGCTACCGCTGTTCGAGCGCGTACTCGAACGACTCCAGCCGCGCGCGCCAGTAGAGCTGCAGGCCCTCGGGCAGCTCCCAGCCGACCTCGGCCCCGCGCGGCACCTGCATCCCGTCGACGCGCTCGTAGCTCCAGAAGCGTCCCTTCCAGGGCGTGAGCACGGGCCTGCCATCCACGTCGCGGTAGCGCAGCGCGGAGACCTCGACGATCTCCCCCTGCGCGCCGAAGCGGAAGTCCGCCGATGCGGAGACGCCCGAGTCCTGCACCGTCACGCGCGCCGTGTGCGCATCGAGGGCTGACCAGGTGAGCCCCTCGCGCGGGAGCAGGGCGGTGGGAAGCCACACGGTCTCGGCGAGCCAGCGCTGCAGCGAGGCCTCCGCCATCTCGCGCGTGCCGTGCTGATCCACCACGGGCACCAGCGCCTCTACCTTGCCCAGCATCCGTCCCTCGCCGCGCAGGTAGCTGTCGCGCACGCGCACCGTGAGCAGTGGATTCATCCGGATGGAGGCGTCCCACACGAAGCCCGGCGTGCCCCCGGAGAAGTGCTGCTCGGCGCGCATGGGGCTCCAGGTGCCGGGGCGCAGGAGGAACTCGCCCCGCTGCACCTCGTGCGCGCCGCGGATGGGCGCCTGACCTGCGGGCAGCGCGAAGGCGAAGTAGCGGGCCACGGGCGCGGGGAGCTCCGCGGAAACGGTACGCCCCGCGGGCTCGAGGCGCTCCAGCTGGACGACCGCCCACGCCGTGTCCCGCCGCCAGCGCGCGTGCGCGAGTGCCACGGCGCCCACTGCACCGCCCACCACCAGCAGCCCGATACCCGACCACGGCCTCATGGTGCGACCTCCTCCACGTCCTGCGCGGCCCTGCGCCGCGCGAGTCTCCGCTCAGCCAGCCTCCGCGCGCGGAGGCGCACTCCGCAGCCGAGGCACCACCAGCGCGGCCCACAGCGCGAGCGCGCCGAGGAAGCACGCGGCCGCGCCCGCGAGCCACCCGCGGAAGTGCGCCGGGTCCAGCGACACGAGCCCGCGCAGCAGGAGCGCACTCAAGCTCAGCGCGCCGCAGCCCGCCACGTGCCACGGGCTCGCGCGCAGCAGGCCTCCATAGCCGCCGTGCGCGAGCACCACGTGCGTGCTGATGGACAGGGTGATCAGCGCGAGCCCTCCGATGAACACCACGTGCTCGCCCGCCACCCGGTGCGCGGGGAACAGCGCCACGAGCGCGTAGCCCACGGGAAGGAGCCACGCGCTGAGCCACACGAAGCGCCGGTGCAGGCCGCGCTCGGTGGGCGCGCGCCACAGGCCCATGGGGCCCACGAGCAGGCCCGCGCACACCGCCGCGCGCAGCGCGTAGCCCAGCTGCGTGGAGCGCGCCGCTTCCAGCCAGAAGCTCGCGATGAAGAGCAGCGCCGCGCCCAGGTGCAGCAGGCCCGTGACGCCGAGCAGGTGGTCTCCGGGATTCGCCGGCGGCCGCGCGTAGAGCAGCACGGGCAGCAGCAGCGTGCCCACGCCCAGCACCAGCCCGGTGAGCATGCCTTGCGTGAGCAGCCCCTGGCCCATCAGGTGCCCCATCGGCAGCAGCTCGGCGGGCGCCGCGGTGAGCAGCGAGCCCACGAGCCCCATCACCAGCGACACCGGCAGCCACGCGAAGCCGCCGGGCACCTGCTTCTGCGGCCGCAGCGCGCGCGCCCCCACGAAGCCCACCAGCATGAGCAACAGCAGCACCCACAGCGCCTGGCTCAGCGCGAGCTGTCCCATCCACGCGGCCCCCGTGAGGGCGACGGGCAGCAGCAGCGCGAGCCCCATCTGCCAGGCCGCGGGCGCGCGCGTGGCGGTGCGCCTCGGCACGAAGGTGAAGAGGAAGCCCAGCACGTAGGAGGCGAGGAAGCCCTGCACCAGCGCGAGCGCGTGGAAGACGGGGTCGTAGCGCAGGCTCGCGCCCAGCCCGAAGAGCAGCCAGGGGAGCACGCCCGCCACCCCCAGCAGCGCGCCGAGAGGGAAGAGGAGGCGGTAGGGCTCGCGCCGCCAGGTGGGGGCGGAGAGGAAGGTGGTCGTCATGGGGTGGACCAGATGCATGGGCTGCGCCCGCTTCCCTCACCCCGTCCCTCTCCCAGGGGGAGAGGGGACAGCTGCGCCCGTTTTGCGCTTCTAGAACCGGCGCCGCGCAAAGGTTGCGCGCCCGGGGGCGCCGCTGCCCCGCGTGAAGGCTGGCACGGGGATTGGAATCACCCGGCCTCATGAGCCTCACCTCCTTCGAAGTGCCCACGCCGTCCGAAGCGCTGATGCGCCGCTACGCGGTCGCGGGGCCCCGCTACACCAGCTATCCCACCGCGCCCGAGTGGCACGACTCCTTCGGGGCGGAGGCCTTCGGTGAGCGCCTGGACGCGGCGGCGCACATGGGCGAGGACGCGCCGCTCTCGCTCTACGTGCACCTGCCCTTCTGCAAGAGCCTGTGCTGGTACTGCGGCTGCAACGTGGTCATCTCGAAGGAGCAGGGCGCGGCGGACCGCTACCTGGACCACCTGGAGCTCGAGCTCGCGATGGTGGCCGAGCGCCTGGGCGCGCGCCGCAGCCTCTCGCAGATCCACTGGGGCGGCGGCACGCCCACCTTCCTCTCCGAGGCGCAGATCGAGCGGCTGTGGGCGGCCATCACCCGCCACTTCCGCCCGCAGGCGGACGCCGAGGTGGCCATCGAGATCCACCCCGCGCTCACCACCCGCTCGCAGCTCGCGCTGCTGCGCCGGCTCGGCTTCAACCGCCTCTCCATGGGGCTGCAGGACTTCGACCCGCTGGTGCAGGAGGCGACGAACCGCCTGCAGACCCCCGAGCAGACGCGCTCGCTGCTCGACTACGGGCGCAGCCTCGGCTTCGGCGGCGTGAACTTCGACCTCATCTACGGCCTGCCGCACCAGAACCCGGAGCGCTGGGCGCGCACGCTGGAGCTGGTGCGCGGCATGGCCCCGGACCGGCTCGCCGTCTACTCGTTCGCGTACATGCCGGACGTGCTCAAGCACCAGAAGCGCATGCCGGCGGAAGCCCTACCGGTGACGCGGGTGAAGCTGGACCTGTTCCGCTCCGCGTACCGCTCCTTCGTTGAGGCAGGCTACCGGCCCATCGGAATGGACCACTTCGCCCTGCCCACCGACGAGCTCGCGCGCGCGCAGGAGCGGCGCACGCTGGGGCGCAACTTCCAGGGCTACACGGTGAAGGCCGCGCCGGACGTGGTGGCGGTGGGCAGCACCGGCATCAGCGACGTGGGCGGCGCCTACGCCCAGAACGTGCGCGCGCTGCCCTACTACTACGAGCGCATCGCGGGCGGCCGCTTCGCCACCGAGCGCGGCCTGCGCCTGAGCGCGGACGACCAGCGCCGCCGCGCCCTCATCACCCAGGTGATGTGCAACTTCTGGGTGGACCTGGGCGAGGACGCGCCCGAGTACTTCGCCCCCGAGCTGGAGCGGCTGCGCGCCTTCGAGGAGGACGGGCTTCTGGTGCGCGACGGCACCCAGCTGCAGCTCACGGCACTCGGGCGGCTCTTCGTGCGCAACGTGGCGATGGTGTTCGACTCCTACCTCGCGCGCGCCGAGCGCCCGCGCTTCAGCCAGACGGTGTAGCCATGCACGTGCTGCAGCTGCTGCAGGCGGAGCACGGAGACATCGAGCGGGCGCTCGGGCTGCTCGAGCGCGCGTGCGCCGCGGCGAGGGCCGGCCGCCCGTCGCCGCCCGAGGCCTTCGCGCAGCTCGCGCGCTTCTTCCTCGCGCACGCCGAGGGCAGCCATCACGAGAAGGAGAGCGCCCTCTTCGCGGTGATGGCGATGCAGGCACTGCCAGTCGGCGACGCGCTGCTGCCCCACCTGGGCTTCGCGCACGCGCTGGGCCACGCGCTCGCCGAGGACCTGGAGACCGCCGTGCAGGCGTGGACCGCGGGGGGCGAGCAGGAGCCGGTGCTCGAGGCCGCGGCGCGCTACGTGCGCCACCAGCGCGCGCACGCGGCGGACGAGGAGGGCAAGGTGTTCCCGCTCGTGCAGCGCCTGCTCCCGGCGCACCTGCTCGAGCCGGTGCGCCACCGCTTCGCGCGCACGGAGCTCGGGCACGGGCGGCTCTCGGATGCGCTGCAGCTGCTGCGGCGCGAGCTCGAGCGGCTCAGCGCGGAGGCCTGAACGCGAGGCAGCGCAGCACGTCCAGCGTGGAGACGATGCCCACCAGGCGCCCCGCCTCGTCCACCACCGGCACGCGGTGCACCGCGTAGCTGCCCATCAGCAGGGCTGCCTCGCCCACGCTCGCAGTCTCCGGCAGGGTGAGCGCGTGCCCGGTCATCACGTCGCGCACGCGCACCGGCTGGGCGCCCGCGCCCACCCGCAGCGTGTCCAGCTGCTCCTCCAGCACGTCTGCGCGCGAGAGCATCCCCACGGGCCGGTGCTCGGCGTCCACCACCGGCAGGCCGCTCACGGTGTTCTCCACGAGCAGCTGCAGCGCCTCGTCCACCGGTTGCTCGGGCCGCACGCTCACCACGGCGCGCGTCATCACGTCGCGCAGCGGCGTGGCGTCTCCGACTCCCGCGGGTGCCCCGGCCTTCATGCGGCCGACCCGCGCGCGGTGACGGCCCCTGCGCGCTGCGGCGCCGAGGCCGAGGCCCGCGCCTCCACTGCGCCCAGCATCACCCCGAGCGCGAAGAGCGCCACCAGCGCCGCCACCATCAGGCGCCAGGCGCGCTCCGGCTCCACGCCCTCGATCCAACCGGTCACCACGTCCGTCCGCTGCATTCCGTGCTCCTTCTCTTCACAGGGGGGGCGCGCAGCCACTGCGCACCCACAGCCCCGCTCACGCAAACTCTGCGCGCGGGGACGGGGGCTCCTGCCCCTCGGGAGGGGAGACTGCAACCGCCCTGCCACGCGCCCAGGGCAGCGCGAGCGCGAAGCCCGCGAGCACCACCCCGGCGCCACCGGCCGCCGCGAGCACCAGCCCCGCGCGCAGCAGCTGCGTGCCGAAGCCGAGCAGCCCCTGCATCCCTGCACCCGTGAGCGCGAGCCCCGCGGCCATCAGCGCGAGCCCCGCGTGGTGCAGGTGCAGCGCGCCGGGGCGCCGCCCCAGCTGCAGCAGCAGGGGGAGCAGGAGCCCGCCCGTCACCACGCCCAGCAGGAGCACGTGCAGGTAGAGGATGGCGGGGTGGTGCAGCCGCGTCGCCCACTCGGAGAGCCCCAGCGCGCCGGCCGCCTCCATGCCGCCCTCGAGCAGCGCCCACAGCGCGACCCAGCGCAGCAGCCCGCGCAGCGAGCCCTGCGTGGAGCGCGAGGCGCGCCAGAGGGTGCGCACCCAGAGGAAGCCCGGGTAGGCGAGCGCGAGCGCCGCCGCGCGCGCCGCCCACCCCAGCGCACCGCTGCTCCCGCCCGGCACGCCGAGCGGGAAGGTGAGCCAGGCGAGCAGCACCTTCCAGCGCAGCAAGCGGCGCAGCGGCGCCTCCTCGAAGCGCACGCCGAGCTCCGCGGCGTGCAGCACCAGCAGCCCCATCAGCCCGAGCACGAAGAAGCCCGCGAAGCAGTGCAGGAAGGCGAAGACGGCGAGCTGGCCCAGGTGCGCGTCCTTCACGTGCGCCGCGAGCAGCACCACGCGCCCGACGGCACCGAGCATCGCGAGCACGAGGTAGGCGAGCGCGCCGCGCAGGAAGCCGTACGCCACGCCCGTGCGCCCGCGCAGCCGCAGCGCGAGGCGGGCCGCGGCGTAGAGCCACACGAAGAGCGAGCTCGCCGAGACGATGACGCCCGGCCGCCCGTACCCGGAGTGCAGGAAGGCGACGAAGGTCGCGAGCGAGACGAGGTGGATGAGGGTGAGGGCCGCGCGGTCCGCGCGCGCGAGCGGGGCGCCGGGCGCCCCGAGGCGCTCGAAGGCGAGCGCGAAGAGGGCGAGCCCCACCCAGCCGAAGTACAGCGTGTGCGAGTGCGCGTGCAGCGCGTTGCCGAAGGGCAGCCACGCGAGCAGGGGGCTCACGAAGGCGAGGCGCAGCAGGAGCCCCAGCGAGGTGGCGAGCAGGTAGTAGCCGAGCGCGAGGCGCAGGTAGCCGCGCGGCTCGGCGGGGCTGAAGAGGGAGCGGAGGAGCGCGCGCACGGCCATCAGCACTCGTACTCCGCCGCCTCGCTGCGCCGGTCGAGCCCGACCACCAGCTCGCCGCAGAAGCGCACCAGGTCCGACTCGGTGACGATGCCCACCAGGCTCCCCGCGGCGTCGACGACGGGCAGGCAGCCGAACTTGTTCTTCAGCATCAGCTCGAGCGCCTCGCGCAGCGAGGTCTCCGGGCGCACGGTCCTCACGTCGCGGGTCATCGCGTCGATCGCCCACACGGCGGGCTCGGTCGCCGCGCCGCCTCCGCGCGCGAGCGCCGCGAGCAGGTCGCGGTGGGTGACCAGGCCCACCAGCCGCCCGCCGTCCACCACCGGCAGGTGGCGCACGCGGCCGCGGCGCAGCAGCGCCTCCACGCGGCGCAGGTTCTCCATCGGCCGCAGGGTGATGACATCGCGGGTCATGAGGTCTTGAACCTGCAGCATGGTGCGCTCCCGGGTGAGGTGTTCCCCCCTGCGCTAATGCATCCGCAGGGCCAGCGCATCGGCCGAGGCTCCAGGTCCCGTGGGGCGCAGCGGCTGCGCCCGGTGGCCGCAACGCGCGCAGGGATTGCGCGCCGCACCCCGTGCCGCACCCGTGGCGCGCTCCGGTACGCCCGATGCACACGCAGGCTCCCCGGACACTCCTGGGCTCGGGGCGGGAAGCGCTCGCGGGGCCGGGCTTCAGGCGCTCGGGCGCAGCACTGCGCCCCACGCGCGCCGTACCGACGAGAGGAGCAGAGCGTGAGAAAGCTGTGGATGGCCTTCGCGGCCGTGCTGTTGGCTTCGTTCTCCGTGCTGGGCTGGGTGGGCCTGCGCATCTACCAGCAGGCCCCACCGGTGCCCGAGCACGTGGTCACCACCGAGGGCCGCACGCTCTTCGGCCCTGGCGAGCTGCAGGCGGGCCAGAACGTGTGGCAGTCCCTGGGCGGCATGGAGGTGGGCAGCATCTGGGGCCACGGCAGCTACGTGGCGCCGGACTGGACGGCGGACTGGCTGCACCGCGAGTCGCTCTTCATCCTGCAGGCGTGGGCGCGCGAGGACCACGGCGCGGACTACGACACGCTGCCCGCCCCGCAGCAGGCCGCGCTGCAGCGGCGGCTGCAGGAGCTGATGCGCAAGAACACCTATGACCCGGCCACCGGTACGCTGACGCTCGCGCCGGTGCGCGCGCGCGCCTTCGAGGCGAACCTCGCCTACTACAGCGACGTGTTCGGCCGCGGGCGCGACGCGTACGCGATGCCCGCGGGCACGCTGAGCGACCCCGCGCAGCTGCGCCTGCTCTCGGGCTTCTTCTTCTGGAGCAGCTGGGCCGCGTCCACCGAGCGCCCCGGCGACACCATCAGCTACACCAACAACTGGCCGCACGAGGCGCTGGTGGGCAACGTGCCCTCGGGCGACACGGTGGTGTGGACGGGCGTGAGCATCATCGTGCTGCTCGCGGGCCTGGGCGCCATGGCCTTCTATTACGCCACGCGGCCGAAGGAGGAGTTGCACGGCGACGTGCCCGCGCACGACCCGCTGCTCTCCGCGCGCGCCACGCCCTCGCAGCGCGCGGTGGTGAAGTACTTCTGGGTGGTGAGCGGGCTGCTGCTCCTGCAGATCATCCTGGGCGTGGTGACGGCGCACTACGGAGTGGAGGGCGGCGCCTTCTATGGCTTCCCGCTCGCCGAGTACCTGCCCTACGTGGTGACCCGCACCTGGCACACGCAGCTGGGCATCTTCTGGATTGCGACCGCGTGGCTCGCGGCGGGGCTCTACATCGGCCCGGCGGTGGGCGGCGAGGAGCCGCGCTACCAGCGCGCCGGCGTCAACGTGCTCTTCGGCGCGCTGCTGGTGGTGGTGCTCGGCAGCATGGCGGGCCAGTGGCTCAGCGTGATGCACAAGCTGGGCGTGGGCGACCTCTGGTTCTACTTCGGCCACAGCGGCTACGAGTACATCGACCTGGGGCGCGCCTTCCAGATTGCCTTGCTGGTGGGGCTCTTCCTCTGGCTCTTCCTCGTGGCGCGCGCCATCTGGCCCGCGCTCAAGCGCAAGGACGAGCAGCGCACGGTGCTCACGCTCTTCCTCATCTCCTCCTTCGCCATCGCGGGCTTCTACGGCGCGGCGCTGGGGGCGGGGCGGCACACCAACCTCGCCGTCGCAGAGTACTGGCGCTGGTGGGTGGTGCACCTGTGGGTGGAGGGCTTCTTCGAGGTCTTCGCCACGGTGGTCATCGCCTTCCTCTTCGCGCGCCTCAAGCTGCTCTCCCTGCGCACGGCCGGCGAGGCCACGGTGCTCAGCGCCACCATCTTCCTCGCGGGCGGCGTCATCGGCACGCTGCACCACCTGTACTTCTCCGGCACGCCCACGGTGGTGCTCGCGCTGGGCTCGGTGTTCAGCGCGCTCGAGGTCGTGCCGCTGCTCTTCGTGGGCTACGAGGCCTGGCACAACTACCAGCTCAGCCACGCGAAGCCCTGGGTGCGCAACTACAAGTGGCCCATCTACTTCTTCATCTCGGTGGCCTTCTGGAACCTGGTGGGCGCGGGGCTCTTCGGCTTCATGATCAACCCGCCCATCGCGCTCTATTACATGCAGGGGCTCAACACGACGCCGGTACACGGCCACGCCGCGCTCTTCGGCGTGTACGGGATGCTGGGCATCGGGCTGATGCTCTTCTGCCTGCGCGCCATGGACCCGCGCCTGGTCTGGAAGGAGCGGCTGGTGCGCTTCGCCTTCTGGTCCATCAACGGCGGCCTGATGATCATGGTGGTGGGCAGCCTGCTGCCGGTGGGCCTGCTGCAGACCTGGGCCTCGGTGGAGCACGGCTACTGGTACGCGCGCAGCGCCGAGTTCCTCCAGACGCCGCTGATGAACACGCTGCGCTGGCTGCGCGTGCCCGGTGACTCGCTCTTCGCGCTGGGCGCCATCGCGCTGGTGCTCTTCGTGCTGCAGCTGGGCCGCGCCCGTCCGGTGGCCCGCGCGGAGCAGCGCGAGGGCGTCGTGCCCGCGCCCAGCCTCGAGCCGTAGCGCGCTGTACGCCGCTGGCTCGAGCCCCCGCCCCGTCCCCCCTCCCCCTGGGAGAGGGTCGGGGTGAGGGATGACCAACCCGGCGCCTCAGTGCACGACGAGCACGGGGCGCCGGCACAGCTTCACGAGCTGGCTGGAGGTACTCCCCAGCAGCGCCCGTGCAAGCGCGCCTTGCCCGCGGCTGCCCACCGCGACCAGGTCGCAGTCCTGCGCCTCCGCGGCCCGGGCAAGCGCCTCGGCGGGCGCCTCGCCGCTGAGCACGGACCACACCGCGTCCGGCGCACCGAGCGCTTTCGCGCGCTCTGCCGCCCGCTGCGCGAGCACGCTCTCTGGCAGCTCGGGCGCAGGCTCCACCACCGCACCCACGTCGCCCTCCAGCGGGTGCACCGCCGGGGGCGCCACGTGCGTCACCGCCACCTGCGCGCCCTCGAGACGGGCCAGCTTCACCGCGAGCTCGAGCGCCCGTCCGGACGCCTCGGAGCCATCCACACACACCAGGATCCGCTTCATCGTCATGCCCTCCGCCTGCAGCGCGCGGGAGGCGCGCCGCCCTGGCTCCTGGGAATGCATGGCGCGCGCCCGGGCTGCGGGCGCTGGCCGGAACTTTGCTCCTCACACGGGGTGAGGCCCGCACCCGGGCCCCGAGCCCGAGGAGGCCCGCCATGACCGAGTCCATCCGTCACTTCATGACCCACCCGGTGCACGCCATCGGCGCGCAGCAGCCGCTCGCCGAGGCCCACCGCCTGATGAACGCGCACGGCGTGCGCCACCTCCCGGTGCGCAGCGGCGGCCAGCTGGTGGGGCTGGTCTCGCAGCGCGACCTGCACCTCATCGAGACCCTGCGCGACGTGGACCCCGAGGGCGTGGCCGTGGAGGAGGCGATGACCCAGGACCTGTTCAGCGTGGAGGCGGACGTGCCGCTGCAGCAGGTGGTGCACGAGATGGCCGCGCGCAAGCTGGGCAGCGCCCTGGTGCTGGAGGACGGCGAGCTGGTGGGCATCTTCACCACGGTGGACGCGCTGCACGCGCTGGAGCAGCTGTGCGCGCGCCCCGCTCCGGCGCGCCGCCGCAGCCCGAGGGCGAGCGCCACGCGGCGCGAGCGCTGAGACGGCTCAGCGCGCGGGCAGCTGCGCGTGCAGCGTGGCGCTGAGCGTCTGGGCGAAGGCCTGGATGAAGTCCACCCTGCCGCGGCGCTGCGCGAGGAAGGGGTCCATGATGGTGCAGCGCAGCACCGCGAGGCCGCCCGCGCGCTCGAAGTCCCGGGCGCCGAAGCCCAGCTCCAGGAGCAGCGGCTCCACCGCGCCGCCGTACTCCTCGGCCCGCAGCGTGGTGCGGGTGACGAAGAAGTCGAGCCGGCGCGCCGAGCGCCCGCCGCCCGCGCTCAGCGCGCCGTGCACGCGCGCCGTGAAGGCGTTCACGTCCTCGAGCGTGCGCAGCTGCGGGTGGGCGAGCGCGAAGCAGACGATGTTCAGGTCGCTCGCGGGCAGGGGCAGCACGCGGAAGGGCGCCCAGTCTCCCGTCGCGAGCCGCCGGTGCAGGGCGCGGGCACCGCGCGCGGTGTCGGTGACGAGCCGCCCGTAGCCCGAGGCGTCCAGCGGCAGCACCTGGTGGCTCATCCACACGGCGGCCGCCGCCGCGCCCGGCTTGCTGCCCTCCACGATGTAGCGCCCCAGGCCCGCGGCCTCGTCGCCCCTCGCGCCCGCGTCCACGCCGGCTGCGCCGTGGAAGACGTAGGGCGCCTCCACCGCGACGAGCTCGCGCACGCGCCGGTCGCGGAAGGAGACGGCGCCGGCGGGGTAGGGGATGAAGCCCAGCTTGTGCGGGTCGATGGTGACGGAGTCGGTCTGCTCGAGCGCGACGAGCGCGCGGTACACGCCCTCGTCCGGCCAGGCCTCCGGCGCGGCGTCCGCGAGCGCGTCCTCGTGCGAGCGCCTCGCCCCCTGCGCATCGCGGGTGATGGCGGCCGCGTAGCCGCCCCACGCCGCGTCCGCGTGCAGCGCGAAGGCGAGCCCGAGCTCGCGCCCCACGCGCTCGCGCAGCTGCGCCACGCGGTCCAGCCGGTCCACCGCGCCCTCCTCGGTGGTGCCCACCACGCTGACGCAGGCGAGCACCGGCTGCTGCCTTGCGGCGAGCCTCCCCAGCGTGTCCTCGAGCGCGTCCAGCGACATGCGGAAGTGCCCGTCCACCGGCACCTTCACCAGCTGGCCGCTCCCGATGCCCAGCACCCGGCACACCTTCTCCCACGAGTAGTGCGCGGTGGAGGGCACGAGCACGACGGCGGGCGGCAGCGCGTCGCGGAACTGCTGCGCGAGCCGGCTGCCGAACTCCTGGTAGCCCAGGCCCCCGAGCGAGTGGCGCTGCAGCAGCGCCGCCGCCCGCGCCCCGTCGCCCACCGCGGCGCGAAACGCGTCCGCCAGGTCCAGCGCGTGCGCGGGCGCCACGTTGAGCAGCTCCCACAGGGAGAGCGCCTGCAGGGGCGCGCGCTGCCCGCGGGCCCCCACCACCTGCAGCTGCGCGAGCCCCGCCTCCTCGGCGGCCCAGCGCAGCGCCACCGGCAGGTAGCGCACGTTGCGCGCCACCCACAGGGCCTCGAGGTTCGCCACGCTGCCGCCCGAGGTGAGGTGGCCCCACTGCCGCTCGGGCGCGTAGCCCACCATGTGCGCGAGCTGCGCGGCCACCTGCAGCTCCAGCCGGGTGGTGACGGGGCTGGCCTCGGCGCTCACGTTGTTGGGGTTGTAGAGCAGCGCGGCGAAGTAGCCCACGAGGCTCGCCAGGGTGAGGTCCGAGCACATGTGGCCCACGTAGCGCGGGCTGAAGAAGGGCACGCCCTCCTTGAGCGCGCCGAGCAGCCCCATCAGCTCGGTCTGCAGCCGCGCCATCGCGCCCTCGTACGCGGGCGCGCGCCGCTCGGACTCCTGCACGAGGAAGCCGTCCTCGGGGTGGAAGTTGCGCCGCCAGAAGACGTGGTCGCGCAGCGCCTCGAGCAGCAGGCGCTCCAGCACGTCCGCGTTCTCTCCCTTGGGGCCGAGGAACAGCGAGGCCAGGTCCAGCCCGCCGCCGCCGCTCACGCGCCACCGGCCGGGGCCAGGGCGCGCCGCGCCTTCATCTCCTCCACCATCGGCGCCTGCTCGGCGAGCGGCACCTGCGCATCCAGCGCGGGGAGGATGACGCGCTCCTCCAGCTCCAGGTGCGCGAGCAGCGCCTCCTCCAGCCGCACCGAGGCCGCGAGCAGCGTGCGCGCGCGCGCCGCGAGCTGCGCGGGCTCGTGCTGCAGGGCGTCCCAGGCGTCCAAGAGCGCAGGCAGCGCCGCGTCGATGTCGCGGTGCTCGCGCTCCATGCGCTCGAGCGCCTCGCGCACCTCGGGCCCCGCGTCGGCCGCCAGCAGCCGGGGCAGCACGGTGCCGTCCTCGTCCGCCACGTGCAGCGGCAGCGCGGTGGCGAAGTAGCGCTGCAGCTGGCGCGCGGCGTCCACCACCTCCGCGGGCTTCACGGCCGGGGCGGCGCCCGCCAGGCGCACCGCCATGGCGCAGAAGCGCCGGATGCGCTCGTGGCACTCGCGCAGGCGCGCCGCCACGGGGCCGCCGCCCGCGGCGGGAGAGGGGGAAGCGCCGAAGTGCAGGTTGATCAGCATGCGCCGCGGCCTTCGCAAGTGGCATGCCGCCCGGGCCCCTCCCGGGCAGCCCTGCCCCGAGGCGCAGCGCTTGCGCGGGCGCGGGCCGCGGCGCGCAGGGTTTGCGGCGGGGCTCCCCACGCACCGCCGCGCCCACCCGGGCACGCTTCGTGAAGAAGAGCGCGTCCATGAGCCCCTTCCGGAGCCCCCTCCGGGCCCACGACCCGATGACGAGCCAGGCGCGCCAGATGCTGCAGCGCCGCCGCGACACCCTGCGCCTGCTGCTGCTGCACGCGCCCGCGCCGGGCGCCCTGCCGGTGCGCCAGGAGCGCGAGGAGCTGGACGAGGTGGAGGCGGCGCTCGCGCGCATCGAGGCGGGGCGCTTCGGCACCTGCGAGCACTGTGGCGGGGCGGTGGGCCGCCAGCGCCTGCGCGCGGTGCCCGAGGCGCGCCACTGCCTCGGCTGCGCCGCCGAGCGCCGCGCCGCGCTCTCCGTGCCCTGAGCCCCCGCCCCGGGGGTGTGCGACCAGGCGTGCATTTCACCAACCCGGCGCCCACATGCGCCCGCGGCCGCGGCGCGTCCTTTGCTAATCAGGGGGCATGGCCAAAGAACGCATCCTGGTGGTGGACGACGAGGCGAACGCGCGGCGCGCCATCGCCACCATTCTCGCGGAGGAGGGCTACGAGGTGCAGGAGGCCGCGGACGGCCTCGAGGCGCTCGGCCGCCTGCCGGACTTCAGCCCCGCGGTGGTGCTCACGGACGTGCGCATGCCGCAGATGGACGGGCTCACCCTCATGCGCCGCGCGCGCGAGGCGGGCAGCGACGCCACCTTCGTGGTGATGACCGCGTTCGCCTCGGTGGAGGCCGCCGTGGAGGCGATGCGCGCGGGCGCCGAGACCTACCTCACCAAGCCCCTGGACATGGACGCGGTGCTCGTCGTGCTGGGCAAGGCGCTGGAGACGCGCCGGCTCAAGACCGAGACCGTGCAGCTGCGCGAGCGCGTGGCGGAGCGCTACCGGGTGGGCAACATCATCGGGGACGCGCCCGAGCTGCAGGGCGTCTACGCGCTCATCCGCCAGGCGGCCCCCACCAAGGCCACCGTGCTCATCCTCGGCGAGAGCGGCACCGGCAAGGAGCTCGTCGCCCAGGCGCTGCACGAGCTCAGCCCGCGCAAGGACAAGCCCTTCGTGAAGGTGCACTGCGCGGCCCTGAGCGAGGGGCTGCTGGAGAGCGAGCTGTTCGGCCACGAGCGCGGCGCCTTCACCGGCGCGGTGGCTCGCAAGGAGGGCCGCTTCGAGATGGCGGACGGCGGCACGCTGTTCCTGGACGAAATCGGAGAGATCTCCCCGGCCGTGCAGGTGAAGCTGCTGCGCGTGCTGCAGAACCGCGAGTTCGAGCGCGTGGGCGGCACGCAGACCCTCAAGGTGGACGTGCGCATCGTGGCCGCCACCCACCGCGACCTGCAGGCGGAGGTGAAGGCGGGGCGCTTCCGCGAGGACCTCTACTACCGGCTCAACGTGGTGGCGGTGACGCTGCCCCCGCTGCGCCGGCGCAAGGGGGACATCCCCGCGCTGGTGAGCCACTTCCTCGAGCGCTCCAACGCGGCGTACGGCAAGAGCCTCAAGGGGCTCGCCCCCGGCACCCTGCAGGCGCTGCTCAGCCACGACTGGCCGGGCAACATCCGCGAGCTGGAGAACGCGGTGGAGCGCGCCGTCGTGCTCGCGCAGGGCGAGGAGCTCACCGCGGACGACCTGCCGCCCGTGCTGCGCGGGCCGCGGCCCAGCGCCGAGAGCGGCGAGCGGCTCATCCCCGGCGCCACGCTCGCCGCCATCGAGCGCGAGGCCATCCTGCGCACGCTCGAGATGGTGCAGGGCTCCACCGCGCGCGCGGCCGAGGTCCTGGGCATCAGCGTGCGCAAGATCCAATACAAGCTCAAGGAGTACGCCGGGGGCGGAAGTAGCCCGGACCCCGAGGCGAGCGAGGCCTCATAAGCCGCACCGGTGGCGCAAGGGTTACGCGCTTCCCACCGGGTGCGAAACGCCTGCGTCACTCCCGCCCCTCCTGCGCCAGGTGGGCACCTGCCCACCCGCGCCCTTTCGCGGGGTTGCCCGCGCTGATCCGCTGGCCCTCGGGATGCATCTCTTCGGAGGTGCAACACCGGCCCCCGGGGCCGTCCGCGCCGCGGGGACCTCACACACAGGAGAGGGAAGCGCGATGAACCAGCCGCTGCAGATCACCTTCCGTGGGATGGCGCCGAGCGAGGCCGTGAGGGAGCGCATCGAGGAGTACGCAGAGAAGCTGGAGCAGTTCTGCGACCGCATCCTGACCTGCAGGGTGGTCGTGGAGGAGCCGCACCGCAGCCATCAGCAGGGCAACCACTTCCACGTGCGCGTGGCCATGGCGGTGCCCGGCCGCAACATCGTGGTGGACCGCGCGCCGGCGGACGACGCGCTCTTCGAGGACCCGTACGCCACCCTGCACGAGGCCTTCGACGCCGCCCGCCGCAAGCTGCAGGAGTACACCCGCACCGCGCGCCGTCACTAGCGCCGCGTGAAGTAGGCTAAGAGTGCGCTCCCATGAACGCACTCTTCGCCGCACACTCGGGCCTGCGCTTCCTCGTGCTGCTCGCGGGCCTCGTCGCCGCCGTGTTCTTCGCCGTGGGCCTCGCCCGCAAGCAGCCCGCCACCCGCACCGTGCGGGTGATGGGCGCGGTGTTCAGCGGGCTCCTGGACCTGCAGGTGCTGCTCGGGCTCATCCTGGTGGCCATGGGCCGCTACTACCCGGCGCTCATCGGCCACATCGTGATGATGCTGCTCGCGGTGGCGGTGGTGCACATCCTGCTGGTGAAGAACCGCAAGCGCCCGCAGCCCGGCTACGCGCTGCCCTTGGTGGCGGTGGTGCTGGGGCTCGCGCTCATTGCCGGCGGCATCCTCGCCATCCGGCCCAGCCTCTTCTTCATGACGCACCTGTAGGGCGCGCCGCAAACACGGCGGGCCCGCACCTCCCCGCTGAGAGGAGGCGGGGCCCGCCTGGACTGCGAAGCCTGCGCGAGGCGTGTGGCCTAGAAGTAGCCGCCGACGATGGTCTGCACGCCGAGGTCCACGCCGCTGCCGTCGCCGAGGAAGAAGTCGATCTTCGGCCCGGCGCCCACGAAGAAGTGGTTCACCGGGTGGAAGAGCACGGGCGCCTCCACGCCGAGCAGGAAGGACGTGGTCTTGGGCGAGTTGATGGCGGAGCTGCTCGAGTAGACGATGCCCGCCTTCGCGCGGGGCCAGAGGCTCAGCGTCTCGGCGACGGGCATGTTGTAGCCGAGCCGCAGCTGGCCGCCGATCTGGGTCTCGTCGTCGCCGTCACCGATGGTGGTGCCCAGGTTCACGCTCGCGCCCACCGAGACGTTGTCCTTGATGAAGTAGTCCAGGCCCGGCGCCACGTTGATGTAGAACTTGTCGTCCGTCGTGCGGTAGCCGAGCCGCGCGTCGAAGGCGCCGTCGATGACCAGCTGGTTCATGCGGCCGAAGTTGCCGGCGTCCGCCGACGACTTCACCTGCTGGACCTTCTCCGAGGTCTTCTCGGGTACCTGATTGATGGCCGGCTCGTCCGACTGCGCCGCAGCGACCGACGCCGTCCCCAGCACCAGGGCCGCAGCGGCCCACTGCATCTTGCGAAGCATAACGCGCTCTCCTTCGACTTCGGATTGACCAACGGGTTGTGAAAACCTGTGCACGCCGAGTCTGCGGTGCAGCCTCGATGCACTCTCCTTGCCTCATTTCGGGCCCGCACCCCTCGTGCACCCAGGGAGCAGGAAGGCGTGCACTTCTGTGCATCCCTCGTTTGCGAGGTTTTGCACCGCGTGAAGACGGCGCAAGCGGGTTGCACGGCGCAGGGAGGGGCGTGCGAGGACTGCCCTGCCGGACGGCGGCCGAGCACGAAGGTCCACGGACTCCAGCCCCTTCGGTGCAGGGTCGCTCTCGGGCGCACGCAGGGCAGGCAGGCGGCCCGGCCCCTGTGCCCCACATGGGGGCGATGGCCAAGCATGTCCCCTCGGCAGTGGGTCGTGGTCGGCGACGAGGGGTGGGGCCGTGGGCGCAGAGGCAAAGAGGCGGGGGACGCAGCGCGCGAGCCGGATGGCGGCGCTGCTGGTGGTGGGGCTGACGGCGCTCGCGGCCGCGGGCTGCGGCGACTCGGGGGAGGGCGGTGGCGGCGGCGCGCCCCAGCCCGCGCCCGGGCTCGACGGCGGCCTGCCGGACGCGGGGGCGCCGGACGCGGGCGCTCCGGATGCGGGCGCACCGGACGCCGGGGCGCCGGATGCGGGCGCTCCGGACGCGGGGCCTGCGAAGGTGGAGACGGGCGCGACCTTCGAGCGCCACCCCTTCTCGCAGGACGTGCTCGAGGTGGGTACGGACGCGGCCGGCCGCACGCACGTGCTCGTGCGCTACACCGGCACGCCCGACTTCCAGGGGCGCACGCTGCCCAACGACGGCACGGGCAGCCTGCAGCACGCGGTGGTGCTGCTGGATGCGCAGCTGCAGGCGACCGCGGTGCACGCGCTGCCCTCGGGCGGCAGCCGCGAGAGCGGAGACGAGGGGCCGCGCGGGCCCGAGTACCACCTGGCCGTGCTGCCCGACGGCAGCGAGGCGCTGGGCGGCACCTTCCGCGATCCGCTGGTGACGCCCGTGGGCACGCTCACCGGCCGCCCCTTCCCGGACTCCAACGGCTTCGTCGCGCTGCTCTCGCCGGAGGGCACGTGGCGCTTCGCCCGCGCGCTCACCGCGGAGCGCTCGCTCGCGGTGCGCGACGTGGCCGCGTCCGCGACCTCCATCGCGCTCGCCGGCTCCTTCAGCGGTGCGAGCTCCGAGCTGGGCCTGGACGCGCCGCCCGCGGGCGTGGAGGCGCAGGGCCTGCTCTTGCGCGTGGACCTGGAGGGCGCGACGCGCACGGTGCACGCCTTCACGGGCAGCGTGCGCGGCTTCGGCTCGGGCGTGGCGCTGGGGCCCGCGGACGACAGCTTCGTCGCCGGGCACACGGTGGTCACCGCGTCCGACGGCAGCCCCATGGTCACGCCCTACCTCGCGCGGGTGAACGCGAACGGCGGCGTGGTGTGGGAGAAGCGCTTCGGCGAGTTCAGCGGGCAGCTGGACCGCATCGCGGTGGGGCCGGACGGCACGGTCGCGAGCGTGGGCCGCTTCAACACCGAGCGCGAGGTGCGCTGGGGCCGCTCGCTGCTCGCCACCGCGGCCGCGCGCACGGTGCTGCTGGTGGCGGCGTACGACGGCCCCGCGCAGTGGGGGCAGGAGCTGGGGCGCAGCATGCTGGGGGCGAACGTGGCGGTGGACGCGCGCGGGCTCGTCACCGTGGCGGGACGCGCGAGCGGCGTGCAGGACCTGGGCGGCGGCGCGCTGGGCACGGCCGGTGCGCCCAGCCTCTTCGTCGCGAGGCTCTCCGGCACGGGCGCGCACCAGTGGTCCATCGCGCTGCCGATCGAAGAGGTGAACCCGCCCTTCCCGGTGGACGTGGCGGTGCGCGCGGACGGGCAGGGGCGGGTGGCCGAGGGCGACGCGCTCTTCAGCTTCACGCCCACGCGGCCCTGAGCGCGGCGCTGCGCGCGCCTACTTCTTCGCGAGCGAGCGAACGTAGGCGCGCAGGGCCGCGAGCTCGGGCCGCCCGCGCAGGTCCGGGCTGGGCGGCATCAGCACGCTCTTGCCCACGGCGAGGCCGCCGCCGGTGATGACGCGCTCCAGGTGCTCGTCCGTCACCGTGCGCTGCCAGGCGGCGTCCTGCAGGTTGCGCGGCGCCGGCTCCAGCCCGCGCGCGGCCGGGCCGTCGCCCGCGCCCTGCGGGCCGTGACAGGTGGCGCAGCGGCTCTCGTACGTGGCGCGCGCCGCCTCGCGCTGCTCGGCGGTGAGCTGCACCGGGGCAGGGGCCGGCGCGGCGCTCGTGGGGGACGCAGCGCTCGACGGCGGTGGGTTGGACGGAGGCGCGCTGGGCGCAGGCGCGCTGGCCGGCGACGCGACGGCCTCCGGAGGCGGCGCACTGGACGGCGCTGCGGCGGGCGGCGGGGGCTGCGGCGCAGGAGCGCGCTCCTCACAACCGGTGGCGGCCACGGCGAGGAGGAGGGGCAGAAGGCGGAAGGGACGGCAGCGCATGGGACGACCTTCTAGCGCGGGCCTCCGGGCGTCCCCAGCGCGTTGTGCCACCCGCGCACGGAGCGGTGGCTGGACGGCACTGCGCGTCGACCACGAGCGAGGGCCGACGGTGCAGGCACGCACGCCGCGTGCAGGAGAGCCGCCAGGCGCCAGCATGTCGTCCTGGCGGCCGGGCGAGCTCGCGCGCACCCCACACCTGCGCCCTGCGCCGAGCGACTGAGGGCTCGGCGCGCGAGCCGCAGCCCGCGGAGCTGCGCTCACGCAGCGTGCGTCGCCACAGCGCGGCATGAGGTCCGGGGTGCGCCCCGACCCAACTTCCGGCGCTCGGCGAGCGGACGCTACAGTTCGCGGGCCCGCGCAGCTGCAGCACCCCTCCCAGGACACCTCCCCGTGCCCCACTCCCCGCCGTCTCCGCTCCCTGCCGCAGCGGAGCCCCTCGTGCAGTCCCTGCTCTTCGAGTCGCTCTTCGTGCGCGGCCTGGAGGTGGACGCGGCGCTCGCCGCGGACCTGCGCGCCGCGGGCTTCGACGCCCAGCACGTGCAGGTGCGCT
Source organism: Aggregicoccus sp. 17bor-14 (assembly GCF_009659535.1). Taxonomy (NCBI): domain Bacteria; kingdom Pseudomonadati; phylum Myxococcota; class Myxococcia; order Myxococcales; family Myxococcaceae; genus Aggregicoccus; species Aggregicoccus sp. 17bor-14. Next base: position 117,070 of record NZ_VJZZ01000016.1, read on the forward strand.
ACCCCGCGCAGGTCTTCACCCGCTGCGTGGCCGTGGCGCAGCGGCGCCTCTACCCCGGGCTGAGCGAGGAGGCGGCCCAGCGCGAGCTGGGACACGCCTTCGTGCGCGGCTTCCTCAAGACGCTGGTGGGCCGGGTCATCGGCGCGATGCTGCCCCTGATGGGCCCGCAGCGGCTGCTGGGCCGCATGCCCGAGTACATGCGGCTGGGAGATGCGCCGCTGAGCGTGAAGCTGCGCGAGCTGGGCCCGCACGACTACGCGCTGGACTACACGCACGAGACCCAGGCGCTGCCCCACCTGCTGGCGGGCATCGTCGAGGAGGCGCTGGCCCTCACGCGCACCGTGGCCCAGGTGGAGACGCAGGTGCACGACGCGAAGCGCTTCACGCTGCGCGCGCGCTGGTAGCGCCTCAGGCCTCCTGCGCGAGCGCGCGCGCGAGCACCGCGGCCTCGCGCACGCAGTCCGCGAGCCCCACGCCGCGCACCGCGTTGCCGCTCACGCGCAGCCCCGGCCAGCGCGCGAGCGCCCCTTCCAGCCGCGCCACCCGCGCGAGGTGCCCCACGTTGTACTGGGGGATGGCGCGCGGCCAGCGCACCACTTGCTGAAGCGCGGGCGCGGCCGTGATGCCCGCGAGCCGCTGCAGCTCCTCGCGCGCGAGCCCCACCAGCGCCTCCTCCGGCAGCTGCGCCACCTGCGGATGTCCCACTCCGCCCAGCAGGCACGTGAGCAGCACCTGCCCCGCGGGCGCGCGGAAGGGGAACACCGTGGAGACGTGGATGCAGCCGAGCAGCGGCCGGCCCTCCTCGGGCGGCACGAGGAAGCCGAAGCCCTCGGGCTGCGCGAGCGCGCCGGGCGCGAAGCCCAGGTGCACCACGCCCACCGGCGCGTAGGGGATGGCCTCGAGCGGCTCGGCGAGCGCCGCGTCCAGCGGGCGCAGCAGCGCGGCGGCCGCGGGCGCGGGCACGCACAGCACCACGCGCTCGGCCTGCACCACCTCACCGTCCGCGAGCTGCACGCGCCAGCCGCCTCCCTCGCGCGCGAGCGACTCCACCCGCGCGCCGAGGCGAACGCACGGAGCGAGCACGGCCGCGAGCGCGTCCACCAGCGTCTGCAGCCCGCCCTCGAAGGTGCACATCGCGCCGCTCAGCGGGGTGGTGCCGGCGCCGCCGGGCAGCGCGCGCTGCAGGCGGCGCGTGCGCAGCGCGCCCAGCACCAGGCTGCGGTGCTCGCGGTCCAGCGCCGCCATCTTGGGGAACACCGCCGCGACGCTGAGCGCCTCGAGGTCCCCGGCGAAGATGCCCGCCTGCATGCCGCCCAGCAGCACCCGGGTGGCGGTGCGCCCGAGGTGGCGGCGGCCGAAGTCGCCGAGCGACTCGTCCTGCTCCGGGCCGCCCTTCGCGCGGCGGGTGAAGGGCTCGCCCAGCACGCGCAGCCGGGCCCCGAGGGGCAGCACGTCCGAGGTGAGGAAGGCGGGCGGGCTCGCGGGCAGGGCGCGCAGCCGGCCGCGCGTGTAGAGGAAGCGCGCGCGGGCGGCCGGCGAGGCGGTGCGCAGGCGGGCGCCCAGCCCCAGAGCGTCGATGAGCTCGCGCAGCGCGGGCTCCTTGTCGAGGAAGCTGTTGGGGCCGTCCTCGGTGAGGAAGCCCTCGTGGGCGCGGGTGCGGATGTTGCCGCCCAGCCGCTCGCCCGCCTCGAGCACCTGCACCTGCGCGCCCGCCGCCCGCAGGCCGTGCGCGAGCGCGAGCCCGCTGATGCCGCCGCCGATGATGACCACCCGCATGGGGCCGTCCTCTACCACCGAAAGGACCCTTTGCTGACGCCTCCATGACGAATCCGAGGCACCCTGCCGCCCACGATGCGAAAGCTGCTGCTGCCGCTGAGCTACACCGTGTGCCTCATCGCCTTCATCCTCTGGCTGCCCGCGATGGCGCTGGTGCGGCTGGTGACGGCCCCCTTCGACCCCGGGCGCCTCGCGGTGGGACGGCTCTTCCGGCTGTGGGCGGTGCTGGTGGTGCGGGTGTGCACGGTGTGGCGCGCGCGGGTGGAGGGCACGCTGCCGCCGGGTGCCTGCGTGGTGGTGGCGAACCACGAGTCCTTCGGGGACGTGCTGCTGCTCTCGGTGCTGCCGCGCGAGATGAAGTGGATGGCGAAGGAGTCGCTGTTCAAGCTGCCCTGGGTGGGCTGGATGCTGCGGCTCGCGGGGGACATCTCGGTGCGGCGCGGCGACCGCGAGGCGGGGGCGCGCGCGCTGCAGGAGGCGCGCGTCTGGCTGCAGCGCGGGGTGCCGGTGATGGTGTTCCCGGAGGGCACGCGCAGCCGCACCTCGGAGCTGCTGCCCTTCAAGCCGGGCGCCTTCCAGCTCGCCATCGAGCTGGGGCTGCCGGTGGTGCCGGTGGCGCTGGCGGGCACCCTGGAGGGCATGCCCCAGGGCGGCATCTGGGTGCGTGCGGCGAGGCCGCGCGCGCGGGTGCTCGCGGCGCTCACGACGCAGGGGCTGCGCGCGGAGGACGCCCCCGCGCTCGCCGCCGAGGCCCGCGAGCGCATCGCCGCCGCGCGCGCCCAGCTGCAGGCGCAGTGAGCGCGCCCGCTTCACTCCGAGTCACGCTGCGGCCCCGCCCGGTTGGGTGACGCCGCCCACTGCCTGTATGGTCCCGCCCCCCATGGCCTCCCGCACCCGTCTGCTTCCACTGCTGCTGCTCGCCCTCGCCGCCTGCTCCAACCCGGAGGACCCGGTCGAGCAGCCCCCGGTGGACGAGGTCCCCGCCCCGCCGGAGACGCGGGTGCTGGGCTCTCCGCAGGGCACGGTGGCGCGCGGCGATGCGCGCCTGCTCTTCGACTCGGTGCCGAGCGGCGCGAGCTTCGAGTGCAGCCTGGACGGCGCGCAATTCACGGCGTGCAGCTCGCCGCAGGACTACGCAGGGCTCTCCGACGGCGCCCACACCTTCGCGGTGCGCGCGCGCGACGCGGCGCTCGGCGTGGACGAGAGCCCTGCCACGGCCACGTGGAGCGTCGACACGCAGCCGCCGGACACGCAGCTGGTGTCGGGGCCCACGGGCACGGTGGCCAGCGGCGACGCGAGCTTCTCCTTCACCGCCACCGAGCCCGGCTCCTTCGAGTGCAGCCTGGACGGCGCCGCGTTCGGCGCGTGCACCTCGCCGCAGGCGTACACGGGGCTGGCGCCGGGGGCGCACACCTTCGTGGTGCGCGCGCGAGACGCGCTGCAGAACGCCGACCCGAGCCCCGCCACCGCGAGCTGGACGGTGAGCGCTCCCTCCTCGCCCGCGCGCATCACCGCGGGGCCCAGCGGCGTCACCTCCTCCACGCAGGCCCACTTCACCTTCGACGCGAGCGGCGAGGCGGGCACCTTCGAGTGCGCCCTGGACGACGCGGCCTTCGCGGCGTGCACCTCGCCGGTGGACCTCGCGGCGCTCGCGGACGGCGTGCGCCGCTTCCAGGTGCGCTTCGTGGCCGCCTCGGGCGCCGAGCCGAGCGCGCCGGCCTCGCGGAGCTGGACGGTGGACACGCAGCCGCCCGAGACGAGCATCACCGCGGGCCCCGCCGAGGGCAGCACCCAGAGCAGCGGCACGGTGCGCTTCAGCTTCGAGTCCAGCGAGCCGGGCACCTTCGAGTGCGCGCTGGGCGCGGGCGCCTTCGTCTCGTGCACCTCGCCGCAGCAGTACTCGGACCTCGCGAGCGGCTCCTACACCTTCCGCGTCCGCGCGCGCGATGCGGCGCTCAACGTGGACCTGACCCCCGCCACGCGCAGCTGGAGCGTGAGCGTGCCCGCGTTCGCGTCGCTGCGCCTGATGGCCGCGAACATCACCAGCGGCAACCTGCAGAGCTACGACCCCGGCGAGGGCATCCGCATCTTCCAGGGCGTGAAGCCGGACGTGGTGATGATCCAGGAGTTCAACTACGGGGACAACTCGGCCACCGCCATCCGCGGCTTCGTGGATACCGCCTTCGGCACCGGCTTCTCGTACTTCCGCGAGGCGGGCGCGCAGATCCCCAACGGCGTCATCAGCCGCTGGCCCATCCTCGCCTCGGGCGAGTGGGACGACACCGCCGTCACCAACCGTGACTTCGCCTGGGCGCGCATCGACGTGCCAGGCCCCAAGGACCTCTGGGTGGTGAGCGTGCACCTGCTCACGTCGAGCAGCGGCGTGCGCAACGGCGAGGCGCAGCAGCTCGCGGCCCTCATCGACGCGAACGTGCCTGCCGGCGACTTCCTCGTCATCGGCGGCGACTTCAACACCGACTCGCGCTCGGAGGCCTGCCTCTCCACGCTCTCGTCGCTGGTGGTGACCGCCGCGCCCTATCCGGAAGACCGCGACCACAACGTGAACACCAACGCGGGTCGCACCAAGCCCTACGATCACGTGCTGGTGGACGGGGACCTCAAGGCCTACCAGACGGCGACCATCATCGGCTCGAGCACCTTCTCGAGCGGCCTCGTCGCCGACACGCGCGTGTACTCGCCCATCAGTGAGATCTCCCCCGCGCTGGCGAGCGACAGCGGCGCCACCAACATGCAGCACATGGGCGTGGTGAAGGACTTCCGGATTCCGACGAACTAGCGCAGGTCCGCGGGCAGCAGCGGCGCGGAGAGCAGCTCGCCGAACACCTGCCAACGCCGCTCGGGGGCCTGCGCCGTGCCGCCCTGGCGCTCCACCCACGCGGCCACCAGGTCGCGGCCGAGGTTGTAGTTGATGATGTAGCTGCGCAGAGACTCGATGCTGGTGAGCAGCTTCGCCGCGCGCTCGGGAGACGCGAGCCGGTAGCGCACCAGGTAGTCCTGCGCCTCGGCCCGCGTCATCCGCCCGTCGAGCAGGCCGCGCGCGGCCTCGTTCTCCGCGTAGCCCAGCTTGCTCAGCAGTGCCTCCACCCGCACGTAGGCCGCGGCCTTCGACGGGTCCAGCCCGGCGAGCGGGAAGAGCACGTCGCGCAGGTACGCCTCCTTGTCCGGGAAGGCCACGTCGATGCCGTAGTTCGCGCTGCCCTCGGCGATGAGCGACTGCGGGCAGTAGAGCGGGTACACCGAGAACTCCACCCAGCCGCGCTCGCGCAGCAGGTGCTGCTCGAGCAGCACGTTGTACACGTGGTGACCCGGGTAGCTCTCGTGCGCGGCCACGTCCAGCACGCGCGAGGCGAAGATGGGCAGGTCGGTGTTCACCTGCACGAGGCTCTTCGCGTTGCCCTGGTACCAGTTGTAGCCGCCCCAGCTCTTGCCCTGCACCAGCTCCAGGCGCACCGCCTCGCCCTCGGGCAGCTCCAGGTGCGCGCGCGTGCGGCGGCGCGCCTCGTCGATGGCCGCCTGGAACACCTGCTCCAGCTTGTCCTTCGGCACCACGAAGCCCTGCCGGAAGCGCTCGATGCGCACCGGGAGCGCGCCCTCGCCAGGCAGCAGCTGCTCCAGCTCGGCGTGCACGCGCAGGAACTCCGACTCCGGGTGCGCCGGGGCGCGCGCGCCGTAGAGCGCCTCGCTCTCCGCGTCGAAGGAGAGGTGCTCTCCCTGCAGCAGCCGCACCCGCGCCTCGATGGAGCGCACCTGCCCGAGGAGGAAGCGGCGGCGTTGGGCCACGAGCGGCTCGGTGGGCGGCGGCACCGCCTCCAGCACCTGCACGAGCTCGCGGGCGCGCTGCCCGAGCACCTCCAGCGGCACCTTCGCTGCCTTGGCCTCCTCGGCCCACGCCTTGGGCCCGTAGTACGCGTCCACGTAGTTCGCGTCGTGCTCGCCCACCGCGAGCACCAGCTTCACGTAGCGCTCGGCGCAGGTGTCCAGCGCGGAGGGCTCCGCCTTCGCGGTCGCGGCCTGCGCAGGTGCGGCCTCGCGGTGGGCGCACGCGGCGAGCAGCAGCAGAGGCGGGAGCAGCAGGGCAGGGCGGAGGGAAGCGCGCATGCGGCCCACGCTCGCGTGCCGCAGTGCCCGGGCGCAAGGCTGCGCGCGCACGAGCTCCCTCGCGCGGACGCTCTGGGCGCAGGGGCACGGCTTCGCCCAGCACCCTCACCCGGCCGACTTCTCGATGGCCGGCGTCCCGGGCCCTAGAGTGGCGCGCGTGACCCGACCCGTGCCGCTGCGCCCCGTGCTGCTCTACCTCGCGTGGGCCTACACCGCGTGGTCGCTGCGGGTGCTGCTGCTCGGCCCCTGGGAGCGCGCACACTTCAGCGGCGGCGCGATGGAGCTCTACTACCACCTGCTGCGCGAGGCGGTGTGGCTGCTGCCCATCCCGCTCGTGCTGCGCGCCTGGGGCGAGCGCGGCTGGGCGCGCGCGCTCGCGCTGGCGCCGCTGCCTCCCGTGCGCCGCCTCCTCGAGGGGCTCGCCTGGGCCGCGCTGTACCTGCTGCTCACCGACCTGCTGCAGCGCGCGCTCGCGGGACCGCCGAGCAGCCCGGACGCGCTCGCGCAGCTGGGGGTGGGCGGCGCGCTGCTCACGCTGCTGAGCGCGGCCGAGGAGGAGCTCGTCTTCCGCGGCTTCCTGCGCTTCGCCTTCGAGCAGCGCACCGGCCCCGTGCGCGCGGCGCTGCTCACCTCGCTGCTCTTCGCGCTCATCCACGTGCCGGGGCTGTGGCTGCAGCTGGGCGCCTCGCCCGCCATCGCGGTGCTGCTGGGGGCGCTCTTCGTGCTGGGGCTCGCGCTCTCGCTGGTGACGCGCCGCTCCGGCTCGCTGTGGCCCGCGGTGCTGCTGCACGCGCTCAACAACCTCTTCGCCGCGCTCTACGGCTAGAGGAAGCTCGCGAGCGGCAGCCCCACCGAGACGCCGTAGGTGCGCAGCGAGATGCGCCCACCGGGAGCGAGCGGCTCGCGCACCGAGATGTAGTTGAGCTCCACGAAGGTGCTGCCCACGCCCCAGCGCAGCCAGGCGTTGTAGTAGCTGCGCCCGCCGATGCCGGGGTACACCAGCGCCCCGCTCAGCAGCCGCCCGCCGCGCCGCAGCGCATCCACCCACGCCACCTCGGCGCCCTGCGGCAGGGCGAAGCGGCGCAGCGCCCCGTCCGCGTCGCGGAACACCGAGAGGTGGCCGCCCAGGAACACCGCCACGGCGAGCCGCCGGTCGAAGAGGGTGAAGCTCTCCGTGCGCAGGTACAGCCCGATGTCTCCGAAGGGGCGGCTGCTCGGGGTCACCGCCGCGAAGCTCACCACGCGCGCGCTGCGCGAGAGCGCGTAGGAGGCGTAGAGCGTGAGCACCGGCACGGGCACGTCCAGCAGCACTCCGGGCGCGCTGTAGTGGTAGAGGTACGGGCCCACGCCCAGCCCCAGGCTGGCGAGCCGCGGGTGCTCCGGCGCACGGTAATCCAGTTGCAACTGCTGGCCCTGCGCCTCGAGCGTCACGCTGCCGGTGCCCGGCGGGAGCCGCAGCGTCCACACCGGCGCCTCGCCCGCCGGCACCTCCACGCCGCCCACCTCCAGCACCGAGCCCACGTTGTCCCAGAGCAGCGTGAGCTCCAGGCTGCTGGTGCGCTCGCCCCGGCCCTCCAGCGCCACCAGCCGGCAGCCCACCGACACCCAGCTGTCCGCACGCAGCGGCCGCGCCCCCTGCCGGGCCATCGCCGGAGGCTGCTCGCTCGGGGACAGGTCGCCCGTCGCCGCCGCCTCCGGTGAGGCGGCGCTCACCTCCGCCTGCAGCCCGCGCAGCTGCAATTCGAAGGGCGAGCAGCTCGCGTCCACGGCGAGCCGCTCCTCGCCCAGGTGCGCGTCCGGCCGCAGCCGCAGCTCGAGCTGGCCGTGCAGCGTCTCGCCGCCGCGCCGCAGGTTGAGCGCGATGGCGTTCTGGGCGCCGGAGACGAGCGCCACCGGGATCGCCCCCTGCAGCCCGCCGCGCTGCTGCACCAGCGGGTGCAGCGCGCCGGCGTACAGCAGCGCGCCGCCGCTCGCGCCCTCCACCTGCACCAGCAGCCGGCCGCGCGGCACCACCAGCACCTCCGCGCTGCGCAGCCACTGCAGCCGCCCCGGCTCCAGCGCCACGCGCACGCCGGGCAGGGGCTCGCCCACCCAGCGCACCTCGTAGTCCTCCGGCGCGAGCGCGAAGGGGGCGCGCGCGCCGGGGACGTTGCCGTCCACCACGTCGCGCAGGGGCGCGGCGAGCGCCGCGGGGGCAGCGCTCAGCAGCAACAGCAGGAGGCTCGGGAGCAGCACGGACGGACGGCAGCGGGGCATGGGAGCGGCGTCCACCTTAGCGGCTCCGGATGCCGCGTGCCTCCGGGGGGCCCCCATCGCTCAAGGCCCGCGGACCCGTGCGTGCTGCACCGCCCCTCCTGCAGGGCGTACACGCGAGCGAGCGCTCGCACGGGCGCGGCTCCGGGCGGCCCGCGGGACGTGCCGGCACTTGCCCGCCGCGCCGCCGATCGCCACCACGAGGAGCATCCCCCCACGCCCCCTCCCGGAGTCTCCGATGCGCGCCCTGCTCCTCGCCCTGCTCCTGCCCGCGAGCGCCCTCGCCCACGCGGGCCACGTGCGCACGCAGGTGCTCCAGCCCCAGGCCGTGCACCTCACGCTGCAGCAGCTGCCGCGGCCCAACGCCACCCGCAGCGCGGACAAGAGCCCGGACGTGGTGGCGCCGCCGAAGGACGCGGTGCTCAACGTGCCCGAGGGCTTCCAGGTGAACCTCTACGCCGAGGGCCTCGAGCGCCCGCGCTTCATGGTGCTCACCCCCGAGGGCGACGTGCTCGTCGCCGAGAGCCAGTCCAACCGCCTCACCCGCCTGCGCGACGCGGACGGCGACGGGGTGGCCGAGCTGCGCGAGCCCTTCGCGGACCAGGACAACGGGCTGACCCTCCCGTTCGGCATGGCCTTCACCCGGGATGCCTTCTACGTGGCGAACACCTCGGGCGTGCGGCGCTACCCGTACGCGAAGGGGCAGGGGCGGCTGAAGGGGCAGGGCACGCAGATCGCCTCCCTGCCGGGCCGGGGCTACAACCAGCACTGGACGCGCAACCTGCGCGTCTCTCCGGACGGCAAGCAGCTCTTCGTCACGGTGGGCAGCGAGACCAACGTGGACGTGGAGCGGGCGCCGCGCGCAGGCATCCTGGTGATGGGGCTGGACGGCAGCGGGCAGCGCCTGTGGGCGAGCGGCCTGCGCAACCCCGTGGGGCTGGACTTCCACCCGCGCACCGGCGCCCCGTACGCCACGGTGAACGAGCGCGACGAGCTGGGCGACGACCTGGTGCCCGACTACCTCACGCAGGTGAAGGACGGCGGCTTCTACGGCTGGCCCTACGCCTACCTCGCGCCGGGCAACCTGGACCCGCGCCGCACGAAGGGCGGCAAGAGCGAGGCGCCCGAGCTCGCCGCGAAGACGCTCACCCCGGACGTGCTCTTCCAGGCGCACTCGGCCGCGCTCGGGCTCACCTTCTACCGCGGGCAGAGCTTCCCGCCGCGCTACCGCACGGGCGCCTTCGTGGCCTTCCGCGGCAGCTGGAACCGCGGCCAGGGCACCGGCTACAAGGTGGTGTACGTGCCCTTCACCCCCGAGGGCCGACCCGAGGGCGGCTACGAGGACTTCCTCACCGGCTTCCTCCTGGACCCCAATGGTTCCAACGGCCCCACGACGTGGGCGCGCCCCGTGGGGCTGCTGGAGCTGCCGGACGGAAGCCTCCTCCTGAGCGAGGACGGCAACGGGCGCATCTACCGGGTGAGCGCGAAGCCCGCGAAGGAGCGCTAGGCTGCGGCCCCATGAGTGACGCCGTGTGCGTGAAGTGTGGCAGCCGCAAGGACGGGGCCTTCGCCCCCTGTGCCGCGTGCGGCCTGGACCCCGCGGAGCACCGCGCGCTGCAGGCGAAGAGCCTGCTGCTGAGCGCGGCGCACGCGAGCCCCGCGGAGCTGGCCGAGGCCGAGCGCCGCCTCAAGGCCGGACAGCCCGTGGCCTACGCGCCCGAGCGGCTCGCGGCGCTGGAGGAGGAGCTGCGCACGCAGCAGACGCCGCTCCTGCAGCCGGCGAAGCGCGGCCTGCCGCCCATCGTGTGGCTGCCGGTGGTGGTGGCCGCGGCGGTGGTGTCCGCCATCCTCTACGCCTTCTTCTCGCACTAGGCGGCGGGGCCGGGCGGCGCCACCTTCCAGCGCCGGTGCAGCCACAGCCACTGCTCGGGGTACTGGCGGATGGTGCGCTCGAGCGCCGCCGTCACGCGCGCGGTGTGCTCCACCAGCGGCTCGGGGGTACCGGGCGGCGGCGGCGCGATGGGCCCCTCCACGTGCATCTGCACGTGGCCCCGCGCGTTGCGCACGCCCATCACCACGAACACCGGCATGCCCGTGCGCTGCGCGGCCACCGCGAGCGCGGGCGTGGTGGAGGCGGGGCGGCCGAAGAAGGGCACGAAGAGGGCGGACTTCGCCGGCAGCGCCTGGTCCAGCAGCATGTAGACGCACTCGCCCCGCTTCAGCGCGGCGTTCGTCTCCTGGATGGCGCCCTTGGGGTAGATGAGCCCCGCGCCCACGCGCAGCCGCTCCAGGGCGATGCGCGTGTTGAGCGCGCCCTTGAGCGGGCGCACCAGCGCGTTGAGCGGCACGCCGCGGCGGATGAGCATCTCGCCCAGCGTCTCCCAGTTGCCGAAGTGCGCCGTCACCAGCAGCGCGCCCTGGCCCCCGTCCACGTGCGCGCGCAGCCGCCGGAAGGCCTCCTCGCCCACCACCGGGTCCTGCTCCCAGCCCGGGTGCAGGCGCTCCCCGGTTCCGATGGACTCGAGCACCACGCGCGCCATGGTGAGGTAGGCGCCCTTGGCGATGGCCCGCCGCTCCGCCTCGCTCTTCTCCGGCAGCGCCTGCGCCAGGTTGTCCAGCGCCACCTTCAGGCGGATGCCCAGCGCGTACGCGAGCCCGCCCACGAAGCGGGCGATGGCGTCGCGCGTGCCGAGCGACAGCCCGCCCACGAAGTCCAGCAGCAGCCCCGCGAGGAAGCCCGTCACCCGTCCCGGGCGCGTGCCCTCGATGCGCCGCAGCTCCGGCGGTGGGACGACCTGGGTGGGCAGCGGCGGGGGCAGGGACTGGACGGGGGCGGGCGCGGACACGGGCGGCACTCCACCCGATAGGCCCGGACAGGGCAAGGACGGCCGAGGGGGTGCGCCTGCGCGGCGGGCGAGCGGGCGGGGCGCGCGCCCTAGTCCGCCACGGGCGCGCAGTCGTAGCGGGCCTCGGTGCGCAGCAGCAGCACGCGCCGCGCGCCCACCAGGTCCCACTCCTCGCGCCGCACGGGGCGCCCCGCGGCGTCGTAGGTGCTCAGGTGCTCGGTGTGCGTGTAGCTCGCGCCGCCCGCGCCCGAGGTCTGGCTCTGCACGTCCGTGCGCACGCTGCGCCCCGCGGCGTCGTAGTCGAAGACCTCCACCAGCGACGAGGTGTGCGCGCCCAGGGTGCGCTCGGAGCTGCGGCGCCGCAGCAGCCCCGCGGCGTCGTACTGGGCCGTGCCCACGGTGCGCGCGCCCGCCTGCAGGTCGTCCTCCTGCCAGTCCAGCAGCAGCCCGCGCGCGTCGTAGTGGCGGGTCCAGGCGGTGCGCGCCCGGGCGTCGTGGAAGGTCTCGGTGCGCGCTCCCTCCGGCGCGTAGGCGCAGCTCCAATCGCTGAGCCGCGCCGTGCCCCCCTCGGGCAGCAGCGCGTCGCTCACCACCGTCAGGGCGCGCCCCGCCGCGTCGTAGCTGCGGCGCTCGCGCGCGCCCGCCGCGCCGCCCGAGGGCAGGGTCTCCACCTGCAGGAGCCGCCCCTCGGCGTCGTAGCGGTACTCGGTGGTGGCCGTGGCCTCGCCCAGGGCCTCCGTCACCTTGAGCAGCTGCCCCTGCGCGTCGTACTCCGAGTGGGTCGTGCGGGTGAGGGGCTGCACGCTGCCGGGGCCGGCCTCGGTGTGCTGCTCCTCCACCACGCGGCCCGCGGCGTCGTAGCTGAGCAGCGCGAGCGACAGCCGCCCGTCCGCGCTCGTCCACGTCTCGGTGCGCAGCAGGTGGCCCTGCGCGTCGTAGTCCGAGTGCTGCGTCTCGCGCCCCTGGCCCCCGAGCGGCGTGCGGAAGGTGCGGGTGATGTCCGTGAGCCGCCCCGCGGCGTCGTAGGTGAAGCGCGCGCTGCGCGGCACCGGGCCCTGCTCCTCGACCCGCAGCAGGCGCCCGCAGGCGTCCAGCGTGCGCCGCTCGGCGCTCGCCAGTGCGCCGGCCGCGTCGAAGGCCTCGAGCGAGAGCAGCCGACCGGCCGCATCGAAGCGGCGCTCGGTGCGCGCGCGCACGCGCCCGTCCCCCTCGTAGACGCCCTCCTCGCAGGCGAGGCTCGCCGCGAGCGCGGGCTCGGACGCCGCCGCCGCTGCGCCGCCCTCGCAGGCCTCGGGCCGGGGACCTGCGTCCGGCGGCTCCTGCACGGGCGGCACCTGCTCCTGCGGCGTCGCGGGGGGAGCGGGCGCGGCGCCGGGCGCCGCGGCGCCACAGCCCGCCACGAGCAGCGCGAGCAGCACCCGCTGCAGCCCGCTCACGCCCCTCGCTCGCCCACCCATGCCTGCTCCCCCGCCCAGCCGCCCGGATGCTCCCGAGGGCCACATGGGCACGCGCCCACGGCAGGGCAAGGGGACCGCCCGGACAGGCTGGCGGCGCTGTGGCGCAGGTGACAGGGAGGGAGCCCTGCATGCACAGGTCCACGGGGCTGCGCGGGTCGGGTCTTCATCGCCCGGTGGACGGACGTGAGGTGCGTCGAGCGGCCGTCCTCTGCGGCACGCGCAGGTGCTGCTTGGGGCGCGCGGATTGTGGCGCGTCTCCGCCGCGGTGCCCCGCACGTCGCAGGCTCTTGATGGAAGTCGGGACCGGACGGGCACCTGTCGGGCCGGCCGAGCGCGGGCGGGTGCAGCCCTGCGAGGCGCTCCGGGGGGACGCAGGAGTGGCCCCTGCGGAGAGGGCCTCCGGGCGGCGCGGGAGGGGGCCTCCCGGGCGCGAAGGTGCGCGCTCCTGTTCTGAGATGTCGGGGGATTTCCGGAACAATTTTCATGGTTTGAGGCCCTGCTCGGCGCCCGCCGGCTCGTGGAAGGAAGCTTCCTTCCAGTCCTCCACCGTCTCCCGCCCGGACCTGGAATGGAGCTTCCGTCCGGGGCCCTTCCGGCGGTGCCCGGGGGCTGGACGGAACGCTTCGTCCCGCGCACCTGGGGCTCGTCCGGGGGCGGTCGGAACGCTTCGTCCAGCGCGCTTCGCACCTTGGCGGGGCGGACGGAACGCGTCGTCCCGCGCGGGCCTCGAGCGCCCGGACGGAAGCGACGGGTGCAGCGCGGGGTTCGCCCTCGCGTGACTCTACTTGGGCGCACCGGGAGGCGTGGCGTGCCGGCAGCGCGTGGCGCCGTGCGGGGCACTGCAGCTCGCCCCTGTCCCTCCCGTTTCCCAGGAGCCCGGGCAGAGCGCGCAGGTGGGGCGGCGGCATGCGCGCTCGCAGCTCGCTCTCCCCTGAGCCCCCGCCGGCTAGCACCAGCCCGCGGCCTCTGGACCGAACCGCGTGCTTCTCACGACTGCCCCTCTTCGGGCCATCCGGGAGGACGGCGCTGCCCGGAGCCGCCGTTGGAGGCAGCGACTCCGGGCAGCGCCGGGGGACGGCCTACGGCTTGGCGCCGTTCGTGTCGAAGCGCGCGATGAACCCGTCATCGCCGCCGCTGCTGGGCTGGCCGTCCACCTGACCGTCCGTGCCGCCGACCACGTACACGAGGTTGCCGTGCACGGCGACGCCCGCCGCCCACTGGTAGCCCGTGCTGCCCACCTGCTGCACCCAGCGGCGCGTGCCCTCGGGGGAGTAGCTCGCCACGAGCGCGTTGCCGTTGGCGTCCTTCGGCGCACCCAGCAGCTCGCCGTAGGTGCTGCCCGCGAGATACGCGTTGCCCTGCGCGTCCACCGCGACCGCGGAGACCTCGTCGTAGTCGGTGCTGCCCAGCTGCCGCGTCCACGTGCGCGTGCCGTTCGCCGCGTAGCGGGCGAGGTAGAGGTCCGCGTCGCCTGCGCTGCTGTCGCCCTCGAGCGCGCCGTAGGTGGTGCCGCTCAGGTAGAGGCTGCCGTCCGCCGCCACCGCGAGCCCGGAGACGTAGTCGTCCGCGGTGGAGCCCGTCTGCCGCGCCCACTGCGTCTCGCCCGTGGCGCCCGAGAGCTTCACGAGGAAGGCGTCGTAGCCGCCCACCCGCGCCGTCTCACCCACCTGGCCGCTGGTCTGGCCGGCGACGAACACGTCACCCTGCGCGTCCACGGCGAGGCCCCGCGCCCACTCGTAGGCGCTGCTGCCCACGGTGCGCACCCAGCTCACGGTGCCGTCCACCGCGTAGCGCACGACGAAGGCGTCCATCTCGCCGAGGTGCGTCTGGCCCTCGAGCGTGCCGTAGCTGTTGCCCAGCACCACCGCGTTGCCGGCCGCATCCACCCTCACCGCCGCGGCGTAGTCCCAGTCACTCGAGCCCACCTCGCGCACCCAGCCCGCCGCGCCGTCCTGCGTGTACTGGGCGAGGAACAGGTCGTAGCCGCCCTGGTTCGTCTGGCCCTCGAAGGCGCCGTAGGTGAGGCCCACCACGTACACGTGGCCGTCCGCGCTCACCGCCACGCCCTGCACCTCGTCGTACTCGGAGGTGCCCACGGTGCGCGCCCAGAGGAGGCTGCCGTCCGGCGCGTACTTGAGCAGATAGCCATCCTGCTCACCCAGGGCGCTGCCGGTCATCGGCACGTAGCTGTTGCCCACCACGTAGAGGTTGCCCGCGGCGTCCGTCGCCACGCCCGCGAGATAGTCGTCGCCCGCCACGCCCACCTGCTTCGTCCACGGCACCTCCACCTGCACCGTCACCGCGGCGCTGGTGGACTCGTTGCCCGCGGCGTCGAAGGCGTGGGCGGTGAAGGCGTGCGCGCCGTTGTTCGCGTGCGAGAAGGAGAGCTCCAGCGCATAGGGCGCCTCGGCGTCCTCGCCCACCTTCGTGGTGCCGTCGAAGAACACCACCCGCGTCACGCCCACCGCGTCGCTCGCGCTCGCCGCGAGCTGCACCGTGCCCGCCTGCGTGAGGTGCCGCGCGCTGGCCACCAGCTGCACCGCCGGCGCGCCCGTGTCCTGGCCGCCCGTCGTCTCGGGCACCGGCTCGTCGCCCCCGCCGCAGCCCACCGTCCCCAGCACGCCCACCGCACCGACCACCTTCGCCACGCTCATCCACTTCGTCGTCCTGCGCTGCATCTGCTTCCCCCGGAATGGTCCGCGGGGAAGGCTTTCCCCGAGCGGCGGGAGGGCAGATGCAGCGCAGAGCGTGACGCGCGCGTGACTCCGAAGGTGCCTACACCGGATCCCACCAGATGCGGCCCTTGCCCTGGATGGCCTCGGCCGCGCGCGCGCGCACCTGCTGCAGCTGCTCGGGCGAGAGCGGCGTGAAGCGGCTCGCCGCCGTGAGCGCCGCGTCCTGCTCGTTGGGGTGGCTCATCCCTAGCAATGCGACGTCCGGCGCGAGCGTGAGGCTGTAGCGCACGCACTCCTCCACCGAGAGGCGCGGCAGCACGGCCTCGGCGCCGTCCTGGCCTCCCGAGGAGAGCTTGCCGCGCGGGCGCAGCTGCAGCGGGCGGCTGTAGCCCTCGGTGTCCCCCAGCAGCTTGCCCGCCCCGAAGGTCTTGAAGCCCACCACGCCCACGCCGCGCGAGCGCGCGAGCGGCAACACCTGCTCGGCGTAGCGCCGGTCGCAGTAGGGGCCCAGCGGGAACATCACCACGTCGCAGAGGCCGGACCCGAGCGCCTCCACCAGCACGTCCGGGTGGTGGCTCGAGATGCCGCGAAAGCGCGTGAGCCCTGCGTCCCGGCACGCGCCCAGCTGCGCGAAGCCTCCGCCGGGCGCCGCGAGCGCCCGCCACGCCTCGAGCGTGGACACGTTGTGGAAGGCGAAGAGGTCCGCCTGCGCGAGCCCGAGCCGCGCGAGGCTCGCCTCCACTTGCGGGCGCACCGGCTCCTCGAGCAGGTCCACCTTGTCGATGACGAAGACGTCCTCGCGCCGCACGCCTCGCAGCGCCGCGCCCACCAGCCGCTCGCTCAGGCCGTCCTCGTACATGGGCGCGGTGTCGATGACGTTGAGCCCCGCGGCGAGCGCGCGCTGCAGCGTGGCCACCTGGGTCTCGAAGGCCCCGCTCGCGTCCGCGAGGTCGCCGATCCCCACCGCGGTGGCCGTGAACCCGGTGCGGCCGAGCCGGTGGACGGGGGCAAAGCGGGGCAGGGGCGGGGACATGGGCGCTCCACGAGAAGGGGGTGGCCCTCTCTTGGGGCCGGGTGGGGCGCTTGACAGCAGGCGGCCAGTCAGGCGAGAGGACGCCCCACGGCCGCTGCCCAGGGGGGAGTCGGTGGCCGGGACGGAGCCGGGACAGGCGGTCACGCCCGCGTCACGACCTGCCGTCTAGACAGACGCTCGAAGCCTCCCCCCTCGAGCCCCCTGTCATGTCCCTGCGCCACCTCCTGCTTCCCGCCCTCCTCCTCCTCGCCGCCTCCGGCTGCGCGGAGAGCGCGCCTCCCGAGGCCTTCCTCAGCCTGCCCGCGGCGGACGCAGTGGACCGGGTGGATCCGGCCACTGGCGCGCAGCTGAGCCACACCGTGGTGGGCAAGCTCCCGCACACGCTCGTGGCGAGCCGCGACGGGGCCCGCGTGTACGTGGCGCTCACTGGCTCGCAGGCGGTGGCGGAGCTGGACGCGCGCACCGGCGCGCTGCTGCGCACGATGCTCACCGAGCCCGTGCCGGAGCGCCGCGCGGACGGCACCCTCATCGAGGGCCACGCCGCGCGCAACGCCTTCGCGCAGACGAGCTGCTTCGCGTGCCACGGCCAGGCGGGGGACGCGGCGAAGCCGGCCGTGGTGGGCAGCCGCCCCTTCGGCCTGCTCCTGAGCGAGGACGGCACCCACCTCTTCGTGACGAACCAGCGCACGGGCACGCTCGCGCGCCTGCGCCTGGACACCGGCGCGCTGGAGCAGCTCACGCGCCTGGCGCCCACGGGCGCCGCGAAGGAGCCCACCGCGATTGCGCAGCTCGGCGACAGCCTCTACGTCACCGTGCTGCCGGTGCTGCCCTCCACCGAGCCCGCCGTGGTGCGCCGCCTCAGCGCGGATGGCAGCCAGGTGCTCTCTGAGGCGCCCACCGGTCCCAACGCGGGCACGCTGAACGCGGACCCCGCGCGCGGCGCGCTCTACGTGAGCCACTTCGAGACCAACGCCGTCTCGCGCCTGGATGCCGAGGGGCGCGAGCTGCAGCGCTACACCGTGGGCAACGGCCCGCTCGGCCACGCGCTCGCGGACGGCGCGCTCTACGTGGCCAACTACTACGACAACTCGGTGTCGCGCGTGGACCTCGCCACTGGCGCCGTCGCGAGCGCGGCGCTCGAGAGCGAGGGCCGCCCGCTGCCGAACCCCACCCACCTGGCCCGCCACGGCGACGCGCTCTACGCGCTGTCCAGCGGCACCCAGGGCCACCTGCTCACCCTGGAGCCGGACACCCTGCAGCTGCGCCGCAGCGTGGACGTGGCCGGGCTCCCCTTCGACCTGCTGCTCGTCTCCCCGTGAAGAAAGGCGTCGCGATGAAGTCACTCACCCTCTCGCTGTCCCTCCTGCTCGCGCTCACCGCCTGTGGCGGCGGTGGCTCGGGCGAAGCCTCCGTGGGCCCTGGTACCGTCACCGGCCTCGTCACCGACGCGTTCACCGGCGCGCGCCTGAACAACGTGAAGGTGGAGGTCGCGGGCCAGACCGTCACCACGGACTCGGCCGGCCAGTTCACCGCGGAGAAGCTCCCCGAGGGCCCCGCCGTGCTGCGCTTCACCCGCGAGGGCTACGCGCCCGGCTACGGCAACGCCACCGTGGGCGCGGACGGCGACGCGGTGCTCGTCACCCTCAAGCCCGAGGGCAACCGCCAGGCCTATGACCCGGGCCAGGCCGGCGAGCTGCACACCACCACCGAGGCCGGCCCCTACGCCGTCTTCTTCCAGCCCAACACGCTGGACACCGCCGACAGCGACCTGCACGTGGCCGTGACGCCGGTGGACCCCACCGTGGAGAGCGCCGTGCTCCCGGGCCGCCTGCAGACCACCAACGCCGTGCTGGTGCCGCTCACCTTCGCGGAGTTCAGCATCTACGACAGCAGCGGCAAGATGGTGAACCTCAAGCCCGGCACCGAGGCCATCGTCGAGCTGCCCGTGCCCCCCAGCCTGCGCGGCCTGGACCAGTACGCGCTGGGCCAGACCATCCACTGCTACTCGTACAACCCGAAGACCGGCGCGTGGGAGGACTTCGTGGTGGGCCAGGTGGTGAAGTCCAGCATCGACGGCGTGACGCCGGTGGTACGCGCGAGCATCAAGCACTTCAGCTGGTACGGCGCCGCGCCCGAGAGCGACGACTGCGTGGACCTGGTGGTGAAGGTGGTGGACGCGGACGGCAAGCCCATGAAGAACGTGCGCGTGGACGCGTACCCGGGCGGCACCGCGCGCACCGACGAGAACGGCCTCGCCACCGTGGTGGCCCTGCTGCAGGGCGAGAGCACCTTCACCGCGACCCGCACGTACATCGACACGGACGGCTCCGTCTCCGGCATGAAGGGCGCCAAGGTCATCGACATCGGCCGCGTCACCACCGAGCTGGTGGGCCTGGTGAAGAAGAGCTGCCGCACCGGCGCGCTCACCGTGGGCACCGGCAGCGCGCACGCCGCCGCCCTCACCGGCACGAAGGAGAACCCGCTGGCCATCACCCTCGCCCCTGCGGGCCGCGTCAGCTACAAGGTCTCCGCGTACCTGCAGCCGAGCAGCAGCAGCGACACGAGCACCGGCAGCATCGTCGCCATCCTCTACGAGAGCCTCCCGGACGGCCAGGACGGCGACGCGGTGTCCGGCGCGAAGCTGCGCCTCACCGGCGCCGGCCAGAACGTGGCGCTCACCGACCTGGGCTCCGGCTCCGGCGTGTACCAGGCCCAGCTGCCCTACACCCCGGGCGCGCGCTACACGCTGAGCATCGACGCGGACGGCAACGGCTCCGTGGACGGCGCGGGCAGCGTGACGGCGGTGGGCAACGTTCGCTTCACCAGCCCCACCCAGGGCGCGAGCCTCTCCTCGAGCAGCTTCGTGGCCAGCTGGGCCCACGACTCGGGCGCGCAGGCGAGCGGCGCGGGCATCCTCTACTACGTGAGCATCGGCCGCCAGGACACGGCCACCGACACGGACCCCACCTACCTGGACTACGCCTGGTACGTGGGCACCGACCGCCAGTTCACGCCCTACCGCCTGGAGCTCACCGGTGAGACGAGCCAGACGCGCCTGTCCCCCGGCACCTACAACGCCTCGATGATGGCCTTCAGCGGGCCCTACGGCGCCGCGGCCAACAACAACTTCACCGTCACCCCCAACATCAGCGGCACGCTGGTGGGCGGCGAGTTCTACTCCTTCGGGACCTCCGAGGAGCTGACCTTCACGCTCACGCCGTAGCACGCACTCGCCCCCGGGCGAGGTGAGGGAGCCGGCCTGCGCTACCGCGGGCCGGCTTCTTTCTTTTCGGAGGCCTGCGAGTCGAAGGTGTGGGCCTCGCCCTCGGGCCCCAGCTCGTACGACCAACGCGAGCCAGGCGTGCCCACGAAGAGCGCGCGCAGCTCCGGGTAGAGCATGAGCAGCGCCCACTCGGTCTCCACCGGGCCGGGGACGAGCACGTGCGTGTGGGAGTGCGCGGCGAACGTCCCCTCGGGAGTGGCCTCGCGCAGGTCCACCGGGATGATGCTCTGGTGCAGCGCGACCTCCTCACGCAGCGTGCGGCCGTCCGGGCTGAACTCGAAGCGGAAGTCGCCGCCCAGCAGGTAGAGGCCGGGCTCGTGGAAGCCCTGCATCACGTAGACGGTGAGCCTGCCCTCCTCCTCGTAGACGACGGGGTTGAGCTGGCGGCGCCCGTGCACCTCGGCGGCGCGCTCGGTGGCGGCGCGCACGGCGCGCGCGAGGGGGCTGAAGTCCTCGGGCAGCTCCGCGAGGCTGATGCCGCTCATGCGCTCGGGCACGGCGCGCAGCGCGCGGAAGGCGTAGCCGGGGGTGAAGTGGCCGCGCTCGTCCAGCTTGCCGAAGACGGCGTACCAGCTGTCGCCGCGCGGCACGGTGAGGAACATCTGCAGGCGCGAGTCGTCGCGGTCGGTGGTCTCGAGCAGCAGGTCGGTGGCGCGGATGGCCGCGCGCTCCGCATCCGCGATGTACATCGCGCGCATCCGGATGCGCGCGATGGCCTCGTCCGAGAGCGGCGCGGTGTCGGTGGGCACGCTGGGCGCCTTCGGTGCCGAGGCCTGCGGTGCGGGGGCAGGCGGCGCGTGCGCGCAGCCGGCGAGGCACAGCAGCGACGCGGACACTGTGGACCGGAGAGCGCGCATGGACGGGAGCCTACGCCCACGCGAGCAATCTCCGGGAGAGGGCCCCGGGCGAAGCCGTCCCCTCTCCCAGGGGAGAGGGGACGGCGGCGCCGGCGTTCCGCCATTACCTCTTGTCGCTGCGACAGCTAATCTGGCCCGCCCTCCAGGAGGTCTCCCCATGAAGCGCTTCTTCACTCCCGACCTGCTCACCCCCCGCGCCTCGCTCGGCCTGCTCGCGCTGCGCGTGCTCCCCGGCATCGCGCTGATGAACCACGGCTTCGGCAAGATCCAGCACCCGTTCAGCTGGATGGGCCCGGACGCCACCGTGCCCAGCTTCCTCCAGGGGCTCGCGGCCCTCTCCGAGTTCGGCGGCGGCCTCGCGCTGGTGCTCGGCCTGCTCACGCCGCTCGCGATGCTCGGCATCCTCTGCACCATGGGCTACGCGGCCTACGTGCACATCTCCGGTGGCGACCCCTTCGTGGGCTTCCCGCGCAGCTGGGAGCCGGCGTCGCTCTTCTTCATCATCGCCCTCACCGTGCTGCTCGCGGGGCCGGGCCGCTACTCGCTCGACGCGCTGCTCTTCGCCCGCCGCGCGCCCGAGCCCCTCCCCGAGACGGCCCTGCGCTGAACGGGTCCCCGGGGCCGCACCCCTCGGCGCGGCCCCCTGGGTCACCCGCCACTCGGCCCTGCAGCCGGGCGGCGGCGTGAAGCACTGAGCCCTCGGCTGCGCATGGGCCTTGGCAGCCGGGGGAATCGAGGCCACTCTGCCCCCGGCGTTGCCGGAGCGCGCGCTCCAGAGAGGTCGGGACGGACGTGCTGAGAGGACAAGGAAAAGGGCTGCCGGTGCTGCTCGTCGAGGACGAGTCCGCCCAGCGAGGCTCGATCGCAGAGGCCCTCACGCTCGCCGGCTACCGCGTCTTCGTCGCCGCCAACGGGCGCGATGCGCTCTGGCACATGGGCCAGGTGCCGCGCCGGCCCTGCGTGCTGGTGATGGACCTGGACATGCCGGTGATGACGGGGCCGGAGCTGCTCGCGAACCTCGAGAAGCAGGGCAAACTGGAGGACTTCCCCACCATCGTGGTGACGGGCACGGACGTGCCGCCGAATCTGCCCGCGCGCGTGGTGCTCAAGAAGCCGCTCAAGCTGCAGGACCTGCTCAGCGCGGTGCACGAGCTGCACGGCGCCAGCGCCGCGCCCGCGAAGCCCGCGCCCGGCGACGAGTAGGCCCCGACGAGGGCGTGTCGATCCCCGGGGTGCCCGTTCGTCGTCTCGGTACGAACCCCGAGCGCGTCACCCCGCGTCGAAAGGACCCCCTCCATGTCGAAGCTCATCGCCATCATGTCCATGTCGCTCGATGGCTTCGTCGCCGACTCCCACGACGGCGTGGGCGAGGTGTTCGGCTGGTACATGGGCTCGGGGGACGTCGAGTTCGACGCCGGCGGGGCGGACGCGATGACCTTCAAGGTGTCCGCGCCGAGCGCCGAGCACCTGCGCGGCCTCTGGTCCGAGCTGGGCGCCGTGCTCACCGGCCGGCGCACCTTCGACAAGGCCGAGGGCTGGGGCGGAAACCACGCGTGGGGGCCTGCCTTCGTCCTCACCCACCAGGTGCCTGCCGGCTGGCCGCGGCCGGGCTCGAGCGTCCACTTCGTCACCGACGGTCTCGAGAGCGCCGTGCGGCAGGCCAAGGCGGCCGCCGGTGCGAAGGCGGTGGGCGTGCACGGCGCGGACACCATCCAGCAGCTGCTCAACGCGGGCCTGCTGGACGAGCTCCACATCGACGTCGCGGCGGTGCTGCTCGGCTCCGGCGTGCGGCTCTTCGACCGCCTCGCCCGCACGCCCGCTGTGCTCGGCAACCCGAAGGTGACCGCAGGCGTGGGCGTGACGCACCTGCGTTACCCGGTACGCAAGGCGTAGTCCCTCTGGTATCGGGGGGCCATGACCGACACCGTGCGCTTCGAGCTGCGCGGGCCCCTCGGGCTCGTCACCCTCAGCCGGCCCCGCGCGCTCAACGCGCTGGACCTGCCGATGTTCCTCGCCCTGCGCGCGCAGCTGGACGCGTGGGCGGAGGACGCGCGCGTGCGCGCCGTGGTGCTGCGCAGCGACAGCGAGCGCGCCTTCTGCGCTGGCGGTGACGTGCGCTCCGTGGCCACCGCGGCGCCAGACGCGCCCGGCGAGCCCCTGGTGCGCGCCTTCTTCCGCCACGAGTACGGGCTCAACCACCGCATCCACCACTACCCGAAGCCGGTGGTCTCGCTCGTGGAGGGCGTGTGCATGGGCGGAGGCCTCGGCCTGAGCGCGCACGGCAGCCACCGCGTGGTGGGGGAGCGCCTGGTGCTCGCGATGCCCGAGACGGCGCTCGGCTTCTTCCCGGACGTGGGCGGCGGCTGGTTCCTGCCGCGCTTTCCCGGCGAGGCGGGCACCTACCTCGGCCTCACCGGCGCGCGCGCGAACGCGGCGGACGCGCTGTGGCTCGGCTACGCCACGCACCACGTGCCCTTCGCGCGCTTCGAGGCGGTCATCGCCGCGTTGGCCGAAGCGCTCGCCACCCCGGACGCGCGCCCCCCCTCCGCGCACGAGGCCGTCACGCGCACGCTCGCCGCCTTCCACCAGGAGGCAGGGCCCTCGGCGCTCGCCGCGGGCGCCGCAGACCTGGACCGGCTCTTCGGGCACACCCGCGTGGAGCACCTCCTCGAGGCGCTCGCGCGCGAGCCCGGCGAGTGGGCCGCGCAGACGCGCGCGACGCTGCTGCGCATGTGCCCCACCAGCCTGCGCGTGACCCTGCGCCTGCTGCGCAGCGCCGAGGCGCGCCACTACGACACCGACGTGGTGGTGGAGTTCCGCCTCAGCCAGCACCTCGCGCGACGCGCGGACTTCCGCGAGGGCGTGCGCGCGGTGCTCGTGGACAAGGACCACGCCGCGCGCTGGAGCCCCGCGTCCCTCGCCGAGGTGAGCGACGCGGACGTGGACGCGCTCTTCGCGCCGCTGCCCGCGGGCGAGGAGCTGCGCCTCTCGTGAGGCTCGTCTTCGTCGGCACGAGCAAGGGGGCCCGCGGCACCGAGACGCACCTGGTGTGCCTCGCGCGGGCGATGGCGCAGGCAGGCCACGAGGTGCTCACGGTGGCGCGCCCCGAGGGCTACATCGCGCGGGAGCTCGCGCAGAGCGGCCTGCCCGTGGAGCCGGGCATCTTCCGCAACGCGGCGGACCCACGCGGGGTGCGCGCGGTGCTGCGCGCCGTGCGGCGCCTGCACCCGGACTGGCTCGTCTCGAGCTTCGGGCACGAGTACTGGCCGGTGCTCGCCGTGGGCCGCCTCACCGGCACGCCCGTGACGCTCTTTCGCCACCTGAACTCGCCCCTCAAGCCCGCAAGCCGCCTGCTGCTGCCGCGGCTCGCGCAGCGCTTCGTCTCGGTGTCGCGCTCGATGTGCGAGCACATGCAGGCCCAGGGCATCGCGCGGGAGCGGGTGCAGCTGCTGTACAACCCGCTGGACCTCGAGCGCTTCCAGCCGGACGCGGCCCTGCGCGAGGCCTCGCGGGCGGCGCTGGGGCTCGCGCAGGAGGACGTGCTGGTGGGCTTCGTCGGCTCGCTGGACACGGCGAAGGGGGCCTTCCGCCTCGCCGAGGCGCTCAACGGCGCGATGCCCGAGGCGCCGCGGCTGCGCGCCCTCTGGGTCGGGCAGGAGAGCGCCCACGCGCGCCTGGAGGCCGTCATCGCGCCCGGGCTGCGCGCGCGCCACACGCTGCAGGGGTGGAGCGCGGACGTGCGGCCCGCGTACGCCGCGATGGACGTGCTGGCCATGCCCTCGGAGTGGCTCGAGCCCTTCGGCCGGGTCTCCATCGAGGCGCAGGCCTGCGGGGTGCCGGTGCTGGCGAGCCGCGTCGGAGGGCTGCCGGAGACGCTGCAGGACGGCGTGACGGGGCGGCTGCTACCGCCGGGCGACGTGGCCGCGTGGCGCGACGCGCTGGTCGACTTCGCGCGCATGCCCTCCGAGGCCCGCCGGGAGCTGGGGCGCGCGGGCGTGCGGTTCGTCGCCGAGCGCTTCGGCGCCGCGCACATCGCGGCCGGGTTCGCGCAGCTGCTGCAGGGCTGAGGCCGCCCCCGTACCCGGGTACGATCCGCGCGACAGCGCCCCGGGGCTCGACGCAGATTCTCCCTGCAGCAGCGCAGGGGCGCTGCGCAAGGAGCGCCGGGTCATGTTCGACAGGCTGATGGGCAAGCTGCCCGCGCGGGTGGCGGCGCAGGTGGATGCGTGGCGCGAGACGGTGGAGATCCTCGGCTCGGTGAGGAGCCCGCGGGTGCTGCGCGCGCTGGGGCCTCCCGGGGTGCGCGGGCTGGTGCTGCACCGGGGAAAGCAGGGGGTGCCCACGCGCATCCGGGCCTCGCACGAGGCGCACTTCGACTGGAGCTACCCCGCGGACCACCCGGAGATGGCGGCGCTCTACCGCCACGCGAAGGCGGGGCAGTGGAACGCGGACAGCCTGCCGTGGAGCACGAGCGTGGACCCGCTGAGCCCGGAGGTTGCGCTGCTGCCGGAGGGCTTCCTCGACTTCGGCCTGCTGGAGAAGCACGGCGTGCACCTCTCGCCCGAGGAGCGGCGGCGCCTGCTCGCGAGCATCGCCACCTGGCTGCTGAGCCAGTTCCTGCACGGCGAGCAGGGCGCGCTCTTCGCCGCGGCGCAGGTGACGGAGGCGGTGCAGTTCTTCGACGGCAAGCTCTACGGCGCCACGCAGGTGATGGACGAGGGCCGGCACGTGGAGGTGTTCCACCGCTACCTCGAGCAGAAGCTCGGCAAGCTCTACCAGGTGAACGACAACCTCTTCGTCATCATCGACTCGCTGATGAGCGACTCGCGCTGGGACATGAAGTTCCTGGGGATGCAGATCATGGTGGAGGGGCTCGCGCTCGGCGCCTTCGGGATGCTCTACCGCCAGACGCAGGAGCCGCTGCTGCGCGAGCTGCTCAAGCGCGTCATCCGGGACGAGGCGCGCCACGTGCACTACGGCGTCCTCGCGCTGCGCGAGCAGTTCACGAAGCACCTGAGCGAGCGCGAGCGCCGCGAGCGCGAGGACTGGGCCTTCGAGGTGGCGCTGCTGATGCGCAACCGCTTCATGGCCTACGAGGTGTACGACGAGTGGTTCGCGCACCGGCTCACCCGCGCGCAGTGGCGCGAGGTGGTGCTGGGCAGCCCCGGGCTGCAGGAGTTCCGCCAGGCGATGTTCAGCCGCCTCGTGCCCAACCTGCGGGAGATCGGCCTGATGAGCGCGCGCGTGCTGCCGCGCTACGAGGAGGCGGGGCTCATGCGCTACTTCCACGGCGCCGCGGCAGACCGCGTCAGCGCGAGCCAGCTGCTCGAGTAGGCCGGGGTGGGGTGCCGGGTTCGGCACCGTGAGCCCGCGCGTCGCGCTTCATTCTCGCCCGGAGGGAGCGCCCTCGCGGCCCGGCCGCAGAGCAGGCAGCGCATCGTGGAGGGCGTGCGGGTCAGAACGCGGGGGCGAACACATCCTTGAGGCAGTCGCGCCCCGCGGCTACCCCCACTCCCATGCACCGGCTCCTGCGCCATCTGCGGTCACTCGTCCGCCTCGGTCCGGGGAGGCCCGCGGTGTGGGCGGGCTTGAGGGCGGCGCTGGCCACGGTGCTCCCGCTCGTGGTCGCCTCCCTGCTCAGGCTGCCGGCAGCCTCGTGGGTGGGGCTCGCGGGCTACATGGTGACGCTCGCGGACAAGGGCGGCAGCTACCGCACCCGCGCGCAGACGCAGGGGGCCCTCGCGGTGCTGGCGGCGCTGGCGGTGGGGCTCGCGGCGCTGGCCGGGGGCAATGCGGCGCTCTCGGCGCTGCTGGTGCTCGCGTGCGTCGTCGCCGGCAGCTTCGCGCGCTGCTACGGCGAGGCGGCGGCGGGCGTGGGGCGGCTGGTAGGGGTGCTGATGATCATCTCGCTCGCCACGCCGGTGGACACGCTGCAGGCGGCCGGCACGCGGGCGGGCTTCGTGCTGCTGGGCGGGGCGTGGGCGATGCTGCTCGCGCTGGGGCTGTGGCCGCTCTACCCCTACCGCCCGGCGCGCCGCGCGGTGGCCGAGGTGTACCGGGTGCTGGCCTTCACGGCGGAGGACCTCGCGCGCCGGGTGGCGGTGGACGCGGGCCCCTCGAGCTGGTCGGCGCACGCGGCGCTGCGCCACGCGCGGCTGCGGCCCACCATCGAGGCGGCGCGCACGACACTCGCCGCCACGCGCCTGGGGCGCTCGGGGGAGACGGGGCGCGGCGAGCACCTGATGGTGCTGCTGGAGGGCGCGGACCTCACCGGCACGGTGCTCATCGCGCTCGCCGAGGCGATGGAGTCCGCCGAGGGCAAGCCCGCGTACGTGCACGCGCGCGCCGAGGTGCACCGGCTCACCGAGGCGTACGGGCGCATGGCGCGCTGGGTGGTGCGGGCGCTGGAGCGCGAGCAGGACGAGGTGGAGCCGCGGGTGCCGCGCCGCGCCTCGGAGACGCTGGTGCGGCGCGCCGAGGTGGAGGAGCAGGCCGCGTTCTCCGGCGTGCGGCGCCACCCCTCGGGGCCCGTGCCGGGCTACGTGGCGGCGCTGCTGGACACGCTGCGCTCCTACGCCTCGGTGGCGTACGAGACGGCGGCGGGGCTGCTCAGCGGGCGCCCGCCGAGCGAGAGCGGGCGGCACGCGGCGGCCGGGGCGCCGCGCGTCGGACGCAAGAGCCTCCTCGCGCCGCTGAGCGACCACCTGGGCCTGGACTCGCCCATCCTGCGCCACGCGCTGCGCGTGGGGCTGATGACCAGCTTCGCAGTGCTGCTCACGCACGCGCTGGGGCTGGACCACGGCTACTGGGTGACGGTGACGGTGCTGGTGGTGCTGCAGCCCTATGCGGCGAGCACCGAGGAGCGGGCGCTGCAGCGCGTGGTGGGCACCATGGTGGGCGCGTGCGTGGCGGCGCTCGTCGCCACCTTCCTGCACGCGCCCTTGCCCCTGCTGGTCACCATCTTCCTGCTCTCGGGCACGGCGGTGGCCCTGATGCCGCTCAACTACGGCCTGTACCAGATGACCCTCACCCCGGCCTTCGTGCTGCTCGCGGAGATGAGCCTGCCGGGGCACCACCTCGCGGGCCAGCGCATCCTCAACACGCTGCTCGGGGGCGGGCTCGCGCTGCTGGGCACCTGGGTGCTGTGGCCCAGCCCCGAGCGGCGGCGCTTCCCGGACTTCGCGGCGGCGCTGCTGCGCGCGGATGCGCAGTACCTGAGGGAAGTGGCCGCGAGCGCGGGCGCGGCGGATGCGCGGGTGCGCGAGTCGCGGCGGCGGATGGGCAGGGCGCTGCTGGAGGCGGAGGCCTCCTTCCAGCGCCTCGCGGCGGAGTACCACGGGCCGCCCGCGGCCTTGGAGCCGGCGATGGCGCTGCTCACGTACGCGCGGCGCTTCGCCGCGGCGGTGACCACGCTGAGCGTGGAGCGCGGGGCCTCGAGCGCCGAGGTGCTCGAGCCCATCGCGGGCGCGGCGGGGCAGGCGCTGGAGGGGCTCGCGCAGTCCTTGAGCGAGGGGCGGCCGCCCGGGCCCCTGCGTCCGCTCGCGGTGCCGGCGGCGGCGCGCGGCGATGCCTTCTACGCCACGCTGCTCGAGCGCGTGCCGCGGCAGCTCGGCGTGCTGCACGGCGCGGTGGCGCGGCTCACGCGGGAAGTTCCCCTGCAGCGCCGGAAGCTGGATGGAGACAGCGCGAGGAGCGCGAGCGGTTGGAGCCTGCGCTCGCCCTCATGAATTGGAAGGCAGCGGGTTCCCCCGTGTCCCCTCTCCCCCTGGGCAGGGCAAACGCATCTCAGGTCGAGGGAAGTCCGCCCTTTAGCAGGTGCAGGAGGTAGGCGTCGTTGCGGGCCGCGTGCGCGCGTTTGAGGGCGACGCCGAGGCGCACGCTCTTGTCCTG
>NZ_VJZZ01000017.1 GCF_009659535.1 Aggregicoccus sp. 17bor-14
TCGAGGGCGTGGACGTTTTGCGCCCACGCCTCTGCGCACCCCTTCGACATAAAACCCAGCCCCGCTCCCGTCCTCCCTCGGGACTCCTCCTCACTCCCTCGGGCTGAAACGGCGAAACACGAGTCTGGGAAAGGGAAAGGGTGAGGGACGTACGCCCTAGTCCCGGTCCGGCGCCCCGAGCGGGAAGTACTTCCGGAACGGCCGCGCCTCGTCCACGGCGCGCGCGACGGAGGGCCGCGCGAGCAGGCGCTTGCGGTAGGCGCGCACGTGCGGGAACTGCTCGCCGATGGGCTGGGTCCAGTCCGCGTAGAAGAGGAAGGGCGCGGCGGCGCAGTCGGCGAGGCTGAAGGTGCTGCCCGCGGCCCACTCGCGCTTGGCCATCACCTTCTCGAGCCACGCATAGGAAGTCTCCAGCATCGCGCGCGCTTCGGCCACGCCGTGCGGGTCGCGCACGGACTCGGGGCGCAGCCGGTCGAACACCACCTTCTGCTGCGGGGTGGAGACGTAGTTGTCGAAGAAGCGGTCCATCATCCGCACCTCGAGCGCCTCGCGCGGGTCCGGCGGCAGCAGGCGCACCGGGCCCGGGTGGTAGAGGTCGAGGTACTCGATGATGCAGGTGGCCTCGAGCACCGTGCGCTCTCCGTCCACGAGCACGGGGAAGCGCTTGTGGGGCGAGCGCGCCGCGAGCTCCTTCGCGTAGGGGGCGTCGGGCCCGCCCACCAGGAGCCGCTCGAAGGGCGTACCGTTCTCGTAGAGCGCGATGAGCGCCTTCTGGGAGTAGGACGAGAAGGGGTGGGCGAAGAGCTGCAGGGCCATGGGGGATTCTCCTGGAGGGGCAGACTACCGGTTACACAGCGGCGACGAACGGGCCCCGCGCAAATCGACAGCGCGCTACTCCGTGCCCCACCAGGCCTCCGCGAGTCCCTCCAGGGTGTCGCAGCCGGGAGGCGGCGGCACGGTCTCCAGGTACCAGCGCAGGTTGCTGTAGCGGTGCAGCAGTGCGAAGGCGAGCGCGCGCCGGCGCACGGCCCGAGGCAGCGCTCCGTCCGGCCACCCGTAGCCCTCGCAGAAGGCGCGCAGCAGCGCGGGCTCGCCGCCCGAGAGGAACACGCCCACCGAGGCGAGCTCGTAGTCGGGATGGCCCTGCATCGCGGGCTCGAAGTCGAAGAGCCCGCTGAGCGTCCAGCGCCCCGCTGCGTCCGCCTGGACCAGGGTGTGAGCGCGCATCACCTCGGTGTGCAGCAGCGCGGTGGGCGCCGCGCTCTCGGGTTGTGCGAGCGTGCGCTCGAGGAAGCCCGGAATCTGCAGCAGCCACGCGTCGGCGAGCCCGCGCGAGCGCTGGCGCTCCACGCACCCCTCGCGCTGTGTCCGCACGAAGCGCTCCCAGCTGCCGTGAGGCGGCGGCACGTCGAGAGGCGGCAGCGCGTGCAGGCGCGCGAGCGCCGCACCCAGTTGCGCGAGCAGCGCCTCGCGCTGGGCAACAGGGATGCGGGGCCACGCCTCCTCGAGCGACACGCCGGGCAGCTGGCTCATCACGAGATAGGGCCAGCCCTCCAGCGTCCCGCTCGCGCGCAGCGTCGGCGTGGGCACGCCGAGCCGTCCGTCCACGTGCGCGAGGACGCGCGCCTCGGTGTGCGCTCCCTCCGCAAACGGAGGCGCGAAGAGCTTCACCACGTGCGCCTCGCCCACCGCGAACACGATGGCGTTGCCCGCGGGGTACTTGCGGCGCGGAACGTCGAGCGGCAGGCCGTGGCGCGCACACAGCTCCGCGACGGCCGCCTCGTAGGGCGCCGCGTGGCGCAGGTGCTGGTAGTAGTGCGCGGCGCTCGGGACTTCGGGAAGCAGGGGCATGGCGGACCGCGCACAGCGTGCCCCCGGAGCCCGCGGTCGCACAACCCGCCCCCGCATTCCAGGGGGGATGAAGGTCCCCCCTCACCCCGCTCGCAGCGCCGCGCGCACTCCGGGCAGCAGCCGCTCCCGCGCGGTCGCGTCTTCCCCCTCCTGCAGCGCTACGTACAGCGACTGCAGGAAGCCGAGCACGTCATGCCGGCGCGCGAGCCCCGCGGAGGTCTTCAGCGCCTGCATCCCGCCAGGCAGCGCCGTGACGCGCGAGAGCCACGCGGTCCACTCCGCGGGTGTGTAGAGCCCCTTGCTCGCGATGGCGAAGACCGGGCGCGCAAGGCGCCCCGGCTCTCCGAACACGTAGGCGTGGCCTCCCGCCGGGGCCACCTGCACCGCGAGCGCCTCCAGCATCCGGTCGGCCTGCGAGCGCGTGAGGGCCGGGTGCATCGCGAGCTGCAGGAGAAGATCTGCCCCGTGCGCCACGCCGTGGCGCCAGCCGCTGCGCTCCTCGAAGCCCCGGTAGTCGCGCACGCGCGAGAGCGACTGCGCCGCCGCCTCCACCAGGCGCTCGCGCTCCTCCGGCGTGAGGAAGGGCTGCAGCCGGTCCACCCGCGCGACCTCCGAGAGCACGAGCGCGCTGAAGGGCTGGCGGAAGCCCACCGCATCCGTGCGCGAGAGCTCAGGCAGCAGCCGCACGTAGAGCGCGTGCACCGTGGGCACGGAGAGCAGCTTCCCGCGCATCCACGTGGAGAGCGCCTCGAAGGCCACCTCGTCGCGCAGCAGCGGGTCGGGTGAGCCGAGGCAGTCCACCAGCGCGAGCGCGAGCGCCTCGCGGCGTGCGGGCTCCTTCACCTCGAAGCCCGCGACCTTCAGCGCTTGCAGCGAGCTGCGTGTCTCGCCGCGCGGCGGGCACGCGGCGCGCGCACCGAGGGGAAGCAGGAGCAGGGCGGCGAGCAGGAGGGGCTTCGTCATGCGCGCCGCAACCGCCTGCCCCGGAGGCCATTCCCGCGGGGGTGAGCGCGGGCACGGTGCAGGACAGTGGCCTCGTCCCCGGGTCGTGCGCAGACTCGGCGGGAGGCGGGAGGCGCGCGCGATGTCCGAGCAGGTGCAGGAGGGGGAGCCCGGGCTGCTCGCGGTGGACCTGGGCCTGCGCGCGGGGCTCGCGCGCTACGGGCGAGACGGGCGGCTGCGCTGGTACCGCTCGCAGAACTTCGGCACGCAGACGCGGCTCAAGCGCGCGGTGCCGCAGGTGGTGCTCGCCGCGCAGCCGCTCGGCTTCATCGCCCTGGAGGGCGGCGGTGCGGTGGCGGACGTGTGGGAGCGCGAGGCGCTGCGCCAGGCGCTCCCGGTGCTGCGCGTACAGGCGCACGACTGGCGCCCGCGGCTGCTGCTGCCGCGCGAGCAGCGAGGCTCGGAGGTGGCGAAGCGCGCGGCGGACGGGCTCGCGCGCCGGGTCATCGAGTGGAGCGAGGCCCCGCGCCCCACCAGCCTGCGCCACGACGCCGCGGAGGCCATCCTCGTCGGGCTGTGGGCCGTGCTGGAGCTGGGCTGGCTCGCGGCGCTGCCCGCCCCGCTGCGACGGTGAGCTACCCTCGCGGCCAGCCGAGCAGCACCGCGCCGAGCACCACCAGCACCACGCCCGCGAGCTGGCGCGCCGAGAGTCGCTCTCCCTGCAGCGCCCCGAGGCCGACGGCAAACGCGATGGACGTGTTGCGCAGGGTGAGCACCGCGCCCGCGTTGCTGTGCACCAGGGCCATCAGCATGAGCGAGAAGGACAGCGTGCACACCGCGCCCGCCACGGCGACGAGCAGCGGGCGGGCCAGGAGCTTTCGCCAGAGCGGCGCCCAGCCTCCTCCCGCGCGCACGCGCAGCAGCACCATGGGCGGCAGGGCCACCGCCATGGAGACGGCGAAGACGGCGGGCGGCTGCGCCCCTTCGGAGAGCGCGCGCTTGTAGCCGAGGTTGTAGGCGGCGATGCACGCGCCGCTCGCCAGCGCCCACAGCACCCCGCGCGCCACGCCCGGAGCGGGCCTGCGCAGGTTCATCACGCCCAGGCCCAGCGCCACGCAGCCTGCGCCCAGCACGGCGCCCGGCCACAGCCGCTCGCCCAGCCACAGCACCGAGGCGGGCCACACCAACAGCAGCGCCCCGCCGCGCGCGACGGCGTACGCGAGCCCGAGCGGCGCGCTGCGCAGGGAGAGCGCGAGCGTCAGCAGGTAGGCGCAGTCGAGCAGCCCCGAGGCCAGCGTCCACGCGAGCGCGCGCGGCGTGGCGAAGGCCGCCCCGTGCAGCCCGAGTGCCCACAGTCCTCCGCACACCACCGCCACGGCGATGACGCCCACCAGCGCAGAGTCCGGGTCGCCGTGGTGCTTGAGCAGCGCATTCCACGTGGCGTGGAAGAGCGCGGAGGCGAGCACGAGGGCGAGGGCGAGGGGCTCCACGGCTGCTTCATCGCACGCGCGCGCACGGAATGGGGCGCCTGCGGGGGCGGGGCCTCCCCGCGGGTGCGCGGGGACCCGGTGGGCGGCCGCGGACCCGGGCCCCGCACGCGCAACCCCCGGTCGCCACGGCCGTGAGGGCGCTGGACCGCAACTTGAAAGAGGTTGCTGACATGAGCGCTCCCAAGGTGCTGATCGCGGACGACGACGAGGTGATGCTGCGCGCGCTGGAGCGTCAGGCGCTCAAGCACGGGCTGCGGCCTATCACCGCGAGCGAGGGCCAGGTGCTGGAGCTCGCGCTCGAGCACCGCCCGGCGGTGGTGGTGCTGGACATCCACCAGCGCGGCTTCGACGGGCGAGACGTGCTCGCGCAGCTCAAGCGCGCGCCGGAGATGCGGCGCACCGAGGTGGTGGTCATCAGCGGGCAGGAGGAGCCGAGCACGCAGGCGGAGTGCCTCATGCTCGGAGCGGCGGCCTTCCAGCGCAAGCCGGTGGAGTGGAGCTTCATGGAGGAGGTGGCGCGGCTCGCGCGGCAGGTGAGCGCGGGCGCGAGCGAGGCCTCCTGGCTGGAGGCCTTCGGCGGCGGAGGCGACCTCGCGCTGATCGAGATCGAAGAGTCCTCGCCGTCGTCGATCGAAGTGCTCCCCTGGGTCGCAGAGGAGTAGCGATAACGGCGAAGTGCAGCCCCCGGGCGAAGCTGTCCCCTCGCCCTTTGGGAGCGGGTCAGGGTGAGGGAAGGTCGAACGACTCAGCGCCCGCGATACACGTCCGTGCTCAGGTACTTGAGCCCCGAGTCACACACCAGCGTGGCGACTCGTGCACCTGGCCCCAGCTTCTCGGCGACGCGCAGCGCCGCGACCACGTTGGCGCCGGAGGAGGTCCCCGCGAACAGCGCCTCCTCGCGCGCGAGCCGCCGGGTCATCTCCTTCGCGTCTGCGGTGGAGACCGGAAGGAGCTCGTCCACGAGCGAGGGGTCCCACAGCGGCGGCGTGTAGCCGATGCCCACGCCCTCGATCTTGTGCGGCCCCGCCGCGCCGCCGCTCAGCACGGCAGACTCCGCGGGCTCCACGGCGACGATGCGCACGCGGGGGTTGTGGCGCTTGAGCACCGAGGCCACGCCGCGCAAGGAGGCCGCGGTGCCCACGCTGTGCACGAAGGCATCGACCTGGCCTCCGCTCTGCCGCCACAGCTCCTCGCCGAGCGCCGCGTAGCCCGCGATGCTGTCCGTGTTGTGCAGCTGGTCCGTCCAGTAGGTGTGGGGCTCCTGGCTGAGGCGGCGCGCGGTCTCGATCATGTCGAGGATGAGCTTCTTCGTGGTGAGCCCGCCCTCGCTCGGCACCAGCGTCAGCTCGGCGCCGAGCGCGACCATGTGGTCGCGCTTCTCCTGGCTGAAGGCATCCGAGGTGACGATGCGCAGCCGGTAGCCGCGCGCGGCGCACACCAGTGCGAGTGAGGTGCCGGTGCTGCCGCCGGTGTACTCGACGACGGTGCCTCCAGGCCGCAGGCGTCCGTCCTCCTCGGCCTGGCGGATGACCGCCTCCGCCATGCGGTCCTTCATGCTGCCGGTGGGATTCTCCCACTCGAGCTTCACGAGCACCTGTGCGCCTCCCGAGGGGACGACGCGGCGCAGCTGCACCAGGGACGTGTTTCCGATCGCTCCGAGGATGTCCATGCGCCCTCAGGTATCGAGGGCCGGAGACATTACGGCAAGTCCCCTCTCCCTCTGGGAGAGGGCCACGGTGAGGGACTGGCTTTCGGAGCTCTTACGGAAAGCGCACGAGCACGGAGGCGCTCGTGGGCCCGAGCAGGACCACGGGCTTTCCGGTGCGCGCACTGCGCGCGGAGTGCCGATCCGACCAGAGCAGGTAGCCGCCGCCCGCGAGCAGGCCCGCGCCCACGATGCCGCTCGCGAGCGAGAGGCGCTGGCGGGAGTCGGCGCGCTCGCGCAGCTGCGTGGCCTCCGCGAGGTCCGGTAGCTGGTAGCCGCGGTCGCCGTGCAGGGCATCGAGCGAGTCGAGGGCCTGGTTGGCCTGGTGCAGGAAGAGGCCCGAGGCGCCGAGCGCGAACGCACCGGCGACGACGCCGCCGATGCCCGTGGGCGTGCGCCACGAGCGCGGCGGCCCGGCGGGAGCGGGCGGGGTGACGGCGGCGACGGGAGCGCTCGCGGCGGGGGTGACGGTGGGGGCCGGAGGGGGCTCGGGCTTGGGGTCCTCGGCGACGAGCGGGGCGATCTCCACGGGGTTGAGGTCGACCTGGGCGAGCAGCTCCTCGACGCTGCGGCGCACGTAGGCGGCAGTGGACTCGCCGCGCTTGCGCTTCACGGGGAGCTCCTTCGAGGTGGCGGTGCCCATCCGCTCGACGATGAGCGCGCGCACGAACGGGGTGCGCGCGAAGGGGGCGAGCGTGATGAGCAGCGCGCGCGCGGCCTGGGTGGAGCGGGCGAGGCGGGTGAGGCACTGCTCGGGCTCGGCCTGGCCGGCGCAGGACTGCTCGGGCTCCTTGGCGAGGAACTCGCGCACGGCGGTGGAGCTGGTGAGCTCGACGTCGCGCTTGGCGACGACGGTGGCGCAGGTAGCAGCGAGGTTCTCGGCTTCGGCGCCGGCCTCGCCCACGATGACGCACGGGTGCAGCGCGATGGTCTCGGGCGTGGGGGCGGCAGCGGCGCTCGGCGCGGCGAGCGCGGCGCACAGCAGGGTGCAGACGAGGATGAAGCGCGAGGTGATCACGAGGTCTCGCCGGAGCAGGTGGTGAGCGAGTGCGGACCGTACTCGCGCGAGCGGAGCGCTGGAAGATTTCTCCGGCGCCCTCGGGTGCGTCGACGGTGTCGAAGCAAAATTACGGCAGCACGGGTGCACGTGCAGTGCGCAGCGGCCACGAACTTTCGGACGCCGCGAGCCGCGTGCTATGCGCGCAGGCTGCACGCTGGACCAACACAAGCGCGGAGCACTTCGATGCTGAGGAAGTTGCTGGGGGCAGGGGCGGTGCTGACGGTGTTGCTCGCGGGTTGCCGCGAGCCGCTGAGTGCCTGCAGCTCGCAGGAGGACTGCGACCAGGGGCAGACCTGCGATCCCAAGGCGAAGCTGTGCGTCGTGGTGGAGACGCCCGATGGGCTCGCATGCGAGACCGCCTGTGGTCAGTTCGAAGCCTGCAAGGACGCCGCGTGCACGGCGCGTTTCTCCGGATACTCGTTCGTCCTTCCACGCGAGAACGGCGGTGTGAAGAGCGGTGACGTGACGCTGAAGGTGCAGCTGGTGAAGCGCACGGACATCGTCGCCGAGCCCCACTATCCGGACAGCATCAACTTCACCATCACGCCGAAGAGCGGTGCGGCGGCGAGCAGTGGCACGCTTGCGCACCAGGGTCAGGGGCTCTACGCCGGCGTGTGGAAGGCGCCTGACGGAACCTCGAGCGACAAGTTCGACCTCGAGGTGCGCAGCGAGGCCCTCGCGGTTCCCGGCAAGACGACGTTCAGCCTCGACAACACGCCCCCTAGCTTCACGGTTGCTGTGACCACGCCGCTTCCGGGGCCGAACGTCGGTCAAACGATCTACGTAGACCCCGCTCCGCAGGGCCCTTACTACCGCCGCGATCAGGTCGTCACCGTGACCATCGCCTCCGATGAGGCGATTGACGAGAGCACCGTGCGTCTGACCGTGACGGGCATTGGTTCGGGAACGCAGATCGACCCGCTGACTGTGACCAACGCTGGCTCCGCTTGCGGCAAGGCCTACTGCGGCGAAGTCCAGGTGGACCTGTCCAAGCCGCCGATGAATGACTTCCGCGGCTCGTTCGGCTTGGTTGCGAGCGGAAACGATGCGGCTGGCAACCCGGGCACGAAGCCCGGCTCGATCAAGGTCACGCGATGGAAGTGGCGTAGGGCGACAACCTCCGTTGGATCTGTTGAAGCCTCGCCCGCAGTGGGTGCTACTGGCCTTATCTACGTAGGCTCAAACCTCGCTGGCAGCGATGGCCAATTTGTTGCCGTCCGGCCCGACGGCACAGAGGCGTGGAGCGCGCGAGGTGGCTCTATTCGCGCGAGCCCAGCGGTAGGTGAAACGGCATCCTCCAGCGAACGCGTCTATGTTGCCCAGAAGGTAGGAACGAAGTCGGCGGCTGGGTACTTCAACAGCACGTCGAACTCCTTCGTCGAGGTGTGCCAGCACTCGGAGGCGGGGGTTTCCGTTGAAGCCAGCCTTGCGTTTACCAAGGCAGTCCCCGGCACAACTTCGGAAACCGTTTACGGCTCCTATCGAGGGTGGAATGGCGGGACTCTCTTCGCGATCCGGCCCGAAGCCGCTAACACGTGTCCCACGAAGGGCGGTGTCGGCGACGTAATTTATCCGAGCAATATGGTGGTCTTCGGCGACTCAGTGGCATTTGCCGAGGCAGCGGGAACTCTCAAAACTCGCAGCCTAGACGCTGTCGGCGACTGGGGCTCGACGGGCTTGCTGAAGGCTGTGCCTCTTAAGGCGACGTCTTTGGCTCTAGCTGGAACTCAGTTCTGGGGAGGGAGCAATGACGGCAGCGCCAGTAAGGTCTACACGGTTGGTACTAGCGAGGCGGCGACGCCAGTACTCACAGCTGCGAGCGATGCCGCATGGAATGTGAGTGTTGGCACAAGCGGGACTGCAATCATCGGGCTGGCGGAAAAGAAGCTGCTTCGTCTATCGGCAGCTGGAGTTGCTGAACAGCCAGTCGTAGTCGACCCCGATGTTTTCAAGGGCGCTCCTGTCTGGGGGGAAGACGGGGTTGTCCATGTCGCGAGTTCTACGACGGGAGAGGTGCAGGCTCGGTTTGGTAGCAGCATCGTCTGGCACCTGACCGCACCCGATGGCGACGTCTTTGAGGCCTCGATGAACCTCGACTGCAGCCGTAACGCCGCAGGTGAGGTCGTCAAGGGCGCTCCCGGGGTTCTTTACGCCGCCAGTGCTTCGGGCAATCTCTACGCGCTGATTACCGACAGCCGCGGGCTGGATCCCAATTCACCCTGGCCCAAGTACCAGCACGACTCCCGGAACACGGGCAACCCAGCTACCCCCGTCACCAACTGCAAGTAGCCGTAATCCCTCACCCTAGCCCTCTCCCAGAGGGAGAGGGGACACGCCCTGCTGCCCTCCAGGCGGCGGGGCGTTTTCGTTCGTGGCAGCCCTGACAGCCTCGACTTGCACCAGAGACATCCTGTGCCTATTCTTTCCCAAGAAAGGGCACCCCATGTCCTCCCCGCAGCTGGTCGAACAGGCAGATGCCGAGGCCGTCCTGGCGAAGGCCTCGCTCCGCGCCGCGGAGCGCCTCGGCCTCAACCAGGGCTCCCTCGCGGAGATCCTCGGGGTCAGCCCGGCCTCCGTCTCACGCATGGCCCAGGGCCAGTCCGTGGACCTCCGGGGCAAGGGGCGCGAGTGCGCGCTCTTCCTGGTCCGCATCTTCCGCAGCCTCGATGCGCTGATGGGCGGCGACTCCGCGAAGGCGAGCGCCTGGTTCCATGCGAATAATCGCCACCTGCATGGCGTACCGGCGGAGCTGGTGCGGAGCATCGGGGGGCTGACGCGTGTCGCAGAGTATCTGGACGCAATGCGGGGGACCCACTAACTGCCGGCCGCTGCAGCTGCGCGTCTGGCGCACCGTCGAGGCGCAGCACGAGAGCGCCACCCGCAAGCTCGTGGACTCCGACGCGGAGCAGCTCCTGCTCGAGCAATTGCTCGAAGAAGTGAAGCCTCCCGTCCCCGGCAGCCACCGCTTCCGCGCGGGCCCGCTGCACTACCTGCTCTTCACCCCGTTCCGCTACCCGCCGCTGCGGGGCGGCTCGCGCTTCGGCACCCGCCTCGAGGCGAGCCTCTTCTACGCCTCCGAGCTGCTGCCCACCTCGCTCGCCGAGGTCGCCTACTACCGGCTCGTCTTCCTCGACGGCACGGACGCGGCGATCGACTTCCTCCAGACCGCGCACACCTGCTTCGACGTGGACCTCGACGCCGAGCGCGCCGTGGACCTCACCGAGCCCCCCTTCGACGCCTTCGAGGCGCGCATCTCCTCCCCCACGCAGTACGCGGACGCGCAGCAACTGGGCCGCGAGATGCGCGAAGCCGGAGTCGAGGCCTGCGTCTTCGTCTCCGCCCGGGCGAAGGACCGCGCCCGCAACGTGGGCCTCTTCGAGCCCTGCTTCGCCACCTCCCGCCCGCGCACCCTGCAGGGCTGGAGCTGCTACGCCACCCGCAAGCGCGTGGAGTTCACCCGCAGCAACACCTTCACCCCCACCTCGCACGCCTTCCTGCGCGCGCACTTCGAGGTGGAGGGCGTACTCCCCACGCCCGCCCTCTGACGGCCGCCTGCCAGGCACTGTGGCCGTGATTGAAGGCCCCCGGCCTTCCTGCTACGGACTCTCCCGCCATGAGTGACGAGAGCGCCGCCGCCCAGAAGGACTACAAGGACACCGTCAACCTGCCCAAGACCGAGTTCCCGATGAAGGGGAACCTCGCGAACCTCGAGCCGAAGATGCTCGCCTGGTGGGCAGAGCGGGGCATCTGGGGAAAGATTCTCGAGAAGAACGCGAAGGGGCCCAAGTTCGTCTTCCACGACGGGCCCCCGTACGCCAACGGCCACCTGCACGCCGGGCACGCGCTCAACAAGGTCCTCAAGGACATCGTGGTGAAGTACCGCAACATGTCCGGCCAGCTGTGTGACTTCGTGCCCGGCTGGGACACGCACGGCCTGCCCATCGAGCAGGCGGTGGAGAAGCGGCTCAAGGACAAGAAGATCGACAAGCGCACGCTGGGGCGCGACGAGTTCCTCGAGAAGTGCCGCGTCTACGCGCTCGAGTTCATCGACATCCAGCGCTCCGAGTTCCAGCGCATGGGCGTGTTCGCGTCCTGGGACAAGCCCTACGTCACGCTCGACTTCGCCTACGAGGCGCAGGAGATCCGCGAGCTCGCCACCTTCGCGCGCCGCGACAAGCTCTACCGCCGCAAGAAGCCCGTGTACTGGTGCCTCACCGACCAGACCGCGCTCGCCGAGGCCGAGGTCGAGTACGAGGACCACGAGAGCCCCAGCGTCTACGTGGCCTTCGACAGCACGAAGGACCTCGGGGACAAGGTGCCCGCGCTCAAGGGGAAGAAGGTCTCCTTCGTCATCTGGACCACCACGCCGTGGACCCTGCCGGCGAACCTCGCCATCGCGCTCAACGCGTCCTTCGAGTACGTGTTCTACGCGCTCGGCGAGCGCGTGGTGATGGTGGCCAAGGACCTGCTGCCGCGCTTCCTCTCCGAGGTGAAGCCGGACGAGCTCGCGGTGAAGGACGTGAAGCTGCAGGGCGGCGACGTGCAGACCGCGGCGCTCGCGGACCCCTCGCGCGTGCTCGGCTACGCGACGGGCGAGGAGCTCGAGGGGCTCGAGTACCAGCACCCCTTCTACGCGCGCACCGGCAAGCTCATCCTCGGCGAGCACGTGACGCTGGAGGCCGGCACCGGCCTCGTGCACACGGCGCCCGGCCACGGCCAGGAGGACTACGAGGTCGGCCTCAAGTACGGGCTCGACATCTACAACCCCCTCAAGCAGGACGGCCGCTACGACGACACCGTGGGCCCCGAGCTCGCGGGCAAGAAGGTGTTCGAGGCGAACCCCATCGTCATCCAGACGCTGGTGGACCGGGGCGCGCTGCTCAACGCGCCCACCGACCGCGTGAAGCACAGCTACCCGCACTGCTGGCGCTGCCGCAACCCGGTCATCCTCAGCGCGACGTACCAGTGGTTCATCAGCCTGGACAAGGACGGCTTCCGGCAGAAGGTGCTGGAAGAGGTCGACAAGGTGAAGTGGGTGCCGGCGTGGGGCCACAGCCGCATCCGCGGCATGCTGGAGAACCGCCCGGACTGGACCATCAGCCGCCAGCGGACCTGGGGCGTCCCCATCCCCATCGCGTACTGCCAGGGCTGCGAGCACCCGGTCATCTCGGGGCAGCTGATGGAGCGCGTGGCGGACGCGGTGGAGAAGAGTGGCGCGGGCATCTGGTACAGCACGCCGGTCGAGGCCTTCCTCGGCCAGGGCTACCAGTGCGAGAAGTGCGGCAAGACGAGCTTCCGCCGCGAGACGGACATCCTCGACGTGTGGTTCGACTCGGCTTGCTCCTTCGCGGCCGTGGCGGCCCGTCGCCCCACCATGGGCGTGCCGGTGGACCTGTACCTCGAGGGCAGCGACCAGCACCGCGGCTGGTTCCACTCCACGATGCTGGTGGGCGTGGGCACGCGCGACCACTCGCCCTACAAGACCTGCCTCACCCACGGCTTCGTGGTGGATGGCGCGGGCGAGAAGATGTCCAAGAGCCGCGGCAACGTGGTGCTGCCGGAGAAGATCATCACCCAGTACGGCGCCGAGGTCATGCGCCTGTGGGTGGCGGCGAGCGACTACCGCAACGACGTGCGGCTCTCGGACCAGATCCTCAAGGGCCTCAGCGAGGGCTACCGGAAGATCCGCAACACGCTGCGCTACGCGCTGAGCAACCTCTACGACTACGACCCCGCGACGAACGCGGTGCCGGCCGCGGAGCTGCTGCCGCTGGACCGCTGGGCGCGCGGCCGCCTCGCGGACCTGGTGCAGAAGGTGCGCGCGGCCTACGAGGCCTACGAGTTCCACCTCGTGTACCAGGCGGTGGTGGACTTCTGCGCGGGCGACCTCTCGGCGCTCTACTTCGACATCCTCAAGGACCGGCTCTACACGCTGAAGGCGGACGGCCGCTCGCGCCGCAGCGCGCAGACGGTGCTGCACGAGGTGGCGGTGACGCTGCTGCAGCTGCTCGCGCCGGTGATGAGCTTCACCGCGGAGGAGGCCTGGCAGCAGCTGCCCGGTCACAAGGAGGAGAGCATCTTCCTCTCCGGCTTCCCCGAGGTGCGCCACGGCGCGACGGACGCGGGGCTCGCGGACACGTACGCGAAGCTCTTCGCGGTGCGCAGCGAGGTGCAGGGCCTGCTCGAGGCCGCGCGCCGCGACAAACTCATCGGCTCGTCGCTCGAGGCGCGCATCGTGCTGAGCGCGCAGGGTGAGACGCGCGCGTTCCTCGAGCGCCACCTCGCGGAGCTGCCCGGGCTCTTCATCGTGAGCCAGGTGCAGCTTGCGGACAGCAAGGGCGAGAAGGCCCACGCGCTCTCGCTCGCTCAGACCTTCGGGGACGCCGTGCAGGTGAGCGCCGAGGTGCTGCCTGCACTCGGCGAGAAGTGCCCGCGCTGCTGGATGTACCAGACCGAGGTGGGGCATGGCGGCGACGTGTGCAACAAGTGCCGCGAGGCGCTGGGCTAGGTGGAGGTCGCCGAGGCCACGGAGACTACAGAGGCGCCGCTCTCCCGGGGGCGCCGCCTCGCCGTGGTCCTGGGCACGCTCCTGTGCCCCGCCGGGACGGGGCAGCTCTTGCTCGGACGGCCCCGCCGCGCAGTGAGCTGGACGTTGGCGCTGCTGGTGGTGAACCTGTCGCTGCTGTGGACGGGGGTGCCGGGCCTCGCGCTGGTCTTCGCGGTCGGCCTGCTGTCGATGCTCGACGTCGCGCGCCTGCTGCGTGGGCCCCAGCGCTGGGTCCCACCGCTGCGTTGGGTGCTGCCCGCGTTCCTCGCCTGGATGGTGCTGAACTATGGCGCGCGGGCGTACGTGCGCTACGGCCTCGTCGAGCCCTGGAAGGTGCCCGCCGGCTCCATGGAGCCCGCGCTGCGTGTCGGCGACCACTTCATCTCGGACCACCGGGTCGGCGGCGAGAGGCCACCGCTCGCGGGGCTGCTGTTCCCGGGGCGGCAACCCGAGCGCGGGGAGGTCATCGTCTTCCGCCATCCCGGGAACCCGAGCCAGGACTTGCTCAAGCGCGTGGTAGCGCTGCCTGGCGAAGTGGTCGCGCTCGATGCCGATGGGCTGCGCATCGACGGCCAGCCCGCTCGAGGAGAGAGCCTGGGGGCATGTGAGGAGACGCTCGCGGAGACAGTGGAAGACGCGGACTGCGAGCTGTACGAGGAGACGCTCGGGACGCACCACTACCGCGTGGCCTACTTCTTCCCGTCCGCAACTGGCGCGCGCCTGTCCTCCGCGAACTGCCCGGTCGGGACCGAGCCCGCGGATGGTGGCTGTCGGGTGCTCCCAGCGCACGTGTTCGTGCTCGGCGACAACCGGGACAACAGCTTCGACTCGCGCCACCTGGGTGCGGTGCCGCTGGCGAACGTGAAGGCCGCGGCGCGTTACATCCACTTCTCCATGGGACAGGACTGGGCGGTGAGGTGGGAGCGCATCGGCACGCAGGTGAACTGAGTTGCCCATAGG
The DNA here is from genome assembly GCF_009659535.1 of Aggregicoccus sp. 17bor-14. Lineage (NCBI taxonomy): Bacteria > Pseudomonadati > Myxococcota > Myxococcia > Myxococcales > Myxococcaceae > Aggregicoccus > Aggregicoccus sp. 17bor-14. The sequence continues at coordinate 14,556 of NZ_VJZZ01000017.1, forward strand.
CTCTCAACGAGTCCCCTCGCCGCGCAGGAAGCCGCATGCCCCAGAGTCTCAGCTTGATCATGCCGCCCGAAGCGAGCCCGGAGCGGCTCGTCTCCTGCCTGCCGGACTCGCTGCGCTCATTTCTGACCTCTGGAGAATCGGACGTCGAAGGGTTCCAGCTACACGGGCCGGAGTACGACTGGTACGTGGAGCACCAGGACGCACCCGTCTCCGCTGGCGTAGGCCTGCGCAGACCGGGTGACGGGTACGTCCTCCCTCTCGGTCCGTCGAGCGCGGCAGAGCTGCAGCGGATGAGACGTGGCTCGCATATCTGGTACGTCCATGTCAGCGAGGCCAGCGAGCCCGAGCTGAGAGCCATCGCCGTCGAGGAGTACCAGGAGCACGAGGCGCTTCCTCCTGAGCTGCGCGCTTCGCTCGAGAGTTGCCACTTCTACGCCTGCAACTTCAGCGATGTGAATGTCGTGCGCTGGGTCCTGCTCGAGCTGTTTCCAGTGCTTCCGTTCGAGCTCCGCAGCCTCTGGGTGCATGACGACTACGGCCGCTTGCTCCGTGGGGATACCTTCCTCGCGCAGCTCCGCTCCGAGCAGTGGGACTGGCGCCACGCCTGACCCAAGGTCCCATGGCTGGCATCCCGTGACGCCGTTAGCCCCGAGCTGAACCCAGCTCAGGAGCGGTGGCACATGATCCTCGTCACGGGAGCGACTGGAACCATCGGTGGAGAGGTGGCACGGCAGCTGATAGCGGCAGGCGTCCGGCCGCGGCTGCTCGTGCGAGACCCGAAGAAGGCCCGCGAGTTCGAGGGCAAGGCGGAGCGGGTCCAGGGAGACCTCGCGAAGCCGGAGTCGCTCGATGCGGCCTTCAAGGGCGTGGAGAAGCTCTTCCTGGTGAGCGCGGGCGTGGACGGCCGCACGCTGGAGAAGAACGCCGCGGCGGCGGCGAAGCGCGCGGGCGTGAAGCACATCGTGAAGCTCTCGGTCATCGGGGCGGACCAGCCCGAGCTCGTCTTCTCGAAGTGGCATGCGGAGATGGAGCGCGCGGTGCGCGACTCGGGAGCCGCGTGGACCTTCCTGCGGCCCGGCAACTTCATGTCCAACGCGCTCTTCTGGGTGCAGAGCATCAAGGACCAGGGGGCCATCTACGAGCCCACGGGGCAGGGGCGCTACGCCTCCATCGACCCTGCGGACATCGGCGCCGTCGCCGTGAAGGCGCTCACGCAGAAGGGCCACGAGGGGCAGGCCTACACGATGACCGGCCCCGAGTCGCTCAGCGTGGGGCAGGTGGCCGAGAAGCTCTCGCGCGCGCTGGGCAAGCCGGTGAAGCACGTGGACGTGCCGCCCGAGGCCGCGCGCGAGGCGATGCTCAAGGCCGGGATGCCCGCGCCCTACGTGGAGGCGCTGCTGGACCTCTCCGCCTTCCTCAAGGCCGGCAAGGCGGACGTCGTTCTACCCACGGTGGAGCAGCTGCTCGGGCGCAAGGCGGGCACCTTCGACGACTGGGCGAAGCGAAACGCGGCGGCGTTCCGCTAGCCGGACACTTTGATCCACGCGCCGTCCGGCTCCCGGACGGCGTGTCTCGCGCCGCTGACGGGAGGGGCGCGCGCAAGTGCCTGATGTGACACGGGACGCGTCCCGGCACTGCGGCTGCACTGAGCCTCGGGTCCACCCGAACCGAGGTTCCCCATGTCCCAGGTCTCCTCCGCCTCCAGCTCCCGCGAGCCCGTTCCCGCCTGCTTCCCCGAAGACGGCGCTGCCGGTGCGCCTCCGTCCCCGGATGCGAAGCCCTCCGGCAGTGCCCCTCAGGCTGCGCCGCGCAGCGCGAGCACGCCTTCGGAGCCGAACCCCGGCGCGAACGCGCCCGGGTCCTCCGCACCTCAGCAAGCCGCAAGCTCCGCGCAGGGTGCACCGCGCGGCGCTGGCGCGCTTCCTTCGGAGGCGAGGGCCGCCGCAGGCACCGGCACGGCGCAGCCCTCGGCGGCGAATGCTGCCTCGGGCGCCGGCCGCACCCAGGCGGCGCAGGCCAGCACGGTGGAGACCTACCGCCGGGATGATTCCCAGCGGAGCGCGCTGGGCTCGGGGCTCGAGCGCGTCTACCGGGCCGCGCTCGAGCAGGTGCCGCCCGGCGCCACGCTGCGCTACGGCCTGGAGGCCACCGTGCGGGGCGAGCTCGCGGGTGAGCTCGCCGGCACGGTGACGGTGAAGCGCGCGCAGGACGGCCGCTACGAGGTCACGCTGCAGAACCGGCTCGGCGTGGGGGTGGGCGCTGGGGCGGGGAAGGAGAGCGTCGATGCGCTCATCGGGACGAAGGGCGCGCTGACCCTGCACTTCGCGAGCGCCGCGGAGGCGGCGGACCGGCTCGCCGCCCTGTACCAGGTGAATGCGATGACCAATCCCCTGGGCCAGGCGCTGCGGCTCGTCGGAGCGCTGGATGCGGATGCAACGTCCCGCGCCGGCGCCACCGCGGCCCACAACGTCCAGTCCTTCGAGCTGGGGGCCTACGGCGCGCTCAAGGGGAAGCTGGATGTGGAGGTTGCCAAGCTCGGCTTCAAGGCGGTGGGCGAGGCCCGCGTGCACGTGGACGTGGCGCGCGGCCGGGTGTCCTTCGAGGTCGCGCAGCAGGTGCAGGGCAAGCTCCCGGGGCTCGAGCTCGAGGGCTCCCTCGGCGGGCTCGAGGCCAAGGCGTCCCCGGGGCCGGGCGGCGAGCTGAAGCTGCAGAACACGCTGCGGATGGAGGTGACGCTGCGCCCCGGGGAGCTCGCCCTGGTGCGCGAGGGGAAGCTCGACCCCAGCGCCCTGCTCCAGCCCGACCGCGTGCGCACCCGCGTGCTGCAAGAGGTGAGCGGCGCACTGGGCGACGCGCAGGTGCACGCGCGCCGCGAGCTGCCGGTGAACGGGACGCTGCCGGAGGGGCTGCTGCATCCGGAGCAGGGGAGCTGGGAGGTGAGCGGCTCGCTCGATGACTCCACCGGCGGAGAGGTGAAGCTGGAGACGGGCGTCGTGGACCTCAAGGCGGAGCTGCACCTGTCGCGGCCGCTCTTCGACCACGGGGCCCGCATCCTCACGCTCGCCGAGATGAACGACGCGGTGCTGCGCGAGGTGCAGGAGCACCAGCGCGAGGAGGCGCTCGTGCGGGCGCAGCTCGCGATGGGGCGCCCGCACTGACGTCGCGCGCTCGCGTCGAAGCGCAGCAGGTGGGTGGCCCGCGCGTCGTGCGGGCCACCCACCGGCCTTTACGGAGTCAGCGCCGGCGCTTGGGCAGCAGGCGGTTCATCTCCCGCCCCCAGCGGCCGAACTGCTTCTCGCGCCGGTGCTGCTCCTGGCGCGCGAGCCCGTCCTGGCGCGCCGCCTGGTGCCGCTGCTCGCGGGCGAGCTTGTGCAGGCTCGCGAGGCGCCCCTCGTCGAGCGCGCCGCTCGCCACCGCTTCCTGCACCGCGCAGCCCGGCTCGTGGGCGTGCGTGCAGTCGCCGAAGCGGCAGCGGGCCGCGAGCGCCTCGATGTCGGAGAACACGCTGCCCAGCGCGCTCTCCTCGCTCCACAGCTGCAGCTCGCGCAGGCCCGGCGTGTCCACCAGCGTGGCGCGCGAGCCGTCCTCCAGGCTCACGGGCACCAGCTCGCGGCGGGTGGTGGTGTGGCGGCCGGTGTCGTCCGCCGCGCGCACCCCGCCGGTGGGCAGCCGCTCCTCGCCCAGAAGGCGGTTGATGAGCGTGGACTTGCCCACGCCCGAGGAGCCCACCACGGCCACCGTGAGGCCCGCACGGAGCCGGGTGCGCAGGCCCTCGAGCCCGCGGCCCTCGAGCGCGCTCACCGCGAGCACGGGGACGTTCGGGGCCACCGCCTCGAGCTCGGCGACGCGCGCGTCCAGGTCCGGGCAGAGGTCCGCCTTGCTGAGCACCACCACGGCCTGCGCGCCACCGGCCTGCACCGCCACGAGGTAGCGCTCGACGCGGCGGGGGCTGAAGTCCTGGCCCGCGGCAGTGACGACGAACACCGTGTCCACGTTGGCCGCGAGCACCTGGGCGTGGGTGCGCCGGCCGGCCGACTGGCGCACGAGCTGGGTGCGCCGGGGCAGCAGGTGGACGATGCGCGCGGGGGCACCGGGCTCCACCGCCACCCAGTCGCCCACGGCGGGGCGCTCGGGCGAGGTGAAGGCGAGCCTTCCGGCGAGCACGGCCTCGGCCTCGCCCGAGGCGCCGAGGGTGAGGTAGCGCGCGCCGTACTCCTGGGCGATGCGCGCGGGGACGAGGGAGGAGTCGCAGAGGGAGTCGAGGGACTGCTGGACGTCAGGGCCGAAGCCCAGGTCGAAGAGGGAGAGCAAGGCGCACTGCTCCTGCGGAGGGCGGTTCAGGACCCGAGGCCATCCGGTGCAGCGCCCTTCTTCGTCCGCAGGGGTGGAGCGTCAGCGGCCGGCGGCAGTGCCCGGAGAGGAGGCCTCGATGGAACGCAGCAGGCTGTGGGCATCCATGGGCACCTCCGGGGCAGGCCGCGCGGGCCTTCAGCGCGCGCGCTTGAGGATGTAGTCCAGGCCGCCCACGCGGTACCAGCGATATCCGTAGCCCTCCAGCTCCACGCGGTGCTGGCCGCGGCCGTCCGCCTGGCTGTGCTCGCCGGAGAGCAGGTTGGCGAGCGTGCCGCCATCCGCGCCCCCCGCGCCGAAGCTCACCGCGCGCGCCTTGGGGTCCAGGTTGTGCAGGAAGAGCACGCCGTTGTTGCGCCAGTCGTAGCGCATGGCGAGCACCTTGGGGCTGCTCGTCTTGAGGATGCGCCAGGTGCCCCAGCCCACCTCGGGGCACTCCTTGCGCGCGCGGATGATGCGCTCCATCCAGTTGAGCAGCGAGCTGGGGTCGCGCTTCTGCTCCGCCGCGTTCACGCGCGGGTAGCCGAAGGGCCCGTCCGAGATGACGGGCAGGATCGTCTTCTTCGCCGTGGAGAAGCCCGCCTGCGGCTCGGTGGACCACTGCATGGGCGTGCGCGCCGAGGCGCGCTCCTTGAGCGAGAGGTCCTCGCCCATGCCGAGCTCGTCCCCGTAGCGCAGCACCGGCGTGCCGGGCAGGGTGAACATCAGGCTGTAGGCGAGCTCGAGGCGGCGCCGGTCCCCCTCGAACATCGGCGCGAGCCGGCGGCGCAGGCCGCGGTCGTACAGCTGCATGCGCGGCTCGGGGCCGAACTCGTCGTACACGCGCTGGCGCTGCTCGTCGGTGAGGCGGCCCAGGTCCAGCTCGTCGTTGTTGCGCAGGAAGTGGGCCCACTGCGCCGTCTGCAGGTCGTGCCGGGTGCGCTCGAGCGCGCGCGCGAGCGGCCGCGCGTCCGCCGTGGCCAGCGAGGCGAAGAGGTTCTGGTTCACCAGGAAGTTGAACATCATGTGCATCCGGTCGCCGCGCTCGCCGAAGTAGTCCAGGTCGTTCTTGGGCAGCACGTTGGCCTCGGCGAGCAGGATGGCGTCCCCGGAGCGCCACTGCAGGAACTCGCGCAGGGAGCGCAGCATCTCGAAGTTCTCGGTGCTGGGGCCGCGCGCGTCCTCCTTCTGGATGACGAAGGGGACCGCGTCCACGCGGAAGCCGGAGACGCCCAGCTCCAGCCAGAAGCCCACGATGCGCTGGATCTCCTCGCGCACCTGCGGGTTGGACGTGTTGAGGTCCGGCTGGAAATCGTAGAAGCGGTGGAAGTAGTAAGCCTTCGCCTTGGGCTGGTAGCTCCAGGTGGACTTCTGCACCCCGGGGAACACCATCCCCTTGTTCGCCCCGCGCGGCTTCTTGTCCGCCCACACGTACCAGTCGCGGTAGGGCGACTTCGGGTCGCTCACGGCGGAGCGGAACCAGGGGTGGCGGTCGCTGGTGTGGTTGACCACCAGGTCCATCATCACGCGGATGCCGTGCTTCTTCGCCTCGTGCGAGAAGTCCACGAAGTCGCCCAGCGTGCCCAGGCGCGGGTCCACGCCGTAGTAGTCGGTGATGTCGTAGCCGTTGTCGCGCTGCGGGGAGGGGTTGAAGGGCAGCAGCCAGACGGCGTTGACGCCGAGGCCCGCCAGGTAGGGCAGCCGCCGCGTGAGCCCCTCGAAGTCGCCCACCCCGTCGCCGTTCGAGTCCATGAACGTCTTCACGTCGAGGCAGTAGACGGTGGCGTTCTTGTACCAAAGGTCGTCGATCACGTTCGTCCACTCCGGGGCGCGGCCTGCGGGAGCGCAGGCGGCAGGGCTAAGCCTGCGCGCAGGCCGCGGCAAGGCGCGCACCCCGGGAGCCGCACGGGAGGAGCACCGGGGCGTTGCTCGCCCCACACTCGCGCCCCGGCGCACGCGGGCGCCGGAGCACCCGGCCCCTTTTTTTCCTGCGCCCGCGTCCTGTGGAAAGGTCTGGTGACCATGTCCACCTCGCTCGCCCTGTCGCTCCTCGTCCTCGCCGGGCTCCTCCTCCTGCTGCGCTTCGGCAGGCGGCTGCTGCTCCGCGTCGCGGCGCGCGCGCTGGGCAGGGCGGTGGGGAAGGCGGGGCTGGACCGCACCCCGGCCACCCTCACCCTGGAGCCCGGCGGAGAGGCGGCGCTGGCCGCCGATGCGAAGGCCGTGCGCTGGACGCAGGAGCTGCGGGCCGAGGGCTTCGTCGATGCGGGCGCCCACACCGCGCACGAGATGCCGGGCGTGGCGCTGCGCCTCCTCACCCATCCGGCCGAGGGCTTCCTGGGCGTGGTCTACGTGCACCCGCGCGCGGGCAGCTGGTGCGACGTGGTGGTGCGCGCCGAGGACGGCTCCACCACCACCTGCGTCAACCGCGCACCCACCGGGCTGAACCCGCGCCCCGGCCACCCGAGGGTGAATCGCCCGGGGGCCTCCGCGCACGAGCTGGTGCAGGCGGCGCGCGAGAGCCTCGCGCCCGCGCTGCGCAGGCCGTATGCGCCGGACACCGCCGCGCGCGACATCATGGACGCGTACGCTCAGGAGCTCGCCTGGCGCCGCGGCCGGGGCGTGAGCGCCGAGGAGGTCGCGCGCGTCGCCGCCGCCCGCGGCACGCGCCGGCGCTGAGCCGGGTGTTCACTGCTGCTCAGAGGCGCGCGGCCCTCGCACCTGCGTGCGATGACAGCCACCGTCCAGCTGACTGAATCGGCGACAGGGGTGTCTGGATTTGGAGCGCCCGTGCGCCGCCGCCCAAACCACCGGGAAGGCGGTGCTTTGGACTTCAAGCGTCCTGAATCTTGACGATGCCCGGGCCCGAGGTGGAGCGCGCGTGCTCCACCTCGCCCGGCGCCCCTCCCTCTGCGGGCCCCGGTGGCCCGGCAGTTGCTCGGTGGCGAGGCGCGCTGTCCGCGGCTGACACGGCGTCAGGCGGCGCGCACCCCCCGAACAAGGACGAGGCAAATGCTCAAGAAGACCGCATTGATCGTGATGAGCTGTGGCGCTCTGCTGGCGGGCTGTGGCGGTAGCGAGGAGGCCGAGCAGCAGCAGATCATCTCCAACCTCGTCGAGGCCGGCTTCCCCGAGAGCGACATCCTGGTCGCTGACGGCAAGGTCATGGTCGGCGGCGACGCCGAGGCCACTCTCGAGTCCACGCGCGAGATGCTCCAGACGGACCGCAACGTCCAGGAGCAGTACCGCACCACCAACCTGGTGGGCACCAGCGTGACCAAGATCTGCATCAACCCCACCTCCACCTTCAACAGCTACAGCCGCCTCAGCCAGGGCCTCGACCTGGCGATCGCGAACTACAACGCGCTCGGCCTGCGCATCTTCTACGCGCGCGGCCCGACGACCGGCTGCACCTTCACCATGACCGCGCAGACCACCTCGGGCGCCGGTGGCTCCTCGGGCTTCCCCTCCGGCGGCAAGCCCTACGGCACCATCAACATCGGCACCGGCCTGCAGAGCTACAGCGTGGACGTGAACGAGCACGTCATCACGCACGAGATCGGCCACACCATCGGCTTCCGTCACTCGGACTACTACAACCGCGCCATCAGCTGCGGCGGCTCGGCGAGCAACGAGGGCGCGTCCACCGTGGGCGCCATCCTCATCCCCGGCACGCCGAGCACGGCCACCGTGGGCGGCTCGGTGATGAACAGCTGCTTCCGCTCCACCGAGACCGGTGAGTGGACCAGCACCGACAAGACGGCGCTCAACTACCTGTACTAATCTCGCGACATGGCGCGACGCCCCGCAAGTGCAGCACTGACTGAGTGGGGCTCGCTCCTCGCGGGCGCCGTCCTCCTGGGCCTCCTCGGCTGTGGGAAGGCGGCGCCTGCGCAAGCGCCGGATGCGCTGGTGTGTGGCCATCCGAAGCGCCAGCAGGCGCTGGGCGAGGTGCACGCGCAGACGCAGTGCGGCCCCACCCTCGACTTCACCCCCGTCAACAGCTACCAGGGCGACCTCTCGGACATCATGGACCGCGAGGATGCGGTGGCGCTGCTGGACGGGCGCTGCACCGGGACCCTCGTCCAGGCGGCGGCCGGGCCGGTGGTGCTCACGGCGGGCCACTGCACCGCGCTGGGGGACCGGGTGCTCGCGGTGTTCAACTTCGAGGACGCGCCGGACGGTGATCCGCTCATGACCGAGGGCACGGTCATCGAGCAGTCGATGGACCCCGACTACGCCCTCATCCAGCTCGACCAGCTGCCCCACGTCACGCCGCTGCAGCTGACCTCGCTGCCCACCGAGCGGCTGGCGATCATCCAGCACCCGCGCGGCCACCCCAAGGTCGTCGCCGAGGGCTGGTACGAGGACGCGTGCGACGACCTCGTCTACTACTCGGACCTGGACACGCTCGTGGGCAGCTCGGGCGCCGCCATCCTCAACCGCCACGGCTACGTGCTGGGCGTGCACACGGACGGCGACTGCGACGAGCAGGGCCACGGGACGAACCGCGGCTGGAGCGCGAAGACCGTCGTCGCGGCCTCGCCCTACCTGCAGGACTCCGACATCGCGGAGCGCTGAGCGCGTAGAGTGGGGGCAAGGAGCTCTCCCCGCATGCGCGTCCTCGGCCTCTGTCTCCTCGTCCTCCTGGGCCTCGTGCCCGCCGCCCACGCCGCCGAAGCGGCGCCGGAGGTCGTGCCGCCGCACCAGACCTTCACCCTGACGTCCAAGCGTCTGCACGAGGTGCGGCGCCTCAACGTCTACACCCCGCCCGGCTACGACGCGGCGAAGGGCGCGCGCTTCCCCGTGCTCTACATGCCGGACGGCGGGCTGCAGGAGGACTTCCCGCACGTGGCCCGGGACGTGGACGCGGCCATCCGCGCCGGCGAGCTGCGGCCGATGATCGTGGTGGGCATCGAGAACACCGAGCGCCGCCGCGACATGACCGGCCCCACCCAGGTGGCCGAGGATCGGAAGATCGCCCCGCACGTGGGAGGCTCCGCCGCGTTCCGCGCCTTCGTGCGCGACGAGCTCATCCCCGAGGTGCGCCGCCGCTACCGCACCACGGAGGCGCGCGGCATCATCGGCGAGTCGCTCGCCGGGCTCTTCGTGCTCGAGACCTTCCTCCAGGAGCCGGGCCTCTTCGACACCTGGATCTCGCTCAGCCCCAGCTTGTGGTGGAACGACGATGCGCTGGTGCGCAGCGCGCCGCAGAAGCTCGCGGGGCACCGCTCGCTGAAGGGCGCGCTCTACTTCGCCACCACGGGTGACGACACCATGGCGCCGCAGGCGACCCGGCTCGCCGAGGCGCTGCGTGCGCGCGGGGCAAAGGGCCTGCGCTGGAAGTACGAGCCGCTGCCGCAGCTGCGCCACGACAACATCTACCGCGAGGCCTCGCCGCGCGTGCTGCGCGAGTGGTTCCCGCCCGAGCCGAAGCGCGCGGGCGCCCCGGCCAAGGGCCCCGCTGCGCCTGCGGGCGGAGCCGCAACGCCCTCGCACTGAGCAGGGCCCCTCGCGCGCCGCAGGGGCTGCATGGCGCCGCGCGATGCCGACGCCGCACCTCCGCACGTCGCAAGCTCTTGAAGGATACGGAACGGGACGGGTGACTGTCGGCGCGGCCGAGCGCGGGCGGGCGTCTGCCTGCGCGGCGCTCCGGGGTGACGCGGACGAAGGCCGCTCCGGGGCATGCTCTCCGGACGACGCGGGAGGCCCCCTCCCGGACGCGACGTCGCGCGCAGCTGTTCTGGGATGTCGGGGGATTTCCGGAACAATCTACAGGGCTTAGGCCTCCCCTCCGCTCCCGCCTGGCCCGGAATGAAGCTTCCATCCAGGGCTCCGCCAAGGGCACCAGGCGGCGAGTGAGGCTTCATTCCAGGCCCCTCGAGCGGGGTCCACCCGGCGTGGAATGAAGCTTCCGCCCAGCCTTCCGCCGCGGGCGCTCGGGGGCTGGACGGAACACTTCGTCCAGCGCGGCCTCGCAGGCCTGGACCACGGCGCCGGGCGCAGCGATTGGTTCGCCCTTGGTTTACCCCGCTCGGGCGTACTGGGAGGCGTGGCGTGCCGGCAGCGCGTGGCGCCGTGCGGGGCACTGCAGCTTGCTCCCGTCCCTCCCGGTTCCCCATGAGCCTGGGCAGGGCGCGGGGGTGGCGCGCTGCCGCACGACCACCTCAGGTGCCGAACAGCGCGAGCGGGAAGGCCTCGCCCAGCACCGCGTAGCCCGCATCGTTCGGGTGCAGGTGGTCTCCGCTGTCGTACCTGGGCAGCAGGCGCGCGGGGTGCTCGGGGTCTCGCAGCAGCGCGTCGAAGTCCACCACCGCGTCGAAGCCGGTGTGCCCTCCGCGCAGCCACGCGTTGACCTGCACCCGCACGCGCTCTTTCTCCGGGCTGAAGTAGCCGGGCTTCGGGCCCACCGCGCCCTCGAAGGGGCTGAGCGTGGTGCCCACCAGCCGGATGCCGCGGCGGTGCGCGCGCGTCACCAGCTCGCGGAAGCCGGCGATGAGGGCCTCCGCGCTCACGCGCTCGGACTCCGGCGCGATGCAGCCGGGCAGGCCGATGTCGTTGATGCCCAGGCGCACGATGGCGTAGCGCACGCCGGGCTGCAGGAGCACGTCGCGCTCGAAGCGTGCGAGCGCGGCAGGGCCCAGGGCGGGCCCCACGGGGTGGCTCTGAGCGGATGGCCCGTCGCGCAGCAGGCGGTTGCCGATGAGCCCCGCGTTGAGTACACCGCGCGGTGCGCCTGGGGGACGCCGTCGCTGCAGGCGCTCGGCGAGCACGTCGGGCCAGCGCCGGTCCGTGTCCGCAGTGGAGCCATCGCCATCCACCTGCGAGTCGCCGAAGGCCACCAGCGCGGCCGCGCCGCGTGGGGCCTCGACGTCCACGCCACCCAAGAAGGGCCAGGAGTCCAGGGGCTGCGCGGCCGGCAGCTGCGCCGAGGCCACCGCGTTACCCGCGGCGGCGTAGCTGGTCCGCAGCGCGAGCAGGTGCGAGGTCCGCGCCTCGGTGGCTTCGGGAAGGTAGAGGCTCACGGCCAGCTCCGAGAGCGCGGGCACGGACAGCGGCACCGGGTCGCTCACCGCGGTGGCGCCCGCGGGCACGGTGACGCCTTCGCGTCCGGAGAAGGTGACGCGACGGTCCGTGGCGGAGTCGATGTCGGCGCCGCGGCTGCGCCGGGCCACGTGCACGGCGCCCAGGTGCAGCGGCACGGTGCCGTACGCGTTGGAGAAGCGAAGCCGCAGCTGTGCTCCGCCCGCGCTCACCCGCACGACGAGGCGCAGGGTCTGGTCCTCGTAGCGCTCCACGCTGCCCGCGGGCGGAGGCTGCGGCGTCGCCGCCCAGGTGCCGATCCACACCGTGCCCGCGGCCCGTGCCTCCGAGGTGCTCGCCCACGCGACTGCGAGCACCACGAGCAGCCGCAGCGAGGTGCTGCGCCGGGGGTGGAATTGGACGAGGTCCTGGCTCATGGGCCGCGCATCATGCGCGAGCCTCGCGCAGTGCAGTGGCAGGAACGCGCGCCCTCGCATCGCGGTCCAAGGGACGGGTGCTGCGCAGGGACCTGCACGTCAAGAGTCGCGGGTTGTGCAGACGCCTTCACGCTCCCGAGGCTCGCCGTTCATTCCTCCCATGAGACGGCCCGCTTGGCGCAGGGGCTGCAATGCCTGGACGCATGGGTCCTCATCGCGGCCTCCGAACGCTCCTGCTCTTCACGCTCCTCGCTGCGCGCGTCTCCCTGGCTCAGACCGCCGAGCCCGCCGTTGAAACGCCGCGGGAGAGGACGGCCGCGGAGAGCCCCTCGGAGCGCGATGCGGTACATCCGGAGCGGGTGGGGCTGGTTTTCGTGGGCGTTGCCGTCGGAGGGGCGCTCGGCGCAGTGACGGGCAAGGTCGTGGACCTGTCTCGCTGCATGCTCTGGTGCGACGAGGCGAAGCCGGGGAGCCACGTCCGGCTCGCCGCGCTCACCGGTGCCAGCCTCGGCGCGCTCCTGGGCGTGCTCGCCGCGTTCCCCTCGGCCGGGTCCGGCGAGCCCGCGGACCGCCGCACACTTTCTCCGCAGCTGCGGCTCGCGCCGGGAGAGGCTGGGGTGGGGCTCGCGGGACGTTTCTGAGCTGTCGCGCGCGCTACGGCGCGAGCTCGCGCAGCCGCTGCACCACCTGCTGCATGCGCGCGTGGTGGCTGCCCTCCCAGTACACGCGGCCGCAGCCGGCGCAGGCGTTGAAGCGCGGGTAGCTCGCGGCCACGCGCGGGGGCACGCGGCCCTGGACCTCCAGGGGCGTGGCGGGGGTGAGCGGCGTGTTGCACGCGAGGCAGCGGGTGAAGGGCTGCATGCGGCGCGCGAGCCGGTAGCGGCGCGCCACCTCCACCAGCTGGTGCGAGGGGTCGGTGGCGCGCGGGAAGTAGCCGAGCACCACCTCGCTGCGCTTGAGCAGGCCCAGGTCGCGCGTGAGCAGGATGCGCCCCTCGGCGGCGGAGGTGCGCGCGAGCGCGTCGTCCGGCGCGTCGTTGCGCCACAGCGCATCCAGCCCCAGCATGCGCAAGAGCCCCGCGAGCCTGCCCAGGCCCACGTCGAGCACGAAGCGCGGGCACTCCGGCAGCGGCGTCCCCACGCGCTCGGCGTCGGGCACTTCCAGGCTCTCGAAGGCGGGGTAGGCGGCGAGCCGGCCCCCGTCCTCCACGCGCGCGGCGAAGCCCACCGGCTGGCCGTCCAGCAGCAGCAGGTCCAGCTCGGGGTGCGGCACCCCGAGCGACTCGAGCAGGTCCTTCACCGAGGGGCTGCCCGTGAAGCGGTGGAGGAAGGGGGCGCCGCGGCGCGCGGGCGACACGAAGTCGTTGAGCGCGCCGTAGAGCCGCACCTCCACCTGCTTCACGCAGCCGCCTCGGCCGCAGCGGCGCGCTCGATGCGGTCGCGCCCCGCGGCCTTCGCGCGGTAGAGCGCGCGGTCGGCGGCCTCCACCAGCGCGAGGTCGGCCGCGCCCGCCGCGAGGCCGATGCTGAGGGTGAGCGCCACCCGCTCGCCGCCGCTGCCCACGCAGAAGGGCGCCTCGCGCATCCGCTCCACGATGCGCTCGGCCACGCGGCGCGCCCCCGCCTCGCTCTCGCCGGCGAGCACCACCAGGAATTCCTCGCCGCCGCTGCGCGCCACGCAGTCGCCTCCGCGCACGGACGCGAGCAGCCGCCCCGCCACCTCCTGCAGCGCGCGGTCGCCGCCCGGGTGGCCGAACGCGTCGTTCACGCGCTTGAAGTGATCCAGGTCCAGCGCGAGCACCGCCACCTGCCGCCCGGCGTGCCGCTCCAGGCAGCGCAGCAGCGCGCGGCGGTTGCCCAGCCCGGTGAGCGGATCCTGCAGCACCTCGGCGCCGAGCGCCGCGAGCCGCTGCTCCTGCTGGCGCATGCGGAACACCAGCGCCGCGATGGCGCTGTAGGCGAGCAGCGAGCTCACCACGTTGGCGAGCGGCTCCACCTCCACGGGCAGGCGCAGGCCGTGCTCCGCCACGCTCCAGCCGCTGACCGGCCCCAGCGCCACGCGCGCCAGCGTGGTGAGCACCACCAGCAGCGAGACCTCCAGGCGCTCGAGCCGGAACGCGGCGAGCGCGAGCGGCAGCCCGTACAGCAGGCTGAGCGAGAGCGGCGAGGCCACGGCCCAGTCGATTGCCACCACCCCCAGGAACAGACCCCACGCGAGCGCGCGGCCCACCGCCACGCGGTGGCGCGCCTCCGGGTCGGGGAGGTCGGGACAGACGGACGCGGGCGCCGTGCGCCAGAGCAGCGTCATCGGTGGCTCCCGGTGTGGCGCTCGAGAGACGGCGGCACGCAGGCCCACGGGCCCCCGCGCGAGGACGGCATCGGATGGTTCAAGGCTGGTACTCCCCCCGTGAAGCTGAGGTGAAGAGTACCAGGCCTGTTGAAGCGGCTGCGAGGGGGGAGGGCGTGCTCCGACCACTGGCGCACGGTGGGTGCAGGTCCCTGCTGCACCCGGGTCCAATGGAGCGCCGGGGAGGCGCGCTACGGGGCGCGCGCGCTGCGGGGCTTGCGGCGCAGGAGCCGGGCGAGCAGCGGGGTGAGGGCGAGCGCTACGGGGATGCGCACCAGCTGGGTGAGCTTGAGGATGACCCAGGCGCCCGCGAGCGTGCCGGCGGTGCCCGCGGTGCCCTCCACGTGCAGGCCGAAGCGCAGGGCGAGCGCGGCGCCGACGAAGACGAGCGCGGCGAGGCCCAGGTACACGCCGAGCAGCAGCGGCCCGTACTCCTCGAGCATCAGCTTGAAGCGCTCCTTCAGCGGGGGGCGGCCGGTGGCGGGCGGGGAGGAGGTGGGAGCGGTGTTCAGGTCGGTGCTCACGTCGTCGGGCTGCGGCATGGGCCCGCACTGTGCCCGATGTGGCGCGGGGGCGCGCGGGCCGTGTGTGCAGCGTGCAGGCGGCCGGGCGAGGGGAGGGCGGTTGAAGGGGCAGCCCCGCGCAGGCTAAGGACCGGGGCCCTGCGATGAAGACCCCTGCCCTCGGCCTCCTGCTCTCGCTCGTCCTCGCCACGCTCGCCGCCGACCAGGTGACGAAGTACCTCGCGGTGAGCCGCCTCACCACCGCGCTGGACGGGCGCGAGGGCGTGGCGGCGCGCCTCGAGGGCTTCGTCTCCGAGCGCAACCTGGACAACTACCCGCCCGAGCCCGGCGCCTTCAGCCGCGCCACGCGCCCCTACCTGGTGCTGCCGGACTACTGGCACTTCCGCTACGTGGAGAACCCGGGCGCGGCGTGGGGGATGCTCGGCACGCTGCCCGACTCGGTGCGCCGGCCCTTCTTCCACGGGGTCTCGCTCGCGGCCCTGGGCTTCATCTTCTGGATGTACGCGCGGCTGGGCGCAGGGCAGCGCTGGGTGCGCGCGGCGCTCGCGCTGGTGGCGGGCGGCGCGCTGGGCAACTTCGTGGACCGGCTGCTGCGCGGCTACGTCATCGACTTCATCGACTGGCACTGGCGCAACCAGCCCGGGATGCGCTGGCCCACCTTCAACGTGGCGGACGCGGCCATCTGCGTGGGCGTGGGGCTGCTGCTGGCGGACTCGCTGCGCGTGCGCCGGCCGGCGGCGGAGGGCGCGGGCGGCGCTGACCCCGTTGCCCCGCTCACCGACGGCACACTCGTCGAATGACGCCGGGGCGGCCCCTGGTGTAAGCCCCGGGCCGTGCCGCGCAAATACCTGCTCCTGCTCGCCGTCAGCCTCTCGGTCATCCTGCTCGACCAGTGGACGAAGTACGAGATCGTCGCCGAGCTCACCACCCGCTTCGAGGGCACGGCGAGCGTGGGCGAGCGCCTCGGCCGGCTCTACGGCGACGCGCCCCCGCCGGGCTACGACACGCTGCACTTCCGCCCCCGCCGGCACATCGAGGTCATCCCGGAGTACTTCCGCCTGCGCTACGCGGAGAACCCGGGCGCGGCCTGGGGCATGTTCGGCAAGCTGCCGCCGCACATCCGCGGGCCCCTCTTCCACCTGGTGAGCGTGGGCGCGGTGCTCCTCATCGCGCTGTACTTCAGCAAGCTGGGGCGCTCGCCGCAGGCGGAGCGCTGGGCGCTGTGGGGCCTGCCGCTGGTGCTCGGTGGGGCGCTGGGCAACTACATCGACCGACTCGCCCGCGGCTTCGTCATCGACTTCCTCGAGGCGCACTGGCACGACCAGATTGCGTGGCCCTCCTTCAACGTGGCCGACTCGGCCATCGTCGTGGGCGTGGGGCTGCTGCTGGTGGACGCCTTCGTGCGCAAGGAGGGCCGCGCCGCGAGTCCTACCCGCGCGCCCTCTGCGCGCTGAGTCCGTCCGGACCACGGGCAGGCGGGCGCCGCGGGGCGCCCGCCCCTCCCGCGACGCTCCCGGTTGATCCCACCGGCGCCCTCGGGGACACTGCGTCCTCCGCATGCCGCCGTCCGAGCCCGCCAAGGTGAAGAATCCCGAGAGCCTCCTCCACGAATGCGAGGAGCTCGAGGCAGAGCTCGCCGCGCTCAAGGCGGCCTACGAGCAGTACTTCCTGGGCGCCGAGCGCCACCCGCCGCTGCGCACGCACGAGGCGCTGAAGAAGCGGGTGAACAAGCTGCAGACGGGCTTCGTGCGCAACACGGCGATGAAGTTCCGCGTGCAGAGCCTGCAGGCCAAGTTCCTCACCTACGAGCGGCTCTGGGCGCGCACGATGCAGGAGATCGAGTCCGGCACCTACAAGCGCGACCTGATCAAGGCGCGCCGCCGCGCCGCCGTCCGCGAGAGCAACCCGCGGCCTCCCGCCCAGACCGACGCCCCGCGCGCGCCGGTGGAGCTGGAGGACGACTCGGACTTCGACGTGGACCAGGCGCTCGCCGCGCTCGAGGCCCCCATGGCCCCGCTGCCCCAGCCGGTGGCCCCGCTGGCTCCGCCCGCCGCGCGCCCCTCCACGTCCCCGCTCGCCGCCGCGGCGGCGAGCTCTGCGGTCAGCGTGCCGCCCGCGCCGGCCATCCCGTCCACCACCCGGCCCGGCACCGGCAGCGCGCCCCCGGGGCTGCGCGCGCCGGCCGCCGCCGCCTCGCCGCCGCTGCCCTCCACGCCCACCCCTCCGCCGATGCGCGCGGTGGCGCTGGGGCCGCCGCTGTCCCCGGCCTCGCCCGGCGTCGCTGCGCCGCGCGCCCCTGCGCCCGCCGCCGCGCGCCCCGCGGCCCCGGCCAGTGCCGGCGGCAGCGCCCCGGGCATCTCGGACGACAAGCTGCGCGCGGTCTACGACGCCTACGTCACGGCGAAGCGCCGCTGCCAGGAGGACACCTCCAAGCTCTCCTTCGAGTCGGTGGCCGGCACGCTGCGCCGCCAGGTGCCGGAGCTGATGCGCCAGCACAACGCGAAGGCCGTGGAGTTCAAGGTCGTGATCAAGGACGGCAAGGCCGTGCTCAAGGCGGTGCCGAAGTAGGCCCTTCCTGAGGCGCGCGGCCGGGCCCTCGAGCAGCGGGGAGCGCGGGCAGCGATGAACCAGGACCTGGAGAGCCTCAAGGCGCGCGTGGCGCGGCTGCAGGTGATGATCTTCGACATCGACGGCACGCTCACCGACGGGCGCATCTTCTGGGTGCCCAACAGCGGCTGGACGCAGCAGTACAGCGTGCGCGACGGGATGGGCATCAAGCGCCTGCAGGAGGCGGGGCTCACCTGCGCGGCCATCAGCGGCGGGGACAGCCTCAGCGCCCAGATGCGGATGCAGTCGCTGGGCATCAAGCACGTGCACTTCGGCAGCCAGGACAAGGTGGCCCACTTCGAGCGGCTGCTCGAGCTGCTGGGCGTCACGGCGGAGGCCTGCGGCTACATGGGCGACGAGACGGTGGACCTGCCGCTGCTGCAGGCCGTGGGCTTCAGCGCCGCGCCGCCCGAGGCCCCGGACGAGGTGCGCGCGCGCGTGCACTACGTCGCCCAGCGCCCGGCGGGCTTCGGCGCGGCGCGCGAGGTGTGCGAGTTCATCCTGCGCCACCGTCCGCCTGCCCCCGGGTCCTAGATCCGCTCCGGCCCCTCCCCGCGAGCGTCCGCTTGCGGGCAGTTGCCCCTCCACGCCCGGTTGTCCCCCCAGCGAGGGCTCCCTAGCTTGGCCTCCATCCGCGGGCGTCCGCCGCGGCCAACGGCCTTCGAGCGAGGTGGGTGATGGTGGGGAAAAGGGGGACGTTCATGGGCCGCGCACTCGCGCTCGCGCTGCTGGGGCTCGCGGCGAGCGGCTGCTCGGGCCGGACGGATGCGGAGTCCGAGGCGCGCCTCGCCGCGCTCACGGCCGAGGGCGAGCAGATGGACGCGGCGCTCGACTCGGTGGAGGACCGGCTCCTGGGGAACCAGGCCCAGCTGCAGCTGTGGGCCGAGCTGGGGCGGCGCCACAAGCAGGTGAGCGCCATCCACACGCAGCAGTCCGGCGCCCACCTGGAGGCGATGGTCGCCTACATGGACCGGATGCAGGAGAAGGCGCGCGGGCTGAAGCGGCGCCGGGTGGCGAGCGCCGACACGGTGCTCACCTCGGGCCGGCAGCGCCGCCACGGCGGCGAGGACTAGCGCCCGGGCGCCCTCCGGCGTGATGCCTGGAGGGCAGCCGGGAGGGCAGGCCTCCGCCCGGCCGTTTCAGTGACGCACCCCGCGAATGCGGGTAGAACTGCGCGCCGTGAGACTGCGGCAGCGCCCCCTTCAGACCCTGCTCGCGCCCGCCCTGCTGGGGCTCGGGCTGCTGGGTTGCAACGACCTCCAGGTCTGCGGCTCGCACACCGAGCCGGTGCTCGAGCCGGACGGCGGCTCCTTCCGCTGCATCCAGTCCGAGGACTGCCCGCGCGGCAGCCGCGTCTTCGTGTGCACCACGGACGTGAGCAGCGAGCGCGAGTGCGTGAAGTGCGAGGACTCCAACTGCGTGACGGTGGTGCCGGAGGCCTGCCAGTGAGGCGCGCGCTCGGGGCGGCCCTGCTGCTGCTGGTGGCGGCGCCCCTGGCGGGCTGCCGCGAGGGCGCCGAGGAGCACCTGGCGCGCGCGCGCGACGCCACCTTCGAGAAGCGCCCGGACGAGGCGCTGGTGGAGTACCGCAAGGCGATCGATGCGCTGCGCCGCGACGACTCCGAGCGCGCCAACGTGCTGCGGGCGCGCGCGCTCAAGGCCGCGGCGGACGTGTACTGGCTCGAGCAGCGCAAGGTGAAGGAGGCGGTGAGCGTCTACAAGGAGCTCATCCTCCAGGCGCCCGAGTCCCCCGAGGCGAACGAGGCGCGCGTGGTGCTGGCGGACCTGCTGCGCATGCACTACGGCGACCTGCGCGGCGCCATCGACCAGCTCACGGCGGCGCTCGCGCGCAACCCGCCGCAGGGCGCCGAGCTGCAGTACCAGGTGGCCAAGCTCTACTTCGAGCTGGGCAACTGGGCGCAGTGCGAGCTGGAGGCGCGCAAGGTGGCCGAGCGCTACGCGACGAGCGCGCTGGTGGACGACGCGCTGTTCCTGCAGGCGCAGGCGCTCTCGATGATGGACGGCAAGCGCCAGGAGGCGAGCCGCACCTTCGCGGACCTCATGGCCCGCTTCCCCGACTCCGAGCTCGCCCCGCACGCGGCCTTCGAGATGGGCAAGCTGCGCGCCGAGGCGGGGGAGAACGAGAAGGCGATCGAGATCTGGGTCGCCGCGCTCAAGACGCATCCCAAGCCCGCGGTGGTGCAGGACGCGATCGCGCGCGCCCGCCGCCGCATCGCCGCCACCACGGCGGAGGGCGTGGGCGACCGCAAGGCCGCCTTCGCCAAGCCGCCCGTGCGCGCCGCGCGCTCCTCGCTCGAGGCGGTGGGCGGCAACGCGTCCGAGGCGGCGAGCGACCACGGCGACTGAGCCGTGCCGCTCGCCCGCGTCTCCGGTCTTTCGCGATATGCCGCGTGCGCGCGCGCCGTTCCGCAAGCGGCCGCTCCGGCCGTGAGCGAGGGGGATCCACCATGACGAAGCGCCTCATCCGCACTGCAGGAGGCCTCGGCCTGCTGCTCACCGCCGCCGCGCCGCTCGCCTGTGGACACGGCGCCGGGGGCACGAAGGCGGAGCCGGTCGCGGCCGCCAGCACGAGCCGGCCGCTGCTCTACCCCGGCGCCGACGCGGAGCCCGCGGGCGAGCACGTGTACCTCTACCCGCTCGACGAGGCGCTCGCCGCGGCGCAGGAGGTGCTCGAGGCGCACGACTTCGACGTGGAGCCCTTCAAGGACGAGACGCAGCTGATGACGCGCTGGCGCGTCGTCGGCCGCCCCACCGGCGCGGGCGGGAGCTACGTGGGCAGCTACCAGCTGCGCCGCTACTACATCCAGGGCCAGGCGCTGGACGCGAAGCACAGCGTGGTGCGCCTCTTCCGCATCGACCGGGAGGAGGAGTACCGCCCCGGCCAGATGGACAACGACCTCATCCGCACGGCGCTGCGCGCGCCCGGGCCGCGCAGCGAGGGCAAGGGCCACGGCTCGGTGGCGGACTCGGCCGCGGGCGGCTGGCAGCAGTGGGTGGCCTCGGGGCTGGAGGCGGAGCGCCGCGGCGAGGAGCGCGAGTCGCAGCGCGAGCGCAGCACGCAGGAGGGGCGCATCTCGCCCACCTCGGCGCTGCTGCCCGCGGGCGCGAACCAGCGCGCGATGGACCGCGACCCGCGCTTCTCGAACCAGTACGGCATGCCGAGCCAGGACGAGCTGCGCGGGCGCAACGAGCGCGGCGTGCGCGACTTCGTCTTCGAGAAGGAGCTGGTGCAGCGGCTCGAGCAGTTCCCCTCGCTCGAGTTCACCGGCGGCGCCGCGGACCTGCCCCCGAAGCCCGCGGGCGAGGGCGCGGCGCCCCTCAGCCTCACGTGGGAGAGCGAGGCGGGCGGCATGCCCTTCTTCCACGGCCCCGGCTGCGGCGAGCCCGTGCGCGGGCTGGACGCGCTCGCGGGCGCCGGCACCACCGTGCTGGTGGGCGAGCCGCTGGGCACGCGCGAGGTGCCCAGCGCCGTGGGCAACATGGCCTGCCAGCTGCTCGAGCGCGGGCGCAGCGTGGTGCTCGCCGTGTCGCTGCCGCGCGAGGAGCAGGGCGCGCTGGACACCTTCCTCGCGAGCGACGGGAGCCGCGCCGCGCAGGACGCGCTGCGCTCGGAGGCCTCGTGGCGCCAGGTGCCGCGCGACGGGCGCAGCAGCCGCGCGCTGCTGGTGCTGCTCGAGCGCGCCCGGCACTGGCGCGCCGCGGGCAAGCCCGTGCAGGTGGTGGCCTACGACGCGCGCGGCCTCAAGGGCAACGCGCGCGAGGAGGCCGTGGCGCAGCTGCTGCTCGCGCAGCGCAAGGCGCACCCCGAGGCGACGCTGCTCGCGCTGGGCGGCAACTACCACGTGCGCGTGGACGCCTCCGGCGCGCCCTGGAGCCGCAGCTTCCAGCCCTTCGGCCACCGGCTCGCGAAGGCGGGCGTCGACGTGCGCGCGCTGGACACCGCGTTCTCGCGCGGCACCCGCTGGACCTGCGGCGTGAACCGCCACGGCGGCCCCGAGTGCCGCGTGTACGCCGCCGCCCCCACCGAGCAGAGCTACTCGGCGCCCGGCAAGGCGCTCAGCGTGGAGCTGTTCCCGCAGGCCTCCGGCGAGGGCTTCCACGGCCTGCTGCACGTGGGTGCGCTCACCGCGAGCGCCCCCGCGCTGCTGCCGCCCGAGCTGATGCCGCGCGCGAGCCGCTAGGCGCACGGCTGCACGGTGGGCAGCCCCGCCCGAGAGGGGAAATTGTCGCTCGCTTGAGCGCGGGTGGGGTGCGCGCTCCTCGTGCAGGAATGGAGCGGGGCCCGCGCGTGGTATGGCTCGGCGCCATGAACCACTCCCAGAGCAAGGCCCTCTTCGCGCGCGCCCAGGCGCGCATCCCGGGCGGGGTGAACTCGCCCGTGCGCGCGTTCCGCGGCGTGGGCGGCGACCCCGTCTTCTTCCGCCAGGGCGAGGGCGCCTGGCTCACCGACGTGGACGGCAACCGCTACGTGGACCTGGTGGGCAGCTGGGGCCCGCTCATCCTCGGCCACGCGTACCCGCCCATCGTGGACGCGCTGGTGAAGGCGGCGCGCCTGGGCACCTCCTTCGGCGCGCCCAGCCCGCTCGAGGTGGAGCTCGCCGAGCGCATCTGCGCCACCGTGCCCTCGGTGGAGAAGGTGCGCCTGGTGAGCAGCGGCACCGAGGCCACCGTGGCCGCCATCCGGCTCGCGCGCGGGCACACCGGCCGCGACTTCATCCTCAAGTTCGAGGGCTGCTTCCACGGCGCGGGCGACCCCTTCCTCGTGAAGGCCGGCAGCGGCGTGGAGACGCTGGGCCTGCCCGACTCGCCGGGCGTGCCCGCGGCGCTCGCGAAGCTCACCCTCACCGCCCCCTTCAACGACCTCCCCGCAGTGGAGCGGCTCTTCGCCGAGCGGGGCAGTGAGATTGCCTGCGCCATCATCGAGCCGGTGGTGGGCAACATGGGCGTGCTCATCCCGCGCGAGGGCTACCTCGAGGGGCTGCAGGCGCTCTGCCGCAAGCACGGCGTGCTCTTCGTGCTGGACGAGGTGATGACCGGCTTCCGGCTCGCGAAGGGCGGCGCGCAGGAGCGCTTCGGGCTCGCCCCGGACCTCACCACCTTCGCCAAGGTGCTGGGCGGCGGCATGCCGCTGGGCGCCTACGGCGGCAAGCGCGAGGTGATGGCGAAGATTGCGCCGGAGGGCCCCGTGTACCAGTCCGGTACCCTCTCCGGAAACCCGGTGGCGGTGGCTGCGGGGCTCGCAGCCCTCGAGGCGCTCGGCGCACCGGGCACCTACGAGAGGCTCGAGCGCGTGAGCGCGCAGCTGGGCGAGGGACTCGCCGCGGAGGCGAAGCGCGCGGGCGTGCCGGTGACGGTGAACCGCGTGGGCAGCATGCTCACCGTGTTCTTCACCCCCGAGCCCGTCTTCGACTACGCGAGCGCGAAGAAGGCGGACACGGCGAAGTTCGGCCGCTTCTTCCACGCGATGCTGGAGGCGGGCGTGTACCTGCCGCCGAGCCAGTTCGAGGCCGCGTTCGTCTCGCTCGCCATCGGCGACGCGGAGGTGGCGCACGTGCTCGCCGCCGCGCGCAAGGCCTTCGCCGCCGTCGCGTGAGCCGGCTGCTGCGCGCTCCCTCGCCGCGGCTCGCCCGCGCGCTGCTCGGCGCGGGCGTGCTGCTGCTCGCGCTGCACGCGTGGGGCTTCAAGGCGCAGGAGGACTTCCAGGTCTTCCACACCGCCGGGGCGCGCGCGCTCGCCGGCGAGGCGCTCTACCGCGCCTCCGACGGGCTGATGGCCTTCAAGTACGCGCCGCTCGTGGCGCTGGGCTTCGGGCCGCTGGGACTCTTGCCGCCCCGCGCCGCGAGCCTCGTGTGGCTGCTCATCTGCTGCGGGCTCGCCCTGCGCGTGCTCGCGCTCGGCGCGCGGCTGTACGGCGGCGGGCGCTCGATGGGGCGCGAGGCGCTCGCGCTGCTGTGCGTGCTGCCCTTCCTGCGCCACCACTTCGCGGTGGGGCAGTGCGAGCTGCTCCTGCTGTGGCTCGCGCTGGAGAGCGAGCGACTGCATGCGGAAGGGAGGGCGCTTCCCGCAGGGCTGCTGCTCGCGCTCGCGTGCCTCTTCAAGCCGCCCTTCCTCCTGCTCGCCGCCGCGGCGCTGCTGCTCGGGCAGGGGCGCAGGCTCGCGGGGCTCGCGCTGGGGCTCGTGGGCGGGCTGCTCGCCGGGGCGCTGCGCTATGGCTGGGCGGGGAACCTCGCCGAGCTCTCCGCGTGGCGCGCGCTGCTCTCCGGCTCCACGCCGGGGCTCCTGTGCGCGGTGGACAACGAGAGCGCGTGGGGCATGGCGTGTGACTGGGCGGGGGCGCCCGGCAGCGCGGGCTTCCTCGCCGTGGGGAGCGGCATCGCGCTGCTCGCGCTCGGGGCGCTCGCGTACGGCCTCGCGCGGCTGCGCGGCGCCGCGCAGGCGCAGCTGCTCACCGCGTCCGCCCTCTACCTCACCGCGCTGCTCAGCCCGCTCGGCTGGCGCACGGCGCTGCTCGGGCTGCTGCCGCTGCTCTTCCTGCTGCTGCGCACGCGCGCCGCGCTCGCGCCGCCCGCGTGGCTCCCGGGCCTCGCGCTCGCGCTGCCCGTGGGCGCTGCGCTCGTGGGCGCGCTCGTCTACGACGTCGCGGGCCGGGCGGCGTTCCTCTACTTCGTCGGGCACAAGCTGATGGGGCTGCTCGCGCTGCTCTGCGCGCTGTTGGCCGGTGGGGCTCAGGTGAGAGCGCACGTCCCTCACCCCGACCCTCTCCCAGAGGGAGAGGGAGGACGAGTTGACACATTGCGTTGAGGTCGCATGGCCCCGCGCCGCGCGTGATGCGTAGCGTCATCGAGCGCCCCTCATCCCGTCCTGGAGCCCTCCGGAGAGCGTGCGAGCAGCCTTCGTTGCACTGCGTTGGCGGCCCGCGTCAGCCCTTTTCTCTGTCTCCTACAAGGCAGAGCATGGCAATCGGAGCCTCTGATGACCGCCTACGAGAAGAAGCACGATTCCGAGGGCCGCAGCTGGTTGGAGACCTCGCTGCCCGGACACCTCGTCGCCCGTCACCCGCTCCTGAACAAGGGCACCTCCTTCACGCTGGAGGAACGCAAGGCGCTCGGCCTCATGGGCCTGCTGCCGCCGCGCGTGGAGACGCTCGAGGAGCAGCTCGCGCGCTGCTACGCCGCCTTCGAGACCAGCCCCACCGCGCTGCAGAAGCACGTGTACCTGCGCACCCTGCAGGACAGCTCCGAGGTGCTCTTCTACGCGCTGGTGGAGCGGCACATCGAGGAGATGATGCCGGTCATCTACACGCCCACCGTGGCGCAGGGCGTGGAGCAGTTCAGCCGCCTGTGGCGCACGCCGCGCGGGCTGGTGGTGAGCCCGGAGAACGTGGGCCAGCTGGACGCGATGCTCGCGGAGCTGCCGCAGCCCGAGGTGCAGCTGGTGGTGGCCACGGACAGCGAGGGCATCCTGGGCATCGGCGACCAGGGCTACGGCGGGCAGGCCATCTGCATCGGCAAGCTGAGCCTGTACACCGCGGCGGCCGGCATCGACCCGGCGCTCGCGCTGCCGGTGGTGCTGGACGTGGGGACGAACCGCACCGAGCTCATCGAGGACCCGCTGTACCTCGGCGTGCGCCGCGCGCGCATGGAGGGGCCCGAGTACGACGCGCTGGTGGATGCCTTCGTCGCCGCGCTGCGGCGCCGCTTCCCCAATGCGCTCCTGCAGTGGGAGGACTTCAGCAAGCAGAAGGCCTTCGACGTGCTGGAGCGCCACCGCGGCGCGCTGCCCTCCTTCAACGACGACATCCAGGGCACCGGCGCGGTGGTGCTCTCGGGGCTCATCGCCGCGGGCAAGCGCACGGGGCGCCGGCTCTCGGACGAGGTCGTGCTGGTGCACGGCGCGGGCGCGGGCGGGGTGGGCGTGGCGCGCCAGGTGGTGCGCGGGATGCAGCGCGAGGGGACGAGCGCGGAGGAGGCGCGCCGGCGCATCTTCCTCTTGGACTCCAAGGGGCTCATCCTCACGGACCGCAAGGGGCTCGAGCCCTACAAGCGCGAGTTCGCGCAGGACCCGGCGCGCGTGGCGGACTGGAAGCGCGCAGGTGCCATCCCCAGCCTGCTGGAGACGGTGCAGGGTGCGCGCGTGACGGTGCTGCTGGGCCTGAGCGGCCAGCGCGGCGCCTTCGGCGAGGACGTGGTGCGCGCGGCCGCGGCCCACACGCCGACGCCGCTCGTCTTCGCGCTCTCCAACCCCACGGCGAACACCGAGGCGCTGCCCGAGGACGTGCTGAAGTGGACCGAGGGGCGCGCGCTGGTAGCCACCGGCAGCCCCTTCCCCAACGTGCGGCTGGGGGACACCGAGCGCCCGGTGGGCCAGGGCAACAACGCGTTCATCTTCCCGGGCCTGGGCCAGGCGGTGCTGCTCAGCCGCGCGCGGCAGGTGACGGACGGGATGCTGGTGGCGGCAAGCGTGGCGCTCGCGGAGTTCCTGCCCCAGGACCGGCTGCAGCTCGGCGCGCTCTACCCGCGCATGAGCTCCCTGCGCGCGGCGAGCCGCAGCGTGGCGCTCGCGGTGCTGCGCCAGGCGCAGAAGGACGGCGTCACCGGGCGCAAGCTCCCGGATGACCTCGAGGGCTGGCTCGAGAAGGAGCGCTGGAAGCCGGAGTTCCTGCCGGTGCGGCGCGCGAAGTAGCCTCCTCGCAGACGCAATCGGGTTGCACCTGTCCCCTCTCCTGCTGGGAGAGGGGCGGGGTGAGGGAAGGGGTAGACATGGCGACGCTGGACCAGCGCTTCGACGCCTCGATCCCCGCGGTGTACGAGCGCGAGCTCGTGCCGCTCATCTTCCAGCCGTACGCCGAGGACCTGGCGAGGCGCGTGCTCCGGTCGCAGCCGTCGCGTGTCCTGGAGCTCGCGGCGGGCACGGGCGCGGTCACGCGCGTCCTCGCCACGCGCCTGCCGGCCTCGAGCACGCTCGTCGCCTCCGACCTCAACGCGCCGATGGTGGAGCAGGCGAAGTCCCGTGGCACCGCGCGCGCGGTGGACTGGCGTGTGGCAGACGCGATGTCGCTGCCCTTCGACGACGGCGCCTTCGATGCCGTGGTCTGCCAGTTCGGCGCGATGTTCTTCCCCGACAAGGCGCGCGCCTTCGCCGAGGCGCGGCGGGTGCTCGCGCCCGGTGGGCGCTTCCTCTTCAGCGTGTGGGACCGCATCGAGGACAACGGCTTCGCCGAGGCGGTCACGCTCGAGCTCGCCCGCGTGTTCCCGGCGGACCCACCAAGGTTCATGGCCCGTGCGCCCCATGGCTACTGCGACGCCGCGGCGATTCGTGCCCACCTCGCGGCGGCCGGCTTCGCGTCCACGCCGAGCATCGACGTGGTGACCTTCTCCAGCCGCGCGACCGGTCCGCGCTCCGTGGCCGTCGCCTTCTGCCAGGGAACGCCGCTGCGCAACGAGATCGACGCGCGCGACGCCACGGCGCTGGCCGCCGCGACCGACGCCGTCGCCGAGGGGCTTACCCGACGGTACGGCCCTGGCCCCGTCGAAGCCCGCATGCAGGCCCTGGTCGTCGAGGTGCCGCGCTAGGCGTCACCCCCTCACGAAGAACGCCACTTCCAGCAACTTCTGGTCGGCCTCCTCCAGGATGGCCTTGCTCGGCGTCAGGTCGTAGGCGGAGTAGTTCATGATCGACTCGGCCGGACCGTCGTAGAGGCCACCGAGAGTGCCCTCGGGGTGGACGTGGCCATTGCCGTGCACGATCTCGTGTGCGAGCGCGACCCAGTTCGCCTGGGTGATGTCCAGCAGGACGTAGGGCTGGACGAACGTGGGGACGCGCTTCTTGAACTGGCGGTAGGACCGGGCCTTCTCCGCGCTGAGCGCAGGCGTGTACTGCCCGATCGTCTCCTGATTGAGCAGCGAGTGCTGAGGCAGGCTCACGAACTTGCACAGCACGACCGGCAGCCTCGGCGCCTTCCTCCACGCGCGCTCGTACTTCTTCAGCGTCTTGTTGCTGGCGAAGCGCTGGGCGAGCGCCATCCGGACGTCGTGCTCCGCCGAGCTGTTGAAGCCCTCCCAGACGCGGGCCTGGACCTGTGCGTTCAGCGCCTTGCGCAGGGCCCGGAGCTCCACGCGCCGCGCGGCGCTCGTGTTGGGGTCGTCCTCCTCGGCGTCCAGGACCTTGTCGCGCGCGGTGTCCTCGTCCATGTGCTTCTTGAGCAGATCCATGCCGACGTCGGGCTCGATGCCGTCGTACTCGCGCAGGACGAACGCGTCCTTGTAGGCCAGGTAGTTGTAGGGGAACGGGAAGGTGTCGAGCCGCAGCTTGTACTTGCCGAAGAAGTCGTTCGCGGACTTGACCATCTCGTCGAGCCGCCGCTTCAGGCGCGTGAAGTCGAGCACGGACTGGTCCGTGTAGAAGAAGCTGATGCGGATCTCGCGCTTGGCCATGGCGCGCCCGTCCGGCCTATTCCTCGATCATCCGGCCGGTGCGCGGGTCGTAGCGCACCTCCACGGGCACGGTCTGATCGGTGGGGAGGATCTCGAGCCACTGGTCGAAGATCTCGTAGTCCTTGCCCACGTTGGCGCGAAAGCCCCCCTCGAGCGGGAAGAAGCCGTGCTCGTACACCCGGTCGACCGGAGTGGCGGTGACGGTGTTCTCGTCGTCCACCAGCGCCGGGTCCGAGACCTCCTGCGGCTTGGGGTAGGTGTCCGTCTTCATCGCCTCGGCGTGTTTCCTCGCGATCTTCTTCGCGAGGTCGCGCAGCACGTCGATCAGCTTCTGGCCCTCCAGCGGCTGCCCGTGCACGTCCACCTCGCCCTCGCTCGACGCGTGGTAGAGGACGTCGTCGGTGATGCCCTCCATCCCCTCCACGCCGCGCAGCCAGTTGATGGCGGCCTCCTCCTTGCCGGGGCGGATGGGAATCACCGCCTTCACCCACGGCGCGTTGAGGAAGGCGTTGCGGCGGTTGTCTCCGTCCAGCTGCAGCAGCCACCCGAGCGAGCTGCCCAGCCGGGCGGGCTCGGACTCGTCGGTGATGAAGTAGTTGTCGCGCGTGGCGTCCTCCACGCCGCCCCAGCCCACGGTGCTCGCGCTCAGCAGGCTGCTCGCGCCCGCGTTGAGGGCGCCGTGGCGCAGCCGCCGCATCAGGGCGCGCTGCGGGAAGGCGCCGACGGCGCCCGTGTCGAAGAGGGGGTCCCTGACCTCCTGCGGCGCTTCCTGCAGCTGCTGGCGGCTGCGGTGCAGGCGCGGCCGCCACCACTCGGGCGCGACGAAGTAGAGCATCTTGTCCACGTCGAAGATGGAGTCGAGCAGCTCGGCGACGACGTGGCGCGTGCGGTCGTCCGGCAGGTCCACCTTGTTGAGCAGCAGCTCCTGGATGAGCTTGCGGTACACGACGATGCGCTCCTCCTCGCGCAGGTCCTGGCTCGGGCGCGGCGAAATCTTGCTCGCCAGCGTCACGCGCTCCTTCACGGCCTCCACGTAGGCCTTCTCGTAGGCGGCCTTCTCCTTCGCCTGGAAGGCGGCGACGTTGGCCTTGTTCTGGGCGGCGATGGCGTCGTTGGCGCCGGGCTTGGGTGACCACTGCAGGATGAGCTTCACCTCCACGCTGTTCTGGCCCTGGAAGTCGGCCGAGTGCAGGTGCAGCACGAAGCTCGCGCGGTCGTTCGCGTTCTCGATGGGGCCCGTGCGCGTGAGGGACACCGGGCGGCCCTGCGCGTCGAACTCGACGTTGGTCAGCTCGTAGTCCGACTTCGGCGCGACGAAGGTCTGGGTGAAGTCCGACTGGATGTGCTCCTCGGTGCCCAGGCCCCACCACTCGGAGTCGTCCGCCTCGACGCCGTCGACGTAGACCTCGCCCTCGTTGTCCGCGTCGGTGCCGTCCACCGAGATGAAGGGGAGGGTCACCATCTTCGACTCCTGGAAGGGCTGCAGCATCGGAATCTCTTCCGGGTGCGGGATGGCGTCGAGCGCGGGGGGCGGCGCGATGTGGATGAGCTTGGCGAGGCCGAGCGCCTGGCCCGGGTCGTCCACGTAGGTCTGCCAGCAGAGGAAGGTGCCGATGTCCTGCACCTGCACGCCCACCTGGCGCATCTTGCGGCGCAGCTCGTAGTTCACGAGCTTGGAGGTGGTGTTGGCGAGCAGGTGCTTCGTGCTGGAGAGGTCGGTGAGCTCGGTCACCGTCTTGAAGGTGGACTTGTAGCTCTTGCGGATCTCCGAGGAGAGCTTCTCGGTCTGCTGGCGCATGCGCTTGTGGGTGGTCTCGCGGGCGCGCTTCTGGGAGGTGGCGTAGTCGAAGCTCGAGCTCGCCTCGATGGAGCCATACGAAGCGGTGACGCTCGCGCCGAACTTGATGTCCTGGCCGTTGTCCTCCTTCACTGCCTCGCTCAGCTCGTCCTGCTCGGTGACGGTCTTCTCCGAGCGGGCGGTGGTCTCGAGCAGGGTCTCCAGGGTCTTCTCGATGCTCACCCTGCGGGTGTGGACCTCGATCAGCTCCACGCTCGAGCCGGGGCTCAGCCACACGTGGCCCTCCGGGGTGCCGAGGAAGCTGTCCAGCTCGAAGAAGTACTGGCGGAAGAGGTGCACCACGCTGATGGGCGAGAGGGCCACGTTCTTGAGCTGCTCGCGGTCGGTGGGGTCGAGGTGCTCGAGGTCGAGGTAGGCCTCGGCGCTGTCCCCGGCGCTCAGCGCGTGCTGCAGGGCCTCGGCCTGCTCCGCGCTGTCGCGCACGCTGTAGAAGAGCGCCTCCAGCGCCGCGTGGTCCTTGTTTCGCACCAGGTAGAGCAGCGCGCCGGCGAGCGAGGACTCGTACTGGAGCTGGCGCTCGAGCGCCGCCGTGCCCACGCCGGCGCTGCCCGCGCTGCGGCTGCGGCCCGCGGCGTCGAACGCCGGGCTGTCCGCCTTGCGCAGCTCGGCGTAGGCGGCGGCGTAGAAGGCCGGCACGTCCTTCTTGAGGATGACGTCGATGCGGTCCGCGGTGATGGCCTGCGGCCACACGGCGGGCGTGTACTGGGCGTAAGGGGGAAGGGCGCTCCCGATGCGCTCGAGGACCACGCTGTCCGGGCGGCGCGGGCGGCCCCCCGTGAGGACACCAGGCGCCACCGTCACGTCGAGCTGGGCGCCATCGCGCAGGCGCAGGTCCACCACCGGCCCGAACGCGGAGGTGAGGGCCTGCAGCACGCGCTGCTTGTCGCGCTGCAGGCCCTGCGCGTAGCGCGCCTGGATGCGGGCGGAGCGCCAGCCCAGCAGCGGCTGGTAGATGCCGAAGAGCTCGCTCGCGTAGGGCAGGACGCTCGCGTAGCGCGTGAGATCGGTGATGCGCTTGACCGGCGGCATGGCGGACCTCCCAGAGTGGGTCGCGGAAGGCCTGCGTGCGCAGAAGGTGCGCACCCGCACGATTGTCCGGCGGGGTCAGGGCCCAGTGCAGGAAGGGGCACTGCCTGGCCGCTCGGGCCCGAGGCGACCCGCTCTCGACCTCCAGGGTGCCTCGCCTCCCATGGGGCGGTGCTTAGCTTCTCCAGGGGCCTGAGGCACGGGGAGCAGAGCGGGATGCTGCGTGCGCACGCGGTGGAGCAGGGCCTGCAGCAGCGCCCGCGGCAGCGGGGTGCGGCGCGCACGGCCGCGTACCTCCTCGAGCTGCTGGCGATTGCGGTGGGTTACGTGCTGCTGGGCTGGGCGGGGCACCTCCTCGGCCTCCACGGCCGGGTCGTCACCTTCTGGCCGGCGGCGGGCTTTGCCCTGGGGGTCCTGCTGCTGCGGGGGACCTCCCGCTGGCCTGCCATCCTGGCAGGCTCCGTCTTCGTCGCCTGGTTATTCGTGCTCGCCGACGGCGCCGTGGACACCCGGACCCCCTGGCTGCTCGTCGCCCTGCTCGCGGCAGCGGGCCGCGCGCTCTCGGCGGTGGGGTGCGCCTGGCTCCTGCGCCGAGTGACGGGCACGGCCCACTGGCCCTACAGCACCCGCGGCGTCATCCTCGCCACGCTCGTGCTGGGGCTCGTCGCTCCCGCCCTTTCGGCCGTCACCGTGCAGGCCATGGTGTGGCTGGCCGGGGCACCCAACGCGGGGCTCAGCTTCGCGGGGGAGCTGTGGCTCTGGTTCGTCGCGGACAGCACCGGGATGATCCTCGTCGTGCCCCTGATGCTGGTGCTCGCGGGAGGCCGGCGGGCAGGGCCCCCGCTCGCCCGTGGGGAGCTGCCGCTCGCGCTCGCGGCCTTCGTGGCCGCCATCGTCGCCTGCTTCCTGCTGGTGCGCGGGCCCGACCAGGCCACGTCCATGGCCTACCCGATGCTGCCGCTCATGGTCTGGGCCTGCCTGCGCCTGGGCTCGCGGGGCGCCGTGCTCAGCAACCTCTGCTGGGCGGTGGTGTTCATCGCGCTGGCGCTGCTGCGGCCGGCCCTGGCCACGCTGCCGCACGTGTTCACCGAGTTCCACGTGCGGCTGTCGCTCAGCAGCGCCATCTTCCTCGTCCTCGCGGCCGCCTACGAGGAGCGCTACCGGCTGCAGCACGCGCTGCAGGCGGAGCGCAGGAGCCTGGAGGAGCGGGTCACCGCGCGCACGCACGAGCTGGCGAGCTCGCTCTCGCTCCTGCACTCCTCGCTGGA
Organism: Aggregicoccus sp. 17bor-14; assembly: GCF_009659535.1. NCBI lineage: Bacteria > Pseudomonadati > Myxococcota > Myxococcia > Myxococcales > Myxococcaceae > Aggregicoccus > Aggregicoccus sp. 17bor-14. Next base: position 46,423 of record NZ_VJZZ01000017.1, read on the forward strand.
GTCCACCGCCGACGGGCTGCTCGTCGTCGACCGGAACAATCGCATCACCCTCATCAACCAGCGCTTCGTCGAGCTGTGGCACATGCCGCCCGACATCGTGGCGAGTGGGGACAACGCGCGGGCGCTCGCCTGGGTGCAGGACCAACTGCTCTCGCCCGCGACCTTCAACGCGAAGGTGGCGTACCTCTATGCACACCCCGAGCTGGAGAGTGCGGACGAGGTCGAGCTCAAGAGCGGGTCCATCTTCGCGCAGTACTCGCGTCCCCAGCGGCTGGGGGAGGAGATCGTCGGGCGGGTGTGGAGCTTCCGCGACATCACGCTGCGGCGCCGCGTGGAGGCCGAGCGCAGCCGCCTGCTGGTGGAGGAGGCCCGGGCGCGCCAGGACGCGGAGCGGGCCGCCCGCGAGGCGCGCGAGGCGCTCGCGCTGCGCGAGGACTTCCTGCAGGTCGCGGCCCACGAGATGAAGACCCCGCTCACCGCGATGAAGATCCACCTCCAGCGCCTCAAGCGCCTGCTGGCGGGCGCGGCGGAGACGCCGGTGGAGGCAGAGCGGCTCCTGCCCGCGGTGGCCGCCGCGGAGCGCTCCCTGCGGCGCTCCGAGGAGCTGAGCAACCAGCTGCTCGACGTGAAGCAGCTGAGCGCCGGCGAGCTGCAGCCCCGCTACGCGCCGCTCGACTTCCGGGAGGCCGTGGCCGAGCAGCTCGAGGCCTTCCGCGAGAGCGCGGCGCGCGCGCACTGCGAGCTGAGCTTCGAGCCGGGAGAGGCGCTCCACGGTGAGAGCGACCCGCGGCAGCTCGCGCAGATCGTGAGCGCCCTGCTGTCCAACGGCATCAAGTTCGGAGCGGGGCAGCCGCTGCGCGTCCAGCTCGAGGGGAACCGCGAGCAGGTGTGGCTGCGGGTCATCGACCACGGCATCGGCATCGCTCCGCAGGACCAGGAGCGCATCCTCGAGCGCTTCTGCCGGGCGGTGGACTCGCGGCACTACGGCGGGCTGGGGCTGGGCCTGTGGCTCGCGCGCCGCAGCGCCGAGGCCCTGGGCGGGCGCATCGGCGTGCAGAGCGCGCTGGCGCGGGGCTCCACCTTCACCGTCGAGCTGCCGCGCTGGCGTCCCCGGCGCGCGCAGGCACAGGAGGTGGTGGAGCAGGCCTCCGCGCGCTCCTAGAAGGGCGCGGGCCACTCGAAGCCGAGCCGCTCGCCCGTTGCGGGATGCACGAAGCCGAGCCGCTCCGCGTGCAGGTAGAGCCGCTCGGCCGCGTGGCCGTAGAGCCGGTCTCCGGCGATGGGCGCGCCGAGCCCGAGCGGATGCGCGCAGTGCACGCGCAGCTGGTGGGTGCGGCCCGTGCGGGGAAACAGCGCCACGCGCGTGCGGGAGGGCTCGCGCGAGAGCACCTCCCACTCCGTCACCGCGGGCTTGCCGTGCACCGGGTCGTGGATCTGCCGGGGCCGGTCATCGAGGTCCACGCGCAGCGGGAGCTCGACCGTGCCGCGCTCGCCGCGCACGGGCCCCTGCACCCACGCCACGTAGCGCTTGTCCACCTCGCGCCCGGCGAACTGCCGCTGCAGGCTCACGTACGTGGGCTCGTCGCGCGCCGCCACCAGCAGCCCGGACGTATCCAGGTCCAGCCGGTGCGCGAGCCGGGCGCCCGGGTAGCGCGCCTGCAGCCGCGCGAGCGCGGAGTCCGTGAGCGAGAGGTCCTTCGCCGGCACCGAGAGCAGCCCCTCCGGCTTGCGCACCACCACGAGCCACGCGTCCTCGAACACCACCTCCAGCGAGGCGGGCGCGAGCGCGGGCGGCGCGAAGGCGCGCGGCGGGGAGACCTCCACTCCCGAGAGCATGAAGGGCAGCAGCGGCCCGCACTTGTCCCGGCACGCGCCGTAGTACGCGCCCGACGCGCGGCCTCCTGCCGCGGGCGGTGCGCCCCACCAGAACTCCGCGAGCGCGAGAGGCGTGAGGCCGTGCGCGAAGGCGAAGGCGAGCAGCTTCGGTGCCGCGCAGTCCGCCGCGCCGGAAGGGGGCTCCGCCGGAGCGTAGAGCGCGCGCAGGGGGCGCTGCTCGCCGCGTGCATTGCGGATGACGTAGGTCTCGTGGATGCGGCGCATGAAGCCGCGCGAGACGATGCGCCGCAGCCGCTCCAGCGCGCCCAGCCTGCGCTCGAGGCGCGCGCGCCGCGGCGCCACCTCGCGGCGCTCGGCCTCCTGCGCGGCCTCGAGCCGGCGGCGCTCCGCCTTGTCCCCGCGGCTCTCCTGGTCCAGCGCGTGGAGGGCCTCGCGCAGCGCCCCGGCCGAGCGCGCGTCCGACGCCGCGAGCTCCAGGCGGCGCGCGTGGCGCTGCTGCTTGCGCGCCTCGTGCGTGGCCCGCAGTGCGGCGAGCGCCTGGGCGTGGCGGCGCTGCTGGGCCTCGTCCTCCTCGCGCGCCTGCTGCAGCTCCGGGGAGCTGCGCAGCGCCTCGGCGCGGGCGAGCAGCGCCTTCACCGCGCGCTCGGCCCCGGGCTCCACGCGCTCGCGCGCCGCGCGGTCGAAGAGGGGAGGGACGTAGCCCTCCACGTCCCAGCGCCCCGCGAGCATCCCGGAGAAGGCGCGCAGGAAGCCGACGCGCCCCTCCGGCTCCCGCACCACGAGCACGCCGAACATCTTGCCGCCCTCGGGCGCGTCGAGCAGCGCTGCGCTCAGGCCGGGAGCGACGTCGCCTGCCCGCAGCTGCGCCTGCAGTTCCTCCGCCGCGCGGCGCGCGAGCGCGTGCGGACCCAGCGCGTCGAAGGGGCTGGGGAAGGGGCGCGGGAGCTCGCTCGCGTGCGGCTGCGGCTCCAGGGGCGTGAAGAGGGGCTCCACGCCCTCCCGGTACCACGGATTCAGGGCGTCAGCCGCAGCGCCTCGGCGGTGAACGGGCCGTCCGCGACGCCCGAGTGGCTCAGCTCCAGCTCGAAGGCCTGCTCTCCCGGCTTCAGCGCCGCGAGCTGATCGCAGAGAGAGGGGTCCACGCACCAGACGCGCACGGTGCTCACTCCGTCGCGCAGCTGCACCTCTTCGCCCACGCGCGCGAACTTCAGCTCCGTGGTGCCGGGCGGCGTCCGCGGAAAGCGCATCGTGACGCGAGTGCCCGCAGGGACGGGCCGCTCCTCGAGCACCCGCAGCACGCGCTTGCGGATGCCGGGGTCGTCCTGGACATCGCCGACGTCCACGCGCCGCGTCTCCATCTCGACCACCAGCTCCACTCCCTGACGGAAGCGGACGCGCTCGTTCGCGGTGCCGCTGAACGGCGGCCACTGCTGCTCATGGCCCTCGGTACCCGTGGGGACCGCCTCCATCATCAGGCCGAGGGGGCACTCGCCACAGGGGTCGGGATAGGCCGGGACCAGGTGGCCCGAGACGCGGTACGTCGCCACCTCGAGCACCTCGTCGCGACAGCCCGCGAGCGCGAGGAGGCCCAGCAGCGGAATCCACTTCGTTGCGTGCGTCATGGCCGCGCGGCAAAGCAAGACGCGGGCCTGGCAGCTCCGACGGAAGGTGGCGTTGCAAGGCCGTGGAAAGGCTCGCGGTATGACGGGCGTGTCGTGCCTCAGCGCCTCGGATTTTCGAGGGCGTGGCTCAGGACGCGAGCAGGTGCTGTGCGAGCGCCTGCGCCTGGGTGCGAATCTCCGGGATGGCGGTGGACTCCCACAGCTCGGGCCGCCGCACCCCGCCCAGCGCGAAGAGCACGGAGGAGGGCTTCCCCTGCGCATCCACCAGCGCGCCCTCGCGCGTGTCCAGCCCGAGGCGCAGCGCGTCCGCGCGCGCGAGCCCTCCCGCGAGCAGGTCTCCCACCAGCGTGCCCTTCGGCTGCGCGAGCGGCGAGGCCGGCCCCGTGCAGTTGAGCACGCGCTGCACGTGCAGGTGCTGCACGCCGGGGCCGCCACGCCGCCGCAGCGTCACCCGCACGCCGTCCGCCTCGAGCGCGAAGGCCTGCACGTGCGCCGCGTGGATGCGCAGCTGGCCGCCCGCGAGCAGCTCGGCGATGGCGCGGCCCACCTCGGGCGCCATGCGGTGGCGGTGCACCTCCCAGTAGGCGCGCAGGTGGCGCAGGAAGCGCCGCTTGTCCGCGGTCGCGAGCCGCTGCCACAGCGGCACCGTGTGCGGCCGCAGCGCGTCCACCACCGCGCGCCAGTCGCCGCCGGCGGCCTCCACGCGGCGCACCTCCGCGCGCACCTCGCGCAGCAGCGCCCGCGCGCGCAGCGCTCCGGGCGCGAAGGTGTGGGGCGCCACCCCCGCGCGGTGCACCTGGGGCAGCAGCCCGTGGCGCGAGAGCGCGTGCACCGGGCCCGTGTGCCCGCGCGCCTGCAGCGAGAGCGCCACGTCCACCGCCGTCAGCCCCGAGCCCAGGAGCAGCACCGACTCCTCGGGCGCCACCGCCTCGAGCCCGCCGCTCTCCCAGGGCAGCGCCACGTAGCGCTCACTCGCGTAGAGCCCGCCATCCGGCACCGCGAGCGCCGCGGGCGGGAAGTTGCCCAGCGCGAGCACCGCGCGCGCGGCCCGCACGCTGCCGCCCTCCTCGAGCTGCACCGTGACGCCACCGGCCCCGGGCTGCAGGCCGCGCACCTGCGCGTGGCGCTGGGTGAGCTGCACGCCGGGGGCCGCCTTCGCGCGCGCCTCGGCGAGCACTGCGTCCAGGTAGAGCGCGTAGCGCGCGCGGGGCACGAAGTCGGTGGGCCGGGTGTCCGGCGCCTGCGTGCGCAGCCAGCGCAGGAAGTGCTCCGGGTCATCCGCGAGCGCGCTCATCTTGCCCGCGGGCACGTTGAGCAGGTGCTGCAGCTCGGTGGTGCTGTAGGCGGGCCCGCGGCCGAAGCGCCCGCTCTGCTCCAGCAGCAGCACCTGGAGCGGCGTGCGCGCGGTGCGCAGCAGCGCCGCCGCGAGCAGGGTGCCGCTCGCACCGGCCCCGATGATGGCGAGGTCGAAGGCGGCGGGAGGGGAGAGGGGCTGGGACATGGTGCGCGCAAGGTAGCGCCTCGGGGGCCCGGAGGAAGCCTCCTTTGCGCCACCGGGGGGAGGTGCTGCACACGGCGCGCGCGAGCGGCGCCGAGCCTGGCCTCTCGGCAGCCGGCGCGCCGCGCACTGTCCGCGGGCGGACCCTGCATCCGCGCGAGAGCAGCGGCCCTGTGCCCTCCCCGCGCCGCCCCGCTCGCCGTGCGCCCGGGCTCGCGCGCCCGCACCGTGCGCGCTGCACACCCGCGCGCTCCGTGCGTAGGGTGATCCGCAGGGGCTGCCGAGGGGGGACGTGCGATGAGGGCGAGCGTGCGCGGCGCCGGCTGGCTGCTGGCGGTGATGCTGTGGAGTGCGTGCGGAGCGGGCCCGCTGGAGGACGAGGGGACGGAGGCGCCGTCTCCCGGGCTCGCGGCACCCGGAGAGGCACCGGAGAGCGAGCCGGCCATCGGGACGGAAGAGGCGGCGCTCACGACCACGCTGCGCACGCGCTGGGTGCGCACGCACGAGCGCGTGGAGTTCCGCCAGATGGCCTTCGACTCGAGCGGCAACCTCTACGTGGCCCTCTCCTACCACGGGCCGGCGACGCTCACGGGCGTGCCGCTGCCCTGGAACGGCGACCCGGACGACTACCACTCGGGCGTGGCGAAGTTCCGCCCCGACAACACGCTCGCCTGGGTGCGCGGCTGGGGACCGGCGCGCGTCTCGCGCGACATCGCCTACGCGAACATCACCGGCTTCGCGGTGACGCCGGGCGGCACCGTGTACGTGGGCGGCGAGGCGCAGCAGGACGGCCTGCGCATCGGCGGCCGCACGCTGGACAACGGCACCTTCCTCGTGCGCCTGAGCTCGGGGGGCACGCTGCAGTGGGCGCGCACCACGCGGCCCGAGCCCAACACCGACTTCACCTTCGTCTCCTTCGCGGCGCATCCAGCAGGCGGCTTCTACGCGCTCGGGAACTTCCGCCACTTCGGGCAGTACCCGTACCAGCTGATGCTCATCCGCTACCGCAGCGACGGCGCGGCTGCCTGGGGCAACATCTACGAGCAGGCGGAGGGCTCCTCCTCCGCGAACCCCATGCGGGTGGCGGCGGACGAGGCGGGCAACGCCTACGTGAGCGGCTACAGCTACGGCTCCGTGAGCTTCGGGGGGCCCACCGGGCCGACGGAGCTGTCCCCGTTCGTCTTCTCCACCACCAGCGCGGGCAGGCACCGCTGGACGCGCTTCCTCTCCGTGCCGGACGTGGGCTTCGCGGACGGGCTCGCGGTGCGCGACGGGCGCGTGGTGGTCGCCGTGGGGGCGAGCTTCGACGGCGCCTTCCTGCTCGGGCTCACCACCGGCCTGGGCACGGAGCGCTGGCGCGTGGCGCTGGGGAACGTGGGCAACGAGATGACCGTGTCCACGGGCGCGCGCAACGAGGTGCTGCTCAGCGTGGCCTCGGGAGACGCCTCGGCGCTCGGCGTGCCGCGCAGCCGCCCCACGAGCAACCTGTGGAACACCACCTCCTTCGTCGCCCGCGTGCGGCGCACGGACGGGCGGGTGCTGGGGGCGGCGAACCTCGAGTCCAGCCCGGACGACGACCGCAGCGGCGTCTATGCGACCAGCTGCGCCGTGAGCAACGCCGGCACGCTCGCGGTGGCGGGCCGCTTCGACGGCACGGTGGACTTCGGCATGGGGCCGCGCACCAACGCCAACGCGAGCTTCGTGCTGCGCGCGCTGCCCTAGAAGTTGAGCTGCAGGCGCCCGAGCACCAGCTGCTCGGCGGGGCGGTCCGCGCCTGCGGCCGCCCCACCGTCGAAGGTGGTGCGCTCCAGGTGCAGCGACACGCGGGTGAAGGCGTTGAGGTAGCCATTGAGCGCGAGCGCCGCGGCGCGCGCCGCCCTCGCCGAGGCCGCGGGGTCCGCGAAGAGGGGGAAGGCGTCCGCGTCCACGTCCAGCGCCGAGTAGCGCAGCGCCACCTCCAGCGCGCCCCACTCGCCGAGCGAGGGGCGGAAGGGGGCGCGCACCTTCACGCCCTCGTAGCCCGCGCTGCCGCCGTACACGACGAGGGAGCCGGTGGCGTTCCACGCGCTGTGCGTGAGGCGCACCGCTGCGCCGTCTCCCACCGCCACCTCCTGGCTGCTGCGCACGTACTCGCTCAGCAGGCCCAGGGGCCCCACGTACCAGTAGGCCTGCGGGCTGAGGCGCACGCGCTCGCCCTGCGCGACCGCCCCGGGCACGCCGCCGGCCGCGGCGGCGCGGTAGCGGAAGAAGACCTGCTGCCCGGCCGTGCGGTACTGCGGAAGGTTCGCGGCGCCGCCCGTGCGCCCGTAGCTCGCGGCGAGGCCCACGCCCAGGTTCTGCAGCGCGGGCACCCCGAGCGGCCGCAGTGGGTGGGCGAAGACGCGCGCCACCGCGTCCTTGCCGTCCTCGTCGTCGCCCTCGAGGTTCCCCCCGTCCGGTGCGCCGTTGAACACGCCCACCGCGTAGCTCAAGACGCCCGCCTGTGCTTCGCCGTGCAGCTGCAGGCCCACGTCGCGGCCGGGCACCAGGTTGGTGGGCAGCGCGCGCTCGGAGAAGGGGAGGAAGGCGTCGGACTGGAGGAACTCGAGGCCGAAGGGGGCCTTGTAGCGGCCGGCCCGCACGCGCAGCGCCTTGGAGGGATGCGCGTCCACGTACGCGTCCTGGATCTGCGCGCGCCCGCCGCCGAAGTCCGGCATGAAGCGGAAGTCGTAGAGCCCGAACACCGTGCCGTCCACGATGGGCCGCACGCGGCGCAAGAGCAGCGTGTTCGCGACCGCGCCCTCGCCACCGCCCACGAAGAAGCGCCCGTCTGCCTGAATCAGGCCGGAGAAGCGCAGGCGGAAGTCGCCGTCCGCGCTCTCCAACACGAAGCCCTTCTCGCCCAGCTTCACGGCCGGCGGCGCCGGGGGCGGTGCAGCGCTCGGCGCGGAGGACTGGGCGAAGGCCGGAAGTGCGAGCAGGGCGAGGAGCAGGGGGGCACGCATGGGGCCCACCACAGCCTGCCACTCGCCCGCGCCGCAACGGCGAAGTGAGGGGAGCGTTCCACGACGGAAACGGGCGAGCGGGCGTACGAGCCCTCGTGTGCCTTCCGCCTCACGCCCGCAATGAAGGTCCGGTGCTCAGCGTTCCAACTCGGCCCCATTGCTCAGAGGTCGGGGCTTCCTCTGGAGGTGCTCGCATGCAGGCGCTCGGAATGCGGGAAGACGGTCTGAGGGAAGTGGAGCCCGTGCTCCAGGTGGACCCCGCCGAGCTGTTCGGGGCGCGCCTCCCGGTGCTCAGTGGCGCGGGCGCTCCGGCGGGCCGGCAGCTGCGCGCGCTCGCCGAGTGGATGCGCCGCGCGCAGCCTCGCTGGCGCGTGCTCTCCCCCTTCGTGCGCTTCGACCCGCAGAGCTACGTGCGCGAGACCCTCTTCCGCTCGCCCGACTGGGAGCTGGTGCTCCTCTGCTGGGGCCCGGAGCACGCCTCGCGCATCCACGACCACGGCGGCTCGAGCGGCGTGGCGCGCGTGCTCTGGGGCGAGGCCCAGGAGCAGCGCTTCCTGCGCAGCGGCCCGGGCCACGCGGTGCCCAGCGCGCGCGTGAGCCTGCAGGAGGGCGGCGTGCTGGTGGAGGCGAGCGCCACGGTGCACCAGCTGCGCAACGTCTCGCGCGAGCCGGCCCTCACCCTGCACCTGTACAGCCCGCCGCTCGCGGGGATGCAGCAGTACCTGCCCGCGCCGCACTGAAGCCCGCGCGGGGGGCGCCTCAGGGCTTCGCCGCGCGCACCTCGTCCAGCAGGCTCGTGTCCACCATGCCCTGCAGGTCCTCGCCGGGCAGGAAGCCCAGCGCGTGCGCGTCCGCCGCGTCCTTCGCGAGCGCCTGCGGGAGCGGGTCCAGGCTGGGCTCGAGCCGGCTGAAGGCGTCCTGCAGGGTGGCGTCCGGCAGCGGCTTGCCGGCCAGCTGCGCGAAGGCGGTGTTCACGGCGCGCGCGAAGTTCTTCGGGTCCGTCTCCCAGCGGCCGCTCAAGGAGAGGTGCGCGCGCAGGAGCGCCTTGAGCTCGGCGCGCCGCGACTGCAGCACGCTCGCGGTGGTGACCAGCAGCGTGGTGGGGAAGCGCCCATTGGGCCACAGCGTGCGCTCGTCCAGGAGGATCTTCCCCTGCCCCTCGGCGACGAGGCGCGCGCCCCAGGGCTCCGGCACCCACGCGCCCTCCAGCTCGCCGCGCTGGAACTGCGCGAGGATGTCCGGGTTCGCGAGCGGCGTGACGCTCACCGCGTCCGGCCGCGTCTCGCCGCTGGGGGCGATGGCGATGCCCTGCTTGCCCAGCCACGCGCGCAGCGCGATGTCCTGTGTGTTGCCCAGCTGCGGCGTCGCCACCCGCTTGCCCTTGAGCTCCTGCGGGCCCTTCGCCGTGCGCGTCACCAGCACCGCGCCGCCGCTCACCGCGCCGGCGATGACGCGCAGCTGCCGGCCCCCCTTGAGGAAGGTGTTGATGGCGGGGCCCGGGCCCACGTAGCTCACGTCCAGCGAGCCCGCGCTCAGGGCCTCCATCGCCGCGGGGCCCGCGTTGAACTGCTTCACCTCCAGCTTCGTCTCCCCCAGCGCGCGCGCGAACTCGCCCTCCACGTGGCCCACCATCGCCTGGGCGTGGGTGATGTTGGGGAACAGCCCCAGGCGCAGAGGGCTGCCCGGCGCGCTCGCGCCTCCCTTCTTGCAACTGGATGGCAGGAGCAAGAGCAGCGCGAGCGGGACGAGTCGGAGGAGTCGGAGGGGGCTCATGGCGGGTCTCGGAGGCAGGGCTCGGAGTCAGGCGGTCGCGAGCAGGCCCCAGCGCCTGCGCACGCGCAGCTCCACGGTCTGGAAGAGGAGGCGGTCCACGGCGACGCCCACGACGATGATCGCCACCATCACCGCCATCACCTGGGGCACGTCCATCAGCTCGCGCCCCATGGACAGCAGCTGCCCGAGGCCGCCGCTGACGAAGAGCAGCTCGCCGGCCATCAGCGCGCGCCAGGCGAAGCTCCAGCCCAGCTTGAGGCCGGTGATGATGCCGGGCAGGGCCGCCGGCAGGAGCACCCCGCCGTAGAAGCGCCAGCCGCGGATGCCCAGGGTGCCGCTCACGCGCAGCAGCTGCGGGTCGATGCCCAGCACCCCGTCCTCCACCGCGATGGCGATGGCCAGCACCGAGCCCATCACCACCACGAAGAGGATGGCCGCGTCCGAGAGCCCGAACCACAGCAGCGCGAGCGGCAGCCAGCAGATGGAGGGCAGCGCCTGCAGTCCCGTCACCAGCGGCTTCACCGCGTGGCGGAAGAGGCGCAGCCGCGCGAGCGCGAGCCCCAGCGGCACGCCGATGGCGGCGCTCACCACGTAGCCGCGCGCGAGCCGCCCGAGCGAGCGCAGGGTGGCCGCCCCCAGGCGCCCGTCCTCGGCGAGCCCCGCGAGCGAGCGCGCCACGGTGAGGGGCTCCGGGAACAGGTGCGTGGGCCAGGGACCGAACCTAGCGAGGAGCTCCCATGACAGCAGGAGCAGGGCGGCCACGGCCAGCTTCTCGACCAGCAGACGGATGCGGCTCATCGGCTCCTCCCTCCAGCGCCTCCAGCGCAGGCGGCAGCTCCACGCGCCGCAGCAGCTCGCGGATGTGGCGCGCCATCTCCGCGAGCTCCGGCGAGTCCGGGCTGCGCGGCATGGGCAGCTGCACCTGCAGGTCCTGCAGCACGCGCCCCGGGCGCGGCGCCATCACCACCACGCGCGTGGCCAGCTGCAGCGCCTCGTGCACGTCGTGGGTGACGAACACCACCGTCTTGCGCGCCGAGAGCCACAGGTGCTGCAAGAGCTCGTGCATGTGCACCCGCGTCTGCGCGTCCAGCGAGCCGAAGGGCTCGTCCATCAGCAGCACGGCGGAGTCCATGGCGAGCGCGCGCGCGAGGCTGGTGCGCATCTTCATCCCGCCCGAGAGCTGGTGCGGCAGCGCGTTTTCGAAGCCGCTGAGGCCCACGCGGTCGATGAAGGTGCGCGCGCGTGTCTCGCGCTCCGCATGCGCCACCCCGCGCGCCGCGAGCGCGAAGGTGAGGTTGCCCTTCACCGTCATCCACGGGAACAGCGCGGCGTCCTGGAACATGAGCAGGCGGTCGGGGCCCGGGCCCTTCACCGGCTTGCCGTCGATGGACACCCGGCCGCCGCTCGGCGTCAGGTGCCCGGCGAGCGCGTAGAGCAGCGTGCTCTTGCCACAGCCCGAGGGACCCAGCAGGCAGACGAACTCCCCGGAGCGGATGTTGAGGTTCACGTCCTGCAGTGCCACCACCCGGTTCGGGTAGATGTGGCCCACGCGGTCCATGCCCAGCTTCGCGTCGGCGTCCGCCACCCGGGCTGCCGGGACCAGCAGCCGCCGCGGGGGCTTCATGCGCTGGAGCAGGGCGCGGAGCATCGGCAGAAAGTAGGTCCTGCCCCTACACGCCGCCCGGGCCGCCCTGCACGCTCGCCTGCTCGGCATGCGAGCAGTGTGCGGGGAGAGCGAGCGGGGCGTCCTCGAGGGCTGTAAGAGTGTCGGCCCCTTTCCGTGAGCCTCCGGGAAAGGACCTCTCCCCCATGCGCCTCGCCCCGCTCCTCCTCGGCCCCCTCGCCGCCGCGCTCCTCACGGCTCCCGCCGCGCACGCCCAGTCCGCTTCGCCTGCGCACGCGCACTCCGAGAGCGCCGCCCGCTACACCTGCCCGATGCACCCCGACGTCGCCGAGCCCGCCCCCGGGCGCTGCCCGCGCTGCGGCATGACCCTGCAGCAGGAGGCGGCTGTGCCCGGGGGGACGGAGCACGCGGAGCATGACCATGCTCCGCACGCCGCGCACGTGGGGCAGGACCCGGCGGCTCAGGACGCCGGGCACGCGGGCGACGACGCGGCCGCGCAGGACCCGGCCCACGCAGGCCACCCCGGCGCTCAGGGCTCTACCCTTGAAGGAGCCGACACACCCCAGAGCCCCGCACACGCGGGTCACGACAGTGCATCCCAGGATGCGGCACACGCAGGCCACGGGGTGGAGGCCTCCGCGCACGCGGAGCACGGCGCCGCCGCCATGGACATGCCGATGTCGCCGCTCGGGCTGGGCATGGAGCGCGAGGGCAGTGGCACCGCGTGGCAGCCGGACGCGACGCCCGTCTTCGGGCACCACTTCATGCCCGGCGCGGGCTGGATGCTGATGCTGCACTACAACGTGCACGCCGGGTACGACTGGCAGGGCGGCCCGCGCGGAGACCAGCAGCTCACCAGCGGCAACTGGGTGATGCTGATGGGCGAGCACGCGCTGGGCAGAGGCGTGTTCGCCGCGCGCCTGATGCTCTCGGCCGAGCCCCTCACCACCGGTGGCAAGGACGGCTACCCCCTGCTGCTGCAGAGCGGCGAGGAGGTGGGCGGCGTGCCGCTGCACGACCGGCAGCACCCGCACGACCTCTTCATGGAGGTGGCCGCGAGCTACCGCCACGCGCTCTCGCGCGACCTCGCCTTCGAGCTCTACCTCGCGCCCTCCGGTGAGCCTGCGCTTGGCCCCGTCGCCTTCCCGCACCGCTACAGCGCGAGTACCAACCCCTTCGCCGTGCTCGGTCACCACTGGCAGGACAGCACGCATATCGCCTTCGGCGTGGCCACCGCGGGGGTCTACGGCCGGGCGTGGAAGCTGGAGGGCAGCTGGTTCAACGGCCGCGAGCCGGACGAGGACCGCTACGACTTCGACCTGCGCACGCCCGACTCGTACTCCGGGCGCCTCACCGTGAACCCCACCCGCGAGCTGAGCCTGCAGGTGTCCGGCGGCTACTTGAAGAGCCCCGAGGGCCACGCCCCCGACGAGGACCAGGTGCGCCTCACCGCGAGCGTCCAGTACACGCGCGAGCTCTCGAACGGTGCGTGGGCCACCACGGCGGTGTGGGGCCAGAATCGCGGCCACGGCCCGGCGAGCAACGCGGTGCTGCTCGAGAGCCTGCTGGAGCGCGGGCCTCACGCCGTCTTCGGGCGCGTGGAGGTGGTGCAGAAGGGGCAGGAGGACCTCACGCTCCCGGACGAGGTGCTCGGCGGCGACCACCACCGCCTCTTCACCGTGGGCACGCTGCAGCTCGGCTACGTGCACCACCTGAAGCCGGTGGGCGGCGTGCAGCTGGGCCTGGGCGCGCTGGGCGCGCTGAACCCTGTCCCCGCTGCGCTCGAGGGCCTCTACGGCAGCCGCCTGCCGCTCTCTGGCATGGTGTTCCTGCAGCTGCGCCCGGCGCCCGCCTGGGCGCAGCGCTGACGCCCGCCACTCAGCGAGCGACGGCTGCATCGGACGAAGCAGCGCCGTGGCGTTGGCGATCCCCGCCGAGCTCTGCACCGCGGATGTGGCCGCGCGCGCCGCCTCGTGTGCGTGCGCTGGCGTGCCGGTGGAGGCGTCAGGACCGGAAGGGTGGCGGGGCGCTGCGGCCGCTCGCGGTGGGGCGTCGCCGGCTCCGCAGCGCTCAGGGGTGACACGCTGGCAGTCCTCGCGTCTCCCTCGCGGCCGTCGCCTGGAACGACGCTTCCTTCTGCGCACCTGCCGCGCTGCCTGCCGAGGGGCTTCGCATGGAGCGAAACGTCCATTCCACGCGCGAGCCCTCCGGCTCCAAGGCGCGCTTCACTCTGCGTGTGTCCCCGCTCGGGGGCGGCGGCCCGCGTCGCGCAAAAACGTAAAATAGGATTTTACCTTTTTGCATCGCGCGTCCGTCCGCGCCCGGGAGGGGCGTCTCCTTTCGGGACAGCCGTCCCGCGCGCGCGTGGACGGCCTTCCACCCGGAGAAGCCCCGTTCCCTCCCCGGCCTCTCCTTCTCGAGGCCGTGCGCCCCGCGCCACTCTCGCGTGTCCCGGTCGAGCGGGGCGCAACGCCCGAGCTCGCTGCCTCCTCCGCTCTCGCGAGCAACCTGGAGGTATCAGGCGGAAGGCAGAGGCAGCAGGTCCGGCGGCACCCAGCCCGAGCGCGCTTCTGCCGAGCCGAGGGTCTCCGCGCGGTAGTGGCGCTCGAGCCACGCTGATCCGAGCAACTCCGGGTGCAGGGAGAGGAAGCGCTCGAAGTCGTCGCCGCGCTCCTGCTGCATCGCGGCCCAGACGTGCGCGGCCCAGGCGCGGGTGAGGGTGGCGTGGAACTTGTGCGCCGCGCCCTTCGCCGCGCTGAAGCTGCGCAGGCGCGCGGCCACCTGCGCCGCGCCCTCCTCGGCGCCGTGGCGGCGCAGCAGCAGCCAGGTGAGGCGCAGGTGCGCGCGGTGGTCGAACCGTTCGCCCGGCAGCGAGCCGTCCTCGAGCGAGCGCAGGAAGGCCTCGTCCGTCATGGCCGCCTCCGGGGGCTGCGCGTGTCGCTCTTCGGCGTCTCTTCGGCCTCCCCGGCGGCGAGCAGCGCGGCGAGCACCGCGTGGAAGCCCTGCACGTCGCGCGGGCCCACCTCGGCGAGCGCCCGGGCCTCCAGCGACCCGAGGTGCCGGTGCACGCGGGTGGCGAGCGCGCGGCCCTCGCGGGTGAGCGCCACCTCGAAGGCGCGCCGGTCCTCGGCGCTCGGCGTGCGCGTGGCGAGCCCGCGCGCCTCGAGCCGGTCCAGGTAGCTGGTGAGGGTGGAGCGCTTGTGCGCGAACGCCGCGTGCAGCGCCTTGAGGGGGCTGGGGCCTGCCGCCTCGGCCAGGTGCGCGAGCAGGTGGGCCTCGCCCTGGGTGAGCCCCAGCGGGGGCTCTGCGCCCTCCAGGTAGAGGGCGAGGCGGTGGGTGGCCCGGTGGATGTCGGGGACGAGCTTCAGGTTCAGGGTGCACCTCGCTTGTTCCGAATTCGAATATTTCGAAATCGGAACGAAAGCAAGGAGCCGCCTCAGGGGCCCCGGGTCGCGAGCACGAGCACCAGCCGGCCGAAGGGCTCGGGGAAGAGCCCGCGGCGCACCTCGAGCGAGAAGCCGCGCGCCTCCAGCAGGGCGCGGGCGCGCGGGAGCAGGAAGGTGAGGTAGTACATGACGAAGGGCGGGCTCCACACGGCGTTGCGCACGCGCATGGCGGCGTTGAAGCCGCGCGCGACCCAGGTCGCGGGGCGCCATGGGGAGGGCGGCTCGCCGGTGACGAAGAGGAAGATTCCTCCGGGCCGCAGCGCCTGCGCCACCGCGTCCACCAGCCGCGGCTCGTCCGCCTCCAGCACGTGCCCGAAGGCGCCGAAGGAGGTGACGGCGTCGAACTGGCCGTGCAGCCCGGCAGGAAGCTGCAGCATGTCCGCCTGCACGAGCTCCAGGGCGGCCGTGCCCGGAACTTCCGCGAGCTGGCGCCGCGCCTCGGCGAGCATGCCCGCGCTCAGGTCCACCCCCACGGCGCGCTCGCGGCAGCGCGGGCGCAGGTGGCGCAGCGCCGCACCCGTGCCGCAGCCCAGGTCCAGCGCGCTGCCGAGGCTCGCTGCGGGGCCCAGCGCGGCGATCGCCGGGGCGAGCACCGCCTCCGGCGTGCGGAAGGGGGTGTGCTCGAACTTGGGCGCGAGCAGGTCGTAGCCGCGCGGCACGGACGAGAGCGCCTGGCGCGCGAGCTCCCGCAGCGTGGGACCCTGGGGACCGAACATGCCCCTGGCCTACCACGCGCAGACCCTTGGAGGACCGAGCGTCCGTACGCGCCCTGTACTACTTGTGTACAGTCACCCGCGCTTCTCCTCTCGCTCCCCGCTCCTCCACGTGTTCCTGCGCCCCGCCTCCGTGCAGCCGCTGCGCCTCCACCTGCTGCGCCTGGTGGTGGGCGTGCTGTTGCCGGCGGTGGCCTTCGCGGGGCTGCTCGTCTTCCAGCTGGCGGGTGCGGAGCGCGCGGCGGTGGAGCGCCGGGTGCAGGGCTCGGCGCGCGCGCTCACCGAGGCCTTCGACCGCGAGATGAGCGGCTCCATCCGCACCCTGCAGGCGCTCGCGCAGTCCTCGCACCTCGAGCGCGGCGAGCTGGAGGCCTTCCACGCCGAGTGCCAGCGCGTGCTTCGCACCCAGCCCACCTGGCGCTCGGTGGCGCTCGCCACGCCGGATGCGCGCACGCTCGCGCACACGGCGGCCGCGTGGGGGGAGCCGATGCCGCCGGTGGTGGAGCGAGAGAGCTTCGAGCGCGCGGTGGCCGCGGGCGCGCCGCTGGTGGGCAGCCTCGCGCGCGGCCCGAAGAGCGGCCTCGCCTTCCCCATCCGCGTGCCCGTGCTGCACGAGGGGCGCGTGCGCTTCGTGCTCACCGCGGTGGTCACGCCCGAGACGCTCACGGACGTGGCCTCGCGCCAGGTGGACGCGAACGTGGAGTGGACGCGCACCCTGGTGGACCTGCACGGCACGGTGGCCGCCCGCACGCGCGACCCGCAGCGCTACGTGGGCCACCCCGCCTCGCCGCAGTTCCTCCAGAACACGCGCCAGGGCCGCGAGGGCGTGTACGCGGGCACCTCCCTGGACGGCGAGCCGGTGTACGTGGCCTACAGCCGCGCGAGCCCCTCGGGCTGGACGGCGGCCGTGGTCGTGCCGCGCGCCGTGATGGAGGGCCCGCTGCGCAACTCGCTGCTCGCGCTCGGCGGGCTGGGGCTCTCGCTGCTCGTGCTGAGCGGGGCGGCCGCGTGGCTCATCTCGCGGCGGCTCGAGCGCTCGCTGCTGGGCGCGGCGGCGGCCGCCGAGGCGCTCGCGCAGGGAAGCGCGCCGGTGCTGGGCCGCACGCGCGTGCTCGAGGTGCAGCGCCTGGGCGCCGCGCTGCAGCACTCGGCGCGCCTGCTCGAGCAGCGCGAGCGCGAGCGCGACGCGCACCTGCAGGCCGCGGAGGCGGCGCGCGCGGAGGCGGTGGCGGCGACGCAGGCGAAGGACGCCTTCCTCGCGATGCTCGGCCACGAGCTGCGAAACCCGCTCGCCCCCATCGTGAGCTCGCTCGAGGCGCTGCGGCTGCGCGGCCTCGGCGGCTCGCCCGAGCACGAGGTCATCTCGCGCCAGCTGCGCCACGTGGTGCGCATGGTGGACGACCTGCTGGACGTGGCGCGCATCCGCCGCGGGCAGCTGTCCCTGTCGATGCACAAGCAGCCCCTGGAGCTCGCGAGCGCGGTGGCCAAGGCCTGCGAGAGCGCAGCGCCGCTGGTGGAGCAGCGCCACCACGCGCTCGAGGTGCAGGTGCCTGCCCAGGGCCTGCGCGTGCTGGGAGACCCCGTGCGCCTCACCCAGGTGGTGGCGAACCTGCTCGTCAACGCCGCGCGCTACACGCCGCCCGGAGGGCACCTGCGCGTGCGCGCCGAGGCGCAGGGGGACGAGGTGCTGCTCGAGGTGCAGGACGACGGGCAGGGGCTCTCGGAGGAGCTCGCCGCGCGCGTCTTCGAGCCCTTCGTGCAGGGAGCGCGCGGCTTCGACCAGAGCGCGGGGGGCCTCGGCATCGGGCTCGCGCTGGTGCGCAGCCTGGTGCAGGCGCACGGCGGGCGCGTGCAGGCGCAGAGCGCGGGGCCCGGCAGGGGCAGCACCTTCCGGGTGTGGCTGCCGCGGCTCGCGGCCGGAGGCGAGCCCGCGGCGGCACCTGCCCCCGCTCGCGACGAGACCGGCGCGCCGCGCCTGCGCATCCTGGTGGTGGACGACAACGTGGATGCGGCGAGCGCGCTCGGGGACCTGCTGGAACTGGGCGGGCACCAGGTGCGCGTGGCGCACGATGCACAGGGCGCCCTCCGGGCGGTGGAGGGCTTCAGCCCGCAGGTGGCCATCCTGGACGTCGGCCTGCCGGAGGTGGACGGCTACGCGCTGGCGCGGCGGCTGCGCGAGCACCTGGGCGCAGCACCTCCCGCCTTCGCGGCCCTCACCGGCTTCGGGCAGGGCGAGGACCGCCGCCGCAGCACGGCCGAGGGCTTCCAGCGCCACTTCGTGAAGCCGGTGCGGCTGCAGGAGCTGGAGGCCTTCTTCCGCGAGCTGCGCGCAGCCGCCTGAGGCTTGTCCAGCGCGCGTCCGCAGCGTGTGTGAGGCGGACCAGACCCACGGTGGAACTGGCGGAGAAAGCCCACATTCCGCGCGCGCGTCGCGAAGCGCTATGGGGAGTGTCACCGTGACAGATCCCACGAGCGAGTTCGTCGTCCGCATCCACACGCGCGAGAACATCCTGGAGGTGGTGTACCCGCAGGCGCCCACGCGCGCGTCCTTCGAGCGCTACGACCGCGCCGTGCGCGACGCCGTGTCCCGCATGCCCAAGCCCTACCGCTGTCTCACCGACGTGCGCGCGGTGGGCCTCGTCCCCGCGGAGCTGCAGGGCGCGGCGCAGGCGCTCACGCAGTGGGCGAGCGCCCAGGGGCTGGAGCGGCTCGCGCGCGTCATCAACAGCAGCACGCTCGCCGGGATGCAGGCCCAGCGCGCCTTCCGCAGCGCGGGCGTGCAGGCGAGCGCGGGCGTCTTCCACTCCCGCGAGGAGGCCTGGGAGCACCTGGTGGGCACGCCCGCGCGCTGAAGGCGCGAGCGGGGATTGCCGGACGCCCGCTTCACGCGAGGCCTTGCGGCACGTGCGGCGGCCGCGCTCTGCTGGGCGCCCGATGCCGCGTGACTACCGCACCTACGCGCAGGCGCTCGCCGGACGCCGCCTGCCCGCGGCGCTGGTGGACCTGGAGCTGTTCGACGCGAACGCCGCGGCCCTGGTGCGGCGCGCGGGCGGCAAGCCGCTGCGCCTCGCGACGAAGTCGGTGCGCTGCACCGCGCTGCTGCGCCGCGTGCTGCGCGCCGAAGCAGGCTTCCGCGGCCTGATGGCCTACCACCCGCGCGAGGCGGCCTTCCTCGCCGCGCAGGGCTTCGAGGACCTGCTCGTGGCCTACCCCACGCTGGATGCCGGGGCGCTCGCCGAGGTGGCGCGCGCGGTGGCCGGGGGCGCGAGCGTGACGCTCACCGTGGACGCGCCCGAGCACGTGGAGGCGGCGGCGCGCGCGGCGCGAGCGGCGGGCACCGCGCTGCCCCTGTGCATCGACGTGGACCTCTCGCTGCGGCTGCCCGGGCTGCACTTCGGCGTGCACCGCTCGCCGCTCACCACGCCGCGCGCCGCGCTCGCGCTCGCCGAGCGGGTGCGCGCCACGCCCGGGGTGAGGCTGGAGGGGCTGCTCGGCTACGAGGCGCAGATCGCCGGCGTGCCGGACCGCTCGCCCGGCGCGCCCCTGCAGTCGGCCGCGCTGCGGCTGCTCAAGCGCCGCTCGCTGCCCCGCCTCGCCGCGCGCCGCGCCGCCGTGCTGCGCGCGCTCGAGGAGGCGGGCTTCGCCTTGCGCTTCGTGAACGCCGGCGGCACGGGCAGCCTGGAGAGCAGCGCCGCGGAGGCCGGCGTCACCGAGCTCGCGGCGGGCAGCGGCCTCTTCGCGCCCACGCTCTTCGACGGCTACGCGCGCTTTCGTCACCAGCCCGCGGCCCTCTTCGCGCTGCCCATCACGCGCCGGCCCGCGCCGGACCTCTACACCTGCCACGGCGGGGGCTACGTCGCCTCGGGCGCGGGCGGGGCGAGCCGGCTGCCCACGCCCTTCCTGCCCGAGGGGTGCGAGCTCGTCGCGCACGAGGGGGCAGGGGAGGTGCAGACGCCCGTTCGCTACACGGGACCCGAGCCGCTCGCGCTCGGAGCCCCCCTCTTCTTCCGGCATGCGAAGGCCGGCGAGCTGTGCGAACACTTCGCCACCCTGCTGCTGGTGTCCGGCGGCCGGGTGGTGGACGAGGTGCCCACCTACCGCGGGGAGGGACAGTGCTTTCTCGGGTGAGTCACGGACGTGCGCCCTGGCGCAACTGGTCGGGCAGCGTGGTGGCGCACCCCGCGGAGGTGCACCGGCCGGACTCGCTCGAGGCGCTGCAGCAGGTGGTGCGCGGCGCCGCGGCGCGGGGGCTCTGCGTGCGGGTGGCGGGCAGCGGCCACTCCTTCACGCCGCTCGTCGCCACGGACGCGGTGCTGCTCTCGCTCGAGCGCCTCACCGGCCTCGAGCGCGTGGACCGCGAGCGCTGCGAGGCCACCGTCTGGGCGGGCACGCCCCTGCACGTGCTCGGGCGTCTGCTCGCGGCCGAGGGGCTCGCGATGGAGAACCTCGGGGACATCGACCGCCAGTCGCTCGCGGGCGCGCTGAGCACCGGCACGCACGGCACGGGCCTGGGCTTCGGCTCGCTCTCCACCCAGGTGGTGGGGCTCACCCTCGTCACCGCGCAGGGCGAGCTCGTGGAGTGCTCCGGGCAGGAGCGCCCCGAGCTCTTCAAGGCGGCCGCCGTGTCGCTCGGAAGCCTCGGCGTCATTGCGCGCGTGCGGCTGCGGCTGGTGCCCGCGTTCCGGCTCCAGTGCGCGCGGCGCACCGAGTCGCTCGAGCGCTGCCTGGACACCCTGCTGGAGACGGCGCGCGCGCACCGCCACTTCGAGTTCTTCTGGTTCCCGCACACCGACCGGGTGAGCGTGAAGGCGCTGGACGTCACAGAGGCCCCGGCGCGCGGCCACGGCGTGGGCCACCGGGTGAAGGACCTGGTGCTGGAGAACGCCGCCTTCTGGCTCTTGAGCGAGGCGGTGCGCCGCAAGCCCGCGCGCGCCGCGGGGGCGAGCCGGCTGTGCGCGCGGCTCGCCGCCGAGGACCGCTCGGTGGGCGCGAGCCACCGCGTGTTCGCGACGCCGCGCCACGTGCGCTTCCAGGAGATGGAGTACGCGCTGCCGCTCGAGGCCGGCCCCGCGGCGCTGCGCGAGCTGAGCGAGCTGGTCCTGCGCGAGCGGGTGCCCGTGCACTTCCCGGTGGAGTTCCGGCTCGTGAAGGGCGACGACCTCTGGCTCAGCCCGATGCACGGGCGCGACAGCGCGCTCGTCGCCGTGCACCAGTACCGGGGCATGCCCTACGGCGACTACTTCGAGCAGGCCGAGGCGCTGCTGCGCCGCCATGGCGGCCGGCCGCACTGGGGCAAGCTGCACACGCTGGAGGCACACTCGCTCGCGCCGCTCTACCCGCGCTGGGAGGACTTCCAGCGCGTGCGCCGCGAGCTGGACCCCGCGGGCACCTTCCTCAACGCGCACCTGCGCCGGCTCTTCGGCACGCTCAGCGGATGAAGGGCAGCGCCTCCGCGGCCCAGGCGCGCTTGCCGCCCGGGTAGCTGAGCACGCGCGTGTAGCCGAGCGCCGCGAGCGTCTCGCGCGCCTCCCGCAGCGCCGTGCACCCGCGGCCGCTGCCGTAGACGATGACGGTGGCCTCGCGATCCGGGAGCAACTGCGGCGCGAGCCGGTGCAGGCGGTGGGCCGGGGCGCTGAGCGCGCCCGGCAGGTGGCCCAGGGCGAAGAGCGCCGTGGGGAGCACCTCCAGCAGCGTGAAGCTCAGCGGCTCCTCGAGCAGCAGGATGCACAGCGCCAGCGTGTCCAGCTCGCCCGGGAGCGGGGGCGACAGCGGGGCGAGGGAGATGACGGAGGCCTCGGGGTGAGCCATGCCGCAAGGTTGGGGCCCGGACCTCGCGCTGCCTTGAACGGACTTGCGCTCCAAACGAGGCGGGCGGACGGGAGGCGAAGGGGTTATAGCGGCCATCATGCCGAGTTCACCGTGATCGCCCCGCAGCCGCTCGTGTCGCCCGCGGACGCCCGCAGCGCCCTGCTGCTCGTGGACGACATCGATGCGAACCTCGTCGCACTGGAGGCGGTGCTCGAGCCGCTCGGGGCGCGGCTGGTGAAGGTGAGCTCCGGCGAGGACGCGCTCCGGGCGCTGCTGCAGGAGGACTTCGCCTGCATCCTGCTGGACGTGCAGATGCCCGGGCTGGACGGCCTCGAGACCGCCACCCTCATCAAGGCGCGCGAGCGCAGCCGCCACATCCCCATCCTCTTCGTCACGGCCCACCCCCGCGCGGAGGCGGAGATCGTCCGCGCCTACTCGGCGGGGGCGGTGGACTACCTGCAGAAGCCCTTCAGCCCGGACCTGGTGCGCTCCAAGGTGCAGGTGTTCCTCGACCTCTCCAGGCACGAGCACGCGCTGCAGGCGGCCGAGCGCCAGCTCACGGAGCGCGCGCGCGCCGAGGGTGAGCAGCGCTTCCGCCACCTGCTGGACTCCACCAACGAGGGCATCTGGGGCCTCGACCTGCAGGGCCGCTGCATCTTCGCCAACCCGGCCTGCGTGCGGCTGCTGGGCTACGCCGAGGCAGGCGAGCTGCTCGGCCAGGACATGCACGCGGCCGTGCACCACTCGCGTGCCGACGGCAATCCCTACCCCGTGGAGGACTGCCGCATCCAGGCCGCCCCCCGGGACCGGCGCGCGGTGAGCGTGGAGGACGAGGTGTTCTTCCGAAAGGACGGCCAGCCCCTGTCCGTCTACTACCTCGCCTCGCCCCTCTACGAGGGCGGGCAGGTCTCCGGCGCGGTGGTCGCCTTCTCCGACCGCACCGAGGGGCAGCGCCTGCAGGCCGCGCTGGAGGAGGCGGTGCGCCAGCGCGACGACTTCCTCTCGGCCGCCGCGCACGAGCTGCGCACGCCGCTCACGTCGCTCAAGGTGCAGCTCGAGCTCACGGCGCGGGCGCTGGGGACGTCGGCGCCGCCGGCCGCGAGCGCCCGGCTGAAGGCCGCCGGGACGCAGGTGGCCCGCCTCACCCACCTCGTGGAGGGCCTGCTCGTGGTGAGCCAGCTCAAATCGGGCGGCGTGCCGCTCGAGCTCGCCGCCGTGGACCTGGTGGAGGTGGCGCGCGAGGCGATCGCGCGCGTGGAGGAGCGCTTCGAGCAGACCGGCAGCCCCGTGACGCTGCAGGCGCCCGAGCCGGTGCTCGGGCGCTGGGACGCGCTGCGGCTCCACCAGGTGGTGGTGAACCTGCTCTTGAACGCGGTGAAGTACGGCGCGGGCGCTCCGGTGCAGGTGCGCGTCTGGAGGGACGCGGACGAGGCGCACGTGAGCGTGCAGGACGCGGGCCTGGGCATCGCCGCCGGCCTGCTCTCGCGCATCTTCGGCGGCTTCGAGCAGGGGCCGTCCGGACGCGAGCAGGGAGGGCTGGGGCTGGGGCTCTCCATCGCCCAGCAGATCGTGCAGGCGCACGGAGGCCGCCTGCGCGTCGAGAGCATGCTGGGCAAGGGCTCCACCTTCACCGCCACGCTGCCGCTCGCGGGCCCGGGCGACTGAGGGCCTCCCCTCACATGGCACCCGGGTCCAGGGTCGCGCGCGCAACTTCCTTCAAGCACTCCAGCGGCGCGCGCGCCCACCTTCGGCGGCACCTACCCCGAAGGAGTCGCGCCATGCCCCTGGAGCCCACCACGCAGAAGTTCATCGACAGCCTCGCCGGCGCCCCGCCGCTCTGGACGCTGCCCGCCGACGTCGCCCACAAGGTGCTCACCGACCTGCAGTCCAAGCCGGTCGCGATGCGCCCCGCGGACATCGAGGACTGCACCTGGCCGGTGGGCCCCACGGGCAGCACGCGCATCCGCATCGTGCGGCCCCAGGGCGCGAAGGAGGTGCTGCCCCTGCTGATGTACTTCCACGGTGGCGGCTGGGTGCTGGGCGACAAGGTGACGCACGAGCGGCTGGTGCGCGAGATTGCGGACGGCGTGCGCGCGACCGTGGTCTTCGTGGACTACATCAACTCGCCCGAGGCGAAGTACCCCACCCAGAACGAGCAGGCGTACGCGTCCCTGGTGTACGCCGTGGAGCACGCGAAGGAGCTGCGGGTGGACGCCTCGCGCCTGGCCATCATGGGTGACAGCGTGGGGGGCAACATGTCCGCGGTCGTCACGCTGATGGCCAAGAAGCGCGGGGGGCCGAAGATCCTCTACCAGGTGCTGCTCTACCCGTTGACGGACTACCTCTCGGACGACAGCTCGTACAAGAAGTTCGAGGACGGGCCCTGGCTCAGCCGCAAGACGATGAAGTGGATGTTCGACCTGCAGGGGCTCACCGGGAAGGAGAAGGAGAGCACCGCGTTCCCGCTGCGCGCCTCGGTGGAGGAGCTGCGGGGGCTGCCGGACGCGCTCATCATCACGGACGACGACATCCTCCAGGACGAGGGCGAGGCGTACGCCGAGAAGCTCGCGCAGGCGGGCGTGCGCGTGACGTCCGTGCGCTACAACGAGACCATCCACGACTTCTGCCTCCTCAACCCGCTCGCGGACACGCCTCCCGTGCGGGGGGCCGTCGCGCAGTCCATCGACGCGCTGCGCAGGGTGCTGCACCCGTAACAACTTCCTCCAAGCGCCGGCGGCGCGGCGTCCACAGCCTCCTCGCGTAGGTCCCCTTCGCGAGGAGCGCTGCCATGCCCATCACCACCGAACCCACCTCCACGGGCACCGTGCCCGCCGCCGTCGCCCTCAATGCGCGCGGACCTCAGGCGCGTCCCACGTCTGCCCTCCCCGTGGTGCACTACCGCACCGCGAGCGTGTACGGCGTGGAGCTCTTCTACCGGGAGGCGGGCCCGGAGAACGGCGAGGTGGTCGTGCTCCTGCACGGCTTCCCCACCTCCAGCCACATGTTCCGCAACCTCATCCCCGCGCTCGCGGACCGCTACCGCGTCATCGCGCCCGACTACCCGGGCTTCGGCCTGAGCGCGATGCCGGACCGCAAGCGCTTCGCGTACACCTTCGCGAAGTACACCGAGCTGGTGGACGGGCTGCTCGAGCAGCTCGGGGCCATGCGCTACGCGCTCTACGTCATGGACTACGGCGCGCCGGTGGGCTTCCGGCTCGCGCTGCGGCACCCGGAGCGCATCACGGCGCTCGTCATCCAGAACGGCAACGCGTACGAGGAGGGGCTCGAGAAGTTCTGGGACCCCATCAAGGCGCTGTGGCGCGAGGACACGCCGAAGAACCGCGACGCGCTGCGCTTCCTCGTCACGCCCGAGACCACCCGCTTCCAGTACACGGACGGCGTGCGAGACGTGTCGCGCATCGACCCGTCGAACTGGGTGCACGACCAGGTGCTGCTCGACCGGCCCGGCAACGCGGACATCCAGCTGGACCTCTTCAAGGACTACGGCACCAACGTCACGCTGTACCCACAGTTCCAGGCCTTCTTCCGCGACTACCGCCCGCCCACGCTCATCATGTGGGGCGCGAACGACACCATCTTCCCGCCCTCCGGCGCGCACCCGTACCTGCGCGACCTGCCAGACGCCGAGCTGCACCTGCTGGACACCGGCCACTTCGCGCTCGAGGACAAGGCGGACGAGATGATCCCCCGGATGCGCGACTTCCTCGACCGCCGCTTCGCGCCCACGCACTGACAACTTCGTCCAAGCGCCCGCCGCCGCTCCTGACCACGTTCGAATCGAGCCGCGCGTGACGCGTCGGTGCCTCGAAGGTGACGACCAGGAGCCCTCTCATGAACAACCATCGGTTTCCCCCTGCTCCCCGGAGGGCAGCCGCCCTGCACGGGGCGTGGCTGTGCGCAGCCCTCCTCGCGCTCGGCGGCACGGCGCTCGCCCAGCAGGCGCAGCCCACGGCCGCGCACCCCACGGCAGCGCACCCCACCGTCGTGCTGGTGCACGGCGCCTTCGCGGAGAGCTCCAGCTGGGACGGCGTCATCACCCCGCTGCTGCGCGAGGGCTACCCGGTGCGGGCGATCGCCCTGCCGCTGCGGGGCCTCGCCTCCGACGTGCAGTACGTGGCCAGCACGCTGCGGTCCATTCCCGGCCCCCTCGTGCTCGTGGGCCACTCCTTCGGTGGCATGGTGGTGAGCGGCGCTGCGCAGGGCAACGCACAGGTGAAGGCGCTCGTCTTCGTCAACGCCTTCGCGCCCGAGCAGGGCGAGACCGCCTCGGACCTCGCCGGCCGCTTCCCCGGCGCGACGCTCGGCCCCACCCTCACCTCGGTGACGCTGCCGGACGGGGGCAAGGACCTCTACATCCAGCCGGCGAAGTACCACGCGCAGTTCTGCGCGGACGTGCCGGCGGCGCAGGCCGCGCAGATGGCCGCCACCCAGCGACCCATCCTCGAGTCCGCGTTCAGCGAGAAGGCCGGGGCGCCGGCCTGGAAGCAGGTGCCCTCCTGGTTCTTCTTCGGGAGCGCGGACAAGAACATCCCTGTCGCCGCCCACCGCTTCATGGCCCAGCGCGCAGGTGCCCGGCAGACCATCGAGGTGAAGGGCGCCTCGCACGTCGCGGGCATCACCCACGCGGCCCAGCTCGCGCGGCTCATCGAGGACGCCGCGAAGGCGACCGCCGGTGCGCCCTCCGCCGAGCGCCAGGGCCGCAGCGCGGGCGCGCCCTGAGCCCTGTCAGATCTGGGCCTGGCCGCCGTCCACGAACAGCTCGGTGCCGGTGATGAAGCTCGCCTCGTCGCTGGCGAGGAAGGACATGGCGGCCGCAATCTCCTCCGGCTGCCCCGTCCTGCCCAGGGCGGTGGAGGCGGCCGCCTGCTCCACGAAGCCCGCCAGCTGCGCGTCGTCCAGGCCGAGCTCCGAGCGGTAGGCGGGGGTGACCACGGTGCCGGGGGCCACCACGTTCACCCGGATGTCGCGGCCCTTGAGGTCCGTGGCCCAGCTGCGCGCGAACGAGCGCAGGGCCGCCTTGGACGCCGCGTACACGCTGAAGGCCGGCAGCCCCTTGGAGGCGGCGATGGAGCCGGTGATCACGATGGCCGAGCCCGCGCGCATCAGGGGCAGCGCCTTCTGCACCGTGAACAGCGTCCCCTTCACGTTGATGTCGAAGTACTTGTCGAACTGCTCCTCGGTGATCTGCCCGAGCGGAACGAGCTGGCCGCCGCCTGCGTTCGCGAACAGCAGGTCGAGGTGGTCGTGTGACCGGCGGATCTGCGCGTAGATGCGATCGAGGTCCTCGAGCCGGGAGATGTCGCCCCGGATGCCCGTCACGTTGCGGCCGATCAGCCCCACCGCGGCGTCGAGCTCGGGCTGCCTCCTTCCGGTGACGTAGACGTACGCGCCCTCCTCCACGAGCCGCCGTGCCGTGGCGAGCCCGATGCCGGAGGTTCCGCCGGTGACGAGCGCCACCTTGCCTTGATGCCGCGTGGGATGGACCGGGTGCATGGCGTTCGCTCCTGGGTGGGGGAGACCGAATGGATCTCACCCCCGGAGATGCACCCCCTTTCGCCAGAGGCTTGAAGGATCGTGCGAATCGGCGCGGGCGAGCGGACGCGCTGCCCGGGTGCATGCCCGTCGTCGAGCCGGGCGAAGCGCTCGTGCGCAGGCACGCCCTCAGGCGCGGAGGACTACCGTGAGGCTCGCCGCCCCGCAGCAGCTACGCGGCGCGGGCGCCCTCGCCGTGCACGAGCGCCACGCGCGCCTGCACCAGCGCGCGCAGCTGCGGCAGGTCGAAGGGCTTCTCCAGCAGCGGGCAGTCCACCTGCTCGAGGAACTCGCGGGCGCCGGGCGTGAAGGCGCCGCCGCTGATGAAGACGAAGCGGCGCGCTCGCGCCGGGTGGCTCGCGCGCACCTCGGCGTAGAGCTCCATGCCGGTCATCTCCGGCATCATCAGGTCGCAGAGCACCACGTCGTAGGCGTCCGCGTCCGCGCTCAGCAGCTCGAGCGCGCGGCGCGAGCTGGAGACGCCCTCCACCTCGTGCTGGCGGCCCAGCGCGCGGCGCATCGCGCCCAGCACCAGCGGCTCGTCGTCCACCACCAGCACGCGTCCGCGCGGCGCCTCGCTGCTCGCGGCGGCCTCGCTGCTCGCGGGCGCCTGGGCGGCGGCGCGCGCGGCCGGCAGCACCACGCGGAAGGTGCTGCCCCGGCCGAGGCTGCTCTCCACCTGGATGCGCCCGCCCATCGCGGTGACGAAGGCGTGGCAGAGCGAGAGCCCGAGGCCCGTGCCCACGCCCACCGGCTTGGTGGTGAAGAAGGGGTCGAAGATGCGCCCCAGCACCTCGGGGGCGATGCCCGCGCCGGTGTCCTGCACCTCGGCCACCACGTTGCCGTCCGCGTCCACCGAGGTGGCGAGGCGGATCTCGTGCTCGCCCACGCGCCCCTCGGGCAGCGCCTGCGCGGCGTTGATGAGCAGGTTGAGGAACACCTGGCCCAGGCGCGCCTCGTTGCCCTGCACGAAGGGCACCTCCCCGTAGCGCTTCACCAGGCGGGCGCGGTGGCGCACCTCGGTGGAGGCCATCTTCGCCGCCGAGTCGAGCACCGCGTGCAGGTCCACGCTGCCGCTCTCGTCCTGGTCCGCGCGGCTGAAGGTCTTCAGGTCGCGCACGATGCGCCGCACGCGCTCGGCGCCGTGCAGCGCCTCGCGCAGGGACTGCTCCATCTCCGCGAGCCGCTCGCCCGCGCGCTCCGCCTCGAGCGCCGGCACGTCCCGCCCCCCGCCCAGCGTGCGCTGCAGGCGGCTCACCTCGAGGCAGGCGAAGTCCAGGTTGGAGAGGATGTACGCGAGCGGGTTGTTCACCTCGTGGCCCACGCCGGCCGCGAGCGTGCCCACGGCCGCCATGCGGCCCGCCTGCACCAGCTGCGCCTGGGTCTCGCGCAGCACGCGCAGGTTCTCGTCCAGCACGCCGTTGGCGCGCGCGAGCTCGCGGGTGCGCTCCTCCACGCGCGCCTCCAGCCAGCTCTCGCGCTCGCGCATGCGGCGCACGCGCAGGCGCAGCACCCAGGCGAGCGCCGCCGCGAGCGAGAGCCCCAGCGCCACCCAGAACCAGGTCGTCTCCCACACGTGGGGGCGGAAGCGCACGGCGAGCGGCGCCTCCATCTCGCGCCACTCGCCGCCCTCGGCGCGCACGCGCAGCTCGAAGCGGTAGGGCCCCGGGGGCAGGTGCACGTAGCGCGCGGTGTGCTGCGGGTCCGCCTCGCGCCAGCCCTCCTCGAGCCCGGTGAGGCGGTACGCGTACTCGAGCCGGTCCGCGCCCGAGAGGTTCACCGCGCCGAAGCGCACGTCCAGGTCGCGCGGGCCGGGGGGCACCTCGAGCGGCGCGTGGGCGGCCTGCGCGAGCGGCACGGGGCGGCCGTTGATGCGCAGCGCGCTCACCTGCGGCTCGGGGGTGAGGGTCTTGTGCACGCGCGCCGGGTCCAGCGACACGAGGCCCGCGATGGTGGGGAACCACAGCCGCCCGTCGCGCGTGCGGTTGCCCGAGGGCTGGCTGGTGCCGTTGCACTCGGCGCTGCGCATGCCGTCCGTCTGGTCCACCAGCGTGTAGCTGACCTGCCGCCGCTTCCCCTCCGCCACCTCCTCCAGCTCCTGGCGGCTCACCCGGTAGATGCCCTTGTTGCAGGAGATCCAGAAGCCGCCGCGGTCGTCCTGCAGGATGCGGAAGACGGCGTCGTCGAAGAGCCCCTGCTCCATGGTGAAGCGGGTGAAGCGCCCGTCCGCGTAGCGGTAGCGGGTGAGGCCGTAGCCGGAGCCGATCCACAGCGCGCCGCTGCCGTCGTCGTGCAGCTCCACCACCTGGTCCGCCGCGAGCCCGTCCTTCTGCGTGAAGTGGGTGAAGGACTGCGTGGCCGGGTCGTAGCGCAAGAGGCCGCGCAGCATGGTGCCCACCCAGATGCGCCCCTCGGCGTCCTCGAGCAGCGCGGGCAGGGGGCCCGCGGGCACGCCCTCGGCGGGGCCGAAGGTGCGGAAGGTGCCGCCGGAGAGGCGGGTGAGGCCCCGCGAGGTGGCGAACCACACGTCGCCGCGCGAGTCCGCGAGCACCGTCCACACCTCGTCGCTCGGCAGGCCGGTGGTGCGGGTGTGGTGCACCACGTAGTCGCCGTCGATCTGGAAGGCGCCGTCGCGCAGCGTGCCCACCCAGAGCACGCCGTCCTTGCCCTCGGCGAGCGAGCGCACGCTCTCGGCGGTGAGCCCGCGCTCCCGCCCGAAGTGCTGCACGCTGCCCGAGCGCAGCACCCGGTCCAGGCCGCCGCGGCTGCCCACCCACAGCGTCCCGTGCGAGTCCTCGAGCACCGGGCCCACCACGTCGCTCGAGAGCCCCTCCTGCGTGCCCACCACCAGCACGTCGCCGTTGCGCAGCCGGTGCAGGCCGGAGGTGTCCGTGCCCACCCAGAGGTTGCCCTCGTGGTCCTCGAGCAGCGCGTTGACGGTGTCGTCCGCGCTGCCGCCCGCGATGCGCAGGGTGGTGAAGCGCCCTGCGCCCAGCCGGCTGAGGCCGCCCAGGCGCGTGCCCACCCAGAGGTTGCCGTCGCGGTCCTCGAGCAGGCTCGTGATGCGCCCGGTGGGCAGCCCGTCCGCCTGCGTGTACACGCGCTGCGGCTGGGCGGGGCCGCGCAGCTGGTAGAGCCCGCCCCAGGTTCCCACCCAGAGGCTGCCGTCGCGCCCCGCGTGCAGCGCCGTCACGCCGGCGCGCTCTCCGGGAGCCAGCGCGAGCGCGGGCTTGAGCGCCACCGGCTGCAGGCGCGGCCCCTCGATGCGGAAGAGCCCCGGCCAGCCGCCCGCCCACAGCCCGCCGCGCCGGTCCGGCAGCAGCGCCACGAGGCCGCGGTGCGGGGCCTCGGCCTCGCCCTCGAGCAGCTCGAAGCGCTCACCGGAGAGCCAGAGCCGCCCCAGGCCCTCGCTCGTGGCGACGTAGAGCGCGCCGTGGCCGCCCGGCTCCTCCGCGAGCGCCGTGATGCTCGCGTGCGCGAGCGGGCCCTCGCTCGCCACGCGGCGGAAGGCGCCGTTCTCGTACGCCACCAGCCCCTGCTCGGTGCCCACCCACAGCACCCCGCGCGCATCCTCGAGCAGCGCGCGCGCCGCGTGGCTGTGCAGCTCCGGCACGCTGCGCTTGTCGAACACGGTGAAGTGGCTGCCATCGAAGCGCACCAGCCCCTCGGCGGTGCTCACCCACAGGGGCCCGCCGCCGCGCACCTGCGCGAGCGCGAGCACGGTGTTCTGCGGCAGCCCGTCCGCGTTGCTCCAGCTCGCGCGCGCGTACTGCGTCACCCGGCGCGCCGGGTCCAGCGCGTGCGCAGGAAGCGCGGTGAGGCCTGCGAGCGCCGCCAGCGCCAGCAGCAGGGCGCGCGCCGTGGAGAGCCGGGCGCGCGCGCGTGCGCCGCCCTCCTGCTGCGGATTCCTCGGCTGCGGGACCATGTTCCCGCCAGTTTAGACGGTCCGATCCTCGACAGCGAACTCCCCTCCCTTTTCCGCTGGAGGTGGAAGGCGGGGCCCCTCGCGGGCGGGGAGGTGCTCGGTGAAGAGGGGCGCGGTGCGGGGCGGGGTGCGCCCGGGGCGCAGCTCGCGGCAGGGGGCCTGGAAGTAGGAGACGGTGGCGGCCGCCCCCTGCAGCTCGAGCAGGGCCCAGGCGTGGAAGTCCAGCAGCCCGTCGTCCGAGAGGCGGGTGTGGGGCAGCACCGAGGGCGGGGCGCGCTCGCCCTCGGGCAGCCTCAGGCCGGGCAGGGGGGAGCGGCGCTGCGGGTGCACGAGCCGGGGCACCGCGCCCGCGCCGATGCAGCGGCCGCGCGCGAGGCCCGCGTAGGGGGCGAAGACGAGCAGGTCGTGCTCGTGGCCCCAGAGCCACAGCGCCACGCGCTCGAGCAGCTCCCCGAGCCCTGCGCGCAGGTGGGGGTTCACCGCCACGCTGCGCCCCTCGGCGTCCTGCCCCACGCCGCTGAAGGACAGGTAGGGGTGGTGGCTGAGGAGCACGCTGCGGCGCCCGCCCGCGTTCAGCAGCTTGTCGCGGTGCCAGGCCAGCTCGCTCCTCTCCAGGGTGGTGAGCGTGTGGCCCGCCTCGCGCGGGGAGGGGTCGTGCAGGCCGGTGTCCAGGGCGAGCAGCTGCCAGTGCGCGTTGCGCAGGCAGAAGTAGCTCGCGGGCTGGCCCAGCGCCGCGAGCAGCTGGCGGTAGCCCTCGCCGCCCGAGTAGCGGTCGTGGTTGCCGGCGAGCGCGAAGACGGGTGGGCGCCCCTGCGGGAAGGCGCGCGCGAAGAGGTCCAGGAAGTGGGCGCGCACCTCGTGCGGCGTGCCCGCGTAGTAGATGTCCCCCAGGTGCAGCACCACGTCGGGGCGCGCCTGGGCCACCTGCTCCAGCAGCCCCTCGGCGTCCGGCATGCCGGTGCCCCAGTCCGCGAGCAGCGCCACGCGCGCGGGGTCCGGCAGCACGCCGTCCAGCACGAAGTCGGAGAGCTGCCGGTGGCGCACGTAGGCGGGGGGGCCGCCGCGCTCGAGCGCCCGCTCGTAGGCGACCAGCGCCTCCAGCCACAGCGGGTCGCAGCTGAGGTAGCGCACCTCGCTGCGCAGCAGCGCCACACCCGCGGCGTCCCGGCGCGCGTGCGCGAGCGCGAGTTGCACGAAGAGGCGCGCGCACTGCAGCGCCTCGCGGCGCAGGGGCAGTCCGTCCGGGTGCGGCGCGGGCGGCTGCGGCAGGCCCGGCTGCAGCGCCTCGCGCGCGGCCGCGTGCGTGGCCCGCATCGCCTCGTGCTCCGCGCTCAGGTGCAGCCCCTCGCCCGGCATGCCCGCGAGCCCCGCGCGGCGCGCGAGGGTCTCGTGCAGGGCGGCCTGCCAGAGCGAGAGGGCCGGATGGCGGAAGGTGGCGTCGTGCCGCAGCATGCAGGGGGAGGGTAGGTCCGCCCGCCGCCACGCGCCGCTGCGAGCGTTCAGCCGTGGGCGCTCGGGGCGCTGCGGCTGGCTGCCCTCGCTGTCGCGCGTCCGATAGAGAGGGGGCCCGCGAGGGACAGCTCCGGGGCTGATCGCCCAGGCCCCCGGCCGTGCGCCGCGAGCGCGGCGTCCGCTCCCACCCCGGTGGTCCCCACGCCCCTGTTGGAAATCCCTCGGATTCCGGAGGGTTGGGAAGGCCGGGGAATGGGGCCGGCCCACCGGGCGCCCGGGCCGCCTGCTGCCCCCCGGCCGGAGGAGGAGCCCACGCCCTTGGCCCAGGCATTCCGCACACTTCTGGCTCCAGATGGGGCATGAGCCGAGCCGGTTGCACCGTGCGCGACTTCAGTGCTAGGAGCCGCGCGCGCGCAGGGTGTCGGAAGGGCGGGGCAGGGCGGCGAGGGCGCACAAACCCACCGTGTTGTCGGGGAGTTGGATGGCGGAGCGGCCGCAGGACGAGCGCAAGCAGGAGGGCGCTGACCGCGAGGGCGAGGAGCTCAGTCCGGTGGCGCGGCAGATGCGCACCTCGGAGCCGTACATCTCCGCGGTGTGGCAGCTGGTGAATGGGGCGATCTTCGGAGTGGTCGGGGGCTACCTGCTCGACCGGTGGTTGGGGACGGGCCCCTGGTTCCTCCTGGGGCTGAGCGTGGCGGGCATCGGGGTGGGCTTCTACGCCTTCCTGCGGACCATGCTGCGGCTGGGGAAGAAGAAGTGACGGTGCAGGAGCAGGGCGCGGGCCGCTTCGGCGTGCACGCGGGGGCGGCGGCGGGCGTGGTGGTGGGAGCGGCCCTGGCCGCGTGGCTGCTCGCGCAGCCGGGTGGGACGCGCGAGAGCGCGCTGGTGGGCGTGGGGCTCGCGGGGGCGAGCAGCGCGGTGGCGCTGCTGCTCAAGCGGCGGGCGGTGCAGGGCGACCTGAAGGCCGCGCTGAAGGTGATGGGGATGGTGTTCGGCCTGCGGGCCGTGCTGGTGGCGGTGGGGCTCGCGGTGGCGGTGAAGCAGGGCGGGTCGGCGGTGGCGTTCGTACTGGGCTTCTTCGGCGCGTACTTCGCGCTGCAGTGTATCGAGTTGAGCTACGTGGTGGCGGCGGCCCGCAGGGGCCCCGACGGAGACGCGCGATGAAGAAGGCAATGGTCCTGCTCGCAGTGCTGATGACGGGTGCCGCGTTCGGCCAGGAGCCCGAGCACGGTGCGGCCGCCGAGCACGGCACGGCTGCGCACGGCGCGAGCGCCGCTGGCGGCGAGCACGCCGAGAGCTACGGCGAGAGGGTCGAGGAGCACGAGGAGAACACGGCGGAGTACATCCTCCACCACGTCTCCGACTCCAACGAGTACGAGTTCGAGGTCCCGCTCAGCCGCACCCGCCACGTGGTGCACCTGCCCCGCATCCTCATCCCCACCCGCGAGGGCGGCTGCGCGGTGGATGCGCACGGCAACGCGGGCCCGGGCTGCATCGACCTCTCCATCACCAAGCACACGGTGATGATGTGGCTCGCCGCGGTGCTCCTCCTCCTCGCGATGCTGCTGGGCACCAACCGCAACAAGAACAAGCTGGTCCCGCGCGGCACCAGCCAGAACCTGTTCGAGATGCTGGTGCTCTTCGTGCGCGACGAGCTGGCGATCAAGAACATCGGCAAGGAGGACGGCCCCCGCTACACGCCGTACCTGCTCACCGCGTTCTTCTTCATCCTCTTCATGAACCTGCTGGGCCTCTTCCCCTGGATGGCCAGCGCCACGGGCAACATCGCGGTGACCTGCGGGCTCGCGCTCTGCACCTTCTTCGTGACGCAGGCGGCGAGCATCCGCGCGGCCGGCCTCAAGGGCTACCTCGCGCACCTCACCGGCGGCGTGCACTGGGCGCTCTGGCCCATCATGATCCCGGTGGAGTTCCTGGGCCTCTTCACCAAGCCCTTCGCGCTCACCATCCGCCTCTTCGCCAACATGCTGGCGGGGCACATCGTCATCTTCTTCCTGCTCGGCCTCATCTTCATGCTCGGCCACCCCGCGGTGGCGCTGGTGAGCGTGCCCTTCGCGCTGGGCATCTACCTGCTCGAGCTCTTCGTGGCCTTCGTGCAGGCGTACGTGTTCACCATGCTCTCGGCGCTCTTCATCGGCATGGGCGTGGCCATGGGCCACCACGGCCACGGCGACCACCACGACCACGGCGATGCCGATGCCGGCCACGTCGAGGGCGCCCACAGCCACGACCACGGCGCCGGGCACCACATCTAGAGTTTCGGGCAGCCGCCCGAGTGAAGGCACCCGCCGGGCGAGAGTCCGGCGGAGGTAGTCCAAAAGGGCCCTAACGACCCCCCCACAAGCGGGTCCGCAGCACGAAAGAGAAGAACCCCCATGACCTCCGTCGCTCTTGCATTCCTCGCCGCCGGTATCGGCGCCGGCCTCTCCATCATCGGTGCCGCGCTCGGCATCGGTAAGCTCGCCGCCGCCGCCATGGACGCGACCGGCCGCCAGCCCGCCGCCGCCGGCGACGTGCGCACCACCATGATCATCGCCGCGGCGCTCATCGAAGGCGCGACCCTGTTCGCGCTGGTGGTCTGCATCCTCCTCGCGATCAAGGCTTAAGGCCCCGCGAGGCAGGTCCCGGGCTCCGGCGCTCCCGCGGTGGGGGCGCCGGACTCTGGGGACCCTGGAAGCACCGAGTCATCGAAGCACCCACGGCCTCACCCGCCCACCACCGCACCCCTTCCTTCCTCACCCCACGAGAGCAACCGACCATGGTCCTGCCCTACGTCCTCGCCAGCAGCTTCACGGAGGTCCGCCCGGGCCTCATCTTCTGGACGATCGTCACCTTCCTCATCGTCTTCTTCGTTCTGCGCGCCAAGGCGTGGGGCCCCA
Organism: Aggregicoccus sp. 17bor-14; assembly: GCF_009659535.1. NCBI lineage: Bacteria > Pseudomonadati > Myxococcota > Myxococcia > Myxococcales > Myxococcaceae > Aggregicoccus > Aggregicoccus sp. 17bor-14. The sequence goes on from NZ_VJZZ01000017.1 coordinate 81,554, forward strand.
TCCTCAGCATCGTCTCGGAGCGCGAGCGCCAGATCGAGAACTCGATCGAGAGCGCCAAGAAGGAGCGCGCCGAGGCGGAGCGCCTGCTCGCCGAGCAGAAGACGGCCGTGGCCGAGGCCCGCCGCGAGGCGGCCGAGAGCCTGCGCCGCAACCAGGCGGAGATGGAGCGCTTCCGCGAGGAGCTGATGGCCAAGAGCCGCAAGGAGGCCGAGGAGCTCAAGCTCAGCGCCCGCCGCGAGATCGACGAGCAGAAGACCAAGGCCATCGCCGAGGTGCGCGCCATGGCGGTGGACCTGGCCATGGAAGTGGCCGGCAAGCTGCTCAACGAGCGCATGGACGACACCCGCCAGCGCGCGCTGGCCGAGCAGTTCGTCGCCGGGCTCCCCGTCGCCGGCCACACCGCTCCGGGCGCGCAGCCCGAGAAGCGCATCTAGGAGTCACACCGTGGCGCTTTCCATCGGCATCGTGGGCCTGCCCAACGTGGGCAAGAGCACCCTCTTCAACGCGCTCAGCGCGGCGGGCGCTCAGGCGGCCAACTACCCCTTCTGCACCATCGAGCCCAACGTGGGCGTGGTGCCGGTGCCGGACGAGCGCTTGGAGAAGCTCACCGCGCTGGTGAAGCCTCTCAAGAAGATCCCCACCAGCCTCGAGTTCGTGGACATCGCGGGCCTGGTGCGCGGCGCCTCCAAGGGCGAGGGCCTGGGCAACCAGTTCCTCGCGAACATCCGCCAGGTGGACGCGGTGCTGCACGTGCTGCGCTGCTTCGAGGACGACAACGTCACGCACGTGGAGGGTGGGGTGAACCCGCTGCGTGACCGCGACGTGGTGGACACGGAGCTGTGCCTCAAGGACCTGGAGACGGTGGACAAGCGCCGCGAGCGCACGAGCAAGAACCTCAAGGTGGGCGGGAAGGCCGCCGAGGAGGCCAAGGCCGAGATGGCCCTGCTCGACCGCATCAAGGCGGGGCTCGACAACGCCGTCACCATCCGCGCGCAGAAGCTCACCGCGGACGAGCGCGCCGTCATCCGCGACCTCTTCCTGCTCACCGACAAGCCCGTGCTCTACGTGGCGAACATCGGCGAGAGCCAGATGGGCAAGGAGGACTCGGACCCGCGCGTGATGGCGGTGCGCGAGATGGCCGCGAAGGAGGGCGCTGAGGTCGTGGTGCTCGCCGCGGGCATCGAGAGCGAGATCCAGCAGCTGCCCGAGGGCGAGCGCGCCGGCTTCCTGGAGAGCGTGGGGCTCACCGAGCCGGGCCTGCACAAGGTGGTGCGCGCCGGCTACAAGCTGCTGGGCCTGTGGACCTACTTCACCGTGGGCGAGCAGGAGTGCCGCGCGTGGACCATCCACCAGGGCTACAAGGCCCCCCAGGCCGCCGGCGTCATCCACTCGGACTTCGAGCGCGGCTTCATCAAGGCGGAGGTCCTGCGCTGGGAGGACCTCATCAAGTACGGCAGCGAGGCGGCCGTGCGCGAGAAGGGCCTGCTGCGCATCGAGGGCAAGGAGTACGTCGTCCAGGACGGCGACTGCATGCACTTCCGCTTCAACGTGTAGCGGCCTCCCGCTGCCCGTGCGCCTGCGCCTCCGTGACCCCGGGTCACGGGGGCGCTGTGCTTTTCAGCCCTGCGCGGGCAGCCCGCGCACCGCCGTCACCACCCAGAAGCCCGCGGCGAGCAGCGTGACCACGGTGTAGAGCACCGCGCGCCGGCGCGCCGCCCGGCCCTCCTCGCCCTCCTGGCGCAGCGCGAGCAGCCACATGCCGCCCACGCGCAGGAGGAAGAAGAGCGCGATGCACACCGCGCCCATCACCTGCCACTGCGCGGGCTGCTTGAAGGCGAGCAGCCAGGCGCCGAGGTAGGCGAGGTTGCCGACGAGGAAGAGGCCCTGGAAGGTGGCGGGAGGGATGGAGGCGGTGCGCACGGGCCGCGAGTCTCCACCCCCTGGGCCCCGCGTCAACCGCTGCGTCAGTGGGCGTAGCCGGGAGTGACCAGGCTCTGGTCCGAGACCGTCCAGCTCACGGGGCGCTGCACGCCCATGTAGCGGCGCTCCAGGTGCGGCGAGAGCGTGAGCGCGAGCAGCGCGGCCTGCTGGCCGAGGGGCTTCTCGGTGAGCTCCTCCGAGAAGGCGAGCTCCGAGTCGCGCTGGCGCGCACCGCCGCACGCCGTGGGCCCGCGGAAGCCGCCCTTCACGCGGAACAGCGCGTAGTGGCACTCGCCCACGCGCCCCGAGAGCCCGCCCTTCTCGATGACCAGGTCCACCGGCATGCCGGCGAAGGAGCCCAGCAGCCGCGTGTCGTCACCCTGCGCGAGCTCGAGGCGGGTGAGCTGTCCGCCCACCACCCCCTTGAGGTACTGGCCGTTCCAGGAGAGGTCCACCGGCACCTCGCGGAAGCGGCCGCGCATGCTGCTCTCGCTCACGCGCAGGTCGGTGGTGCGGCCCACCACGCCGCGCGCTCCCACCACGAGGTCCTCGCTGCTCGTCGCACCGATGCGCGGCGCGTCCGCCTCCGCGCGCACGCCGCTGCCCGTGCCCGAACACGCGCTCGCACCCACTGCCAGCACTGCGATTGCCCATGCCTTCATGTCGCGCTCCTCTGCGGTCGTCGCGCTCGCGCGCCCAGGTGGGCTCGCCGCGCTTCGTCCGGGGAACGCGCGCGTTTTTCCGCGCATATCGTTGCGTTTCCGAGGCGTGCGGAAGGCCGCTCGCGCGAGCGCGCGCGCAACGCGGAGGTGCTCGCGCCATATCGCCGGTGTCCTTCTGCCGCGCACCGCGCGAGACTGGGCGCGCCATGTCCCGCCTCCTCGAAACGCTGCAGTCCCTCAAGCTCGTGCGCGACGCCGCAGCGGCGCGCGCGCTCGTCCCCGCGGGCGAGCGCCCGGAGGTCTCGCTCCTGCGCCTGTGCGACGGCGGGCAGCTGGTGGGCGGGCTCTCGGTGTCGCTCGGCGTGCGGCCCGACGAGCTGGTGGGCCCGCTCACGCTCGCGATGGGCGGCGCGGCGCGCGGCCTGCGCGTGCTCGACGTGCGCGAGCGCCCGGTGCTCGAGCTGCAGGTGATGGCGGGCACGCTCACCGAGCGCTGGGAGGTGGAGGACCTCTACGCGCTGGTGCACAACCTCAACGACCTGTACCGCGACGCCGCGGACACCGCGCGCATCGCGGTGCTGAGCGAGTGGGAGGACGCGCTGCAGCTGTGGTGCGTGCCGCGCACGGCGCTCGCGCGCCTGCTGCAGGAGCCCTTCTTCCAGCCGCAGAACCGCCGCGCCCTCCTGCCCGCGGCCGCGCGATGACGCCGGGACGGAGGCTCGCCCCGGGGAGCGGCCTGGGCGATGCTCGGAGCGGACCGGAGGCTGCTGCGCCATGGGACTGAGAGAGCTCGACGACACGCCGGCGAAGCCCACGGAGCCCGAGGCCGGTGCCTCGGGCTGTGGCTCGATGTCCCTCGCCTTCCTCTCCGCGTTCGCCGGGCTGAGCGGCCTCCTCGCGGGCGTCGTGGGAGTCGTGGCCGGCTTCTTCTTCGCGGCACTGGGGGCCTTCAGCGTGTTCGCCCTCGTGTACGAGGCGAAGCAGCACGACCGTTGGGGCCGGGTCGTCGTGGCGGCGCTGATGGGCGCTCTCGCGGGGGTCCTGCTGCTCGCGGGACTGCGCTCGCTCCTCACGCCCTGGCCCTTCGGCTGACCCGTTGGCTGTAGAGCAGGGGAGCAGGCGCGGGGGAGGCCGGCGGGCGCCGCCGTGCATACCGTGCGCGGTATGCCCAAGCCCTTGAAGATCGCCGTGTTGCACTACCAGCCTCAGGGTGAAGAGGTGGACCCGGTGGTGCTGCAGGTGCAGGACGCGCTGCAGAAGAACGGTCACGAGGCCAGCCTCATCGGCGTGGACGACCGGGTGACGGACGTGCTGCAGCAGATCGAGCGCGCCAAGTGCGACCTCGTCTTCAACGTGTGCGAGACCTTCGCGGACGACTACCGCATGGAGGTGAACATCGCCGCGCTGATGGAGATGGCGGGCGTGAAGTTCACCGGCTCGGGCACCGCGGGGCTGCTGCTCGCGCAGGACAAGATCCTCACCAAGCAGCTGCTCGAGTTCCACCACGTGCTCAGCCCGCGCTTCGCCATGTTCGACGAGCACAGCTTCGCGACCAGCGGGGACATCGCCTTCCCGCTCATCGTGAAGCCCGCCAAGAGCGATGCGTCCATCGGCATCGGCAAGAAGGCGGTGGTGAAGGACATGAAGGAGCTGTCCGCGCGCGTGGCGGAGATCCGCGAGCAGCTGGACGACGACGCGCTCGCCGAGGAGTTCATCGAGGGGCGCGAGATGTACGTCGCGGTGCTCGGCCCCCCGAGCGCCCCCGAGGTGCTGCCCATCGTGGAGCTGGACTTCGGCAAGTGGGACGCGAGCAAGCCCAAGGTGGCCAACCGCGACGTGAAGTTCGGCCCCGAGACGAAGGACAGCCCGCGCCTGCTCATCGCGCGCGACGTGTCCGACGAGCTGCAGGAGCGCATCGAGCGCGCCGCCACCAGCGCCTACCGTGCGCTCAAGCTGCGCGACTACGCGCGCATCGACTTCCGGGTGAGCGCGCGCAGCAACGCGCCCTACCTGCTCGAGGTGAACCCCAACCCCTACCTCGAGAACCGTTGCGAGGTGGCGCTCGCGGCGATGGCCGCAGGCCTCAGCTACGAGCGCCTCGTGGGCCGCATCGTGGACAGCGCGGTGCAGCGCTACAAGCTGCTGCGCCCGCCGCGCGGCCCCGCTGCGCAGACGGCGGCGCCCGCGAAGCTCGAGGTGCTCGAGGGCGCGAAGAGCTAGCGCGCGCCGCTACTCGTCCCCGCCCAGCAGCGCGCCCAGCCCCACGCCGCCCAGCACGCTGCCCTCCTCGCGCTGACCGAGCGGCCCCGCGGCCGCGATGATGCGGCCCGAGAGCCGGCTGAGCGGCAGGGACTGCAGCCACACCTTGCCGGGGCCGCGCAGGGTGGCGAAGAAGAGCCCCTCGCCGCCGAAGAAGGTGCTCTTGATGCCGCCCACCATCTGGATGTCGTAGGCCACGCTGGGCTGGAACGCGACGATGCAGCCGGTGTCCACGCGCAGGAGCTCCCCGGGCGCGAGCGTGCGCTCGTGCAGGGTGCCGCCCGCGTGGATGAAGGCGAGCCCGTCTCCCTGCAGCCGCTGCATGATGAAGCCCTCGCCGCCGAAGAGCCCGGCGCCCAGGCGCTTCTGGAAGGCGATGCCCACGCTCACGCCCTTCGCGGCCGCGAGGAAGCTGTCCTTCTGGGTGATGAGCTCGCCGCCCAGCTCGCCCAGGTGGATGGGGAGGATCTTCCCCGGGTAGGGCGCCGCGAAGGCGACGCGGCGCTTGCCCTGGCCCTGGTTGAGGAACACCGTCATGAAGAGGCTCTCGCCGGTGAGCAGCCGCTTGCCCGCGCCCATCAGCGCGCCGAGGAAGCCGCTCTGCTTCTTGGAGCCATCCCCGAAGATGGTCTCCATGGCGATGCCGTCCTCCATGAACATCATCCCGCCGGCCTCGGCCACCGCCGCCTCGCCGGGGTCCAGCTCCACCTCCACGAACTGCATCTCGGAGCCGTGAATCTCGTAGTCCACCTCGTGCATCTGCGACATGCGCGTGACCTCGGGGCGAAGGAGTAAAGCTGCCCCGGGGATACGCAGGAGCGGGGCGGACTATTGCCGCCGCACGCCCGCTCGCTCCCGCCTGCACTAAACTGTCCGCCCATGACCTTCCTGCGCTCTGTCCTCTCCTTCGCGCTGTGTGCTGCTGCCCTCGCGCCGGTGCTCGCCCATGCCGCGTCCCCCGACGACGCCGCCGCGCGCCTCGAGCGCGCGCGCAAGCTGCTGCGCGAGGTGCCCCTCGTCGACGGCCACAACGACCTGCCCTGGCAGGTGCGCGAGCGCGAGGGCAACCGGCTCTCCCAGCTGGACCTGATGGCCGACGGGCGGAAGCTGACGCCGCCCCTGCACACCGACCTGCCGCGGCTGCGCGAGGGCGGGGTGGGCGGCGTGTTCTGGAGCGTGTACGTGCCCGCGGACCTGCCCGGCTCGGACGCGGTGCTCGCCACGCTGGACCAGATGGACGTGGTGCACCGCCTGGTGGAGCGCTACCCGAAGCAGCTCTCGCTCGCGCTCACCGCGGCGGACGTGGAGCGCGCGCACCACGAGGGCAAGGTGGCCTCGCTCATCGGCATGGAGGGAGGCCACAGCATCGGCGGCTCCGTGGGCGCGCTGCGCCAGCTCTACCGCGCGGGCGCCCGCTACATGACCCTCACCCACTCGAAGAACGTGGGCTGGGCCGAGTCCGCCACGGACGCGCCCCAGGCCGAGCCCCTCACCGAGCAGGGCCGCCTCGTGGTGCGCGAGATGAACCGGCTCGGCATGCTCGTGGACCTCTCGCACGTCTCCGCGCGCGTGATGCACAAGGTGCTCGACGTGGCGCAGGCCCCCGTCATCTTCTCGCACTCGGCCACCTTCGCCCTCACGCCCCACCCGCGCAACGTGCCGGACGACGTGCTCGAGCGGCTCCCGCAGAACGGCGGCGTGGTGATGGTCGCCTTCGTGCCCGACTTCGTCTCGGACGCCGTGCGCCTGCACAACGCCGAGGTCGCCGCCAGCGCCGAGCGCTTCAAGGCGCTCAACACCGGCAACCCCGACGCCGGCAAGGCCGCCTTCGAGGCCTGGCTGAAGGCGCACCCGTACCCCGCCGCCACGCTCGCGCAGGTGGCGGACCACATCGACCACGTGCGCAAGCTCGCCGGCATCGACCACGTGGGGCTCGGCTCCGACTTCGACGGCATCACCCGCACGGTGGAGGGGCTCGGCGGCGTGGAGGCCTACCCCGCGCTGATGGCCGAGCTGCTGCGCCGCGGGTACTCGGACGAGGACGTGCGCAAGGTCGCCGGCAAGAACCTGCTGCGCGTGATGCGGCAGGTGGAGGCCACGGCGCAGCGGCTGCAGAAGGCCGGGCCCGCCGAGGACCCGCTGCCCGGCAGCATCAAGGTGGAGAAGGAGGGGCACTGACCTGGGTCAGCTCGCCTCGCTGCGCAGGGGCGCCAGGAGCGTGGCGCCGTCCTGCAGCGGCACCCAGCTCACGAAGCCCGGGTAGGCCCAGTCCATGAGGTGGTCTCCGGCCGCCGCGCGCTCCACCTCCAGCTGCTGCTGCTGCTGCTTCGGGCAGCGGTGCGGGCCCAGCGGGCGCGCCTCACCGCCGAGCGAGGCCACGTGGCGCGCGACGATGGCTCGCGGGGTGACGGCGCTCTCGGTGTGCGCGAGCAGGGGGAGCAGCCCCAGGCTGGTGACGAGCAGCGCGACGGCGGGACGGGCGAACATGCAGGGCCTCCTGGGCACAGGGTGTGGCAGGTGCACCTTGGCCATCGCGCGGCGCCCGTGCGCGCAGCCTTCAGGCAACGGGCGCACCGGTGCAGCGGAAGGTGCGGGCGCTGCAGCGAGTGGGCCTCGCGGGCGGCCTCAGGAGAGGTGCTGGAACTTCTCGCGGTAGCTGCGCGCGACCCGCAGCACTGCACCGCAGGACAGGACCGCCATCAGGTCGCGCCGCCCCTCGCTGCGCAGCTCGCGGATGCGCCCCTGGTTCACGATGGCCGAGCGGTGGATGCGCATGAAGCACGCCGGGTCCAGCCGCTCCTCCAGGCTCTGCATCGTCTCGCGGTGCAGGTAGGTGTGGGGGCCTGCGTGGATCTGCACGTAGTAGTCCGCCGCCTCGATCCAGTCGATCTCCGCCACGTCGAGGAACACCACCCGGCCCACGTCCTTGATGGCGAGCCGGGTGAGGTAGGTGGGCTGCTGCGGCTGCGGGGCGGGGGGATTGGCCGCGCCCGCCTCGGCGCCCTGGTAGGTGGCGAGCGCGCTGAGCAGCTGCGCCTTGAGGTCCTGCACGTGGTGCAGCCGCAGCTGGTCCTTCGCGCGGCGCAGCGCCTCGTAGAAGCGGTCGTCGTCGTAGGGCTTGAGCAGGTAGTCCATCGCGTGGATCTCGAAGGCCCGCAGCGCGTAGCGGTCGTACGCGGTGACGAAGATGACGGCCGGCAGGGGCTCGGGGGCCAGGCGGGCGAGCACCTCGAAGCCGTTGAGCTCGGGCATCTGCACGTCGAGCATCACCAGCTCCGGGCGCAGGCGCCGCAGCGCTTCGAGCGCCTCGCGGCCGTTGGCCGCCTCGCCCACGATGTCCACCTCGGGGTCCTGGGCGAGCAGCATGCGCACCCCCTCGCGCGCGAGCGGCTCGTCGTCCACCACCAGGGTGCGGATGCGCTCGTGGGTGCTCATGGGGCGCGCTCCGCAGGGGCGAAGGGGATCTCGAGCCAGGCGCGCACGCCCCCGTCCGGGTGGTTCTCCAGCGTGAAGCGGTGCGCGTCCCCGTAGAGCTGGCGCAGGCGCGCGCGCACGTTCGCGAGCCCGATGCCGCTGCCCTCCTGCCAGTCCGCGCGCAGCCCCGGGCCGTCGTCGCGCACCTCGAGCTGCAGCCAGTCCCCGCGCCGCGCCGCCGAGAGCTCCAGCGTGCAGGCCGAGCTGCAGCGCGCGATGCCGTGCTTCAGCGCGTTCTCCACCAGCGGCTGCAGGAGGAGGTTGGGCACCTGGGCGTCCAGGGTCGCGGCCTCGATGCGCCGGTGCACGTTGAGCCGGTCGTGGAAGCGCGCCTGCTCGAGGTCGAGGTAGCGCTCGAGGAAGTCCAGCTCCTCCTTCAGCGGCACGTGCTGGCGCCCGGTGTTGTGCAGCGCCATGCGCAGCAGCTCGCTCACCCCGGTGAGCATGCGCACGGCCGCCCCCGTGTCCTGCTTGCGCACCAGCACGCTGATGGCGTTGAGCGTGTTGAAGAGGAAGTGCGGGTGCAGCTGCATCTTCAGCGCGTCCAGCTGCGCCTGGGCGAGCTGCGTGGCGAGCTGCGCCTGGGCGAGCTCGCCCTCGCGGAAGCGCCGGTGGTAGTCGAGCGCGGAGCCCACCGCGAGCACCCCCAGGTAGCTGACCAGCTCGAAGGGCAGGCTCTTGAGCACGCTGAGCGGCAGCATCTGCGCGAGCGTGTTCTGCAGGTACCAGGGCCGCCCGGCGAGCTGCCCGCAGTAGAGCGCCGCGGCGGTGTGCGCGGTGCTCACCGCGAAGAGGGCCGCCAGGTGCACGGGGACCGCGTTGCGCAGCGTGCCCGGCTCCAGCCGGAAGCGCCGGCCCAGCGCGAGGATGGGCAGGGTGACCAGCGCCCAGAAGAGCCAGGGCGGGTACTGCCAGATGAGCGCCGTGCGGAAGCGCAGCCCCGGCTCCTCGTGCTGGATGACGAAGTAGAGCGCGGTGGCGGAGAGCAGCCCCGGCACGCTCCAGAGCAGCAGCATCGGGACGAGCCGGTGCAGCAGCCAGTGCCCCGCAGCCCGCACGGCCGCGGCCTCCGCGTGCCGCCGGGGGGCGACCGGGAAGGGCAGGGTGGCGGAGGGGCGTGGATCCACGGCCCCTCAAGCTAAGGATGGACGGCTCCGGTGGGGCAGCACCCTGCAGTCGCAGGCGCCTGCGGTGCAGCGAGCGGCGCGCCGCCTGCAGCGAACGGGCGGAGGCTCGCCCCGCTCCACGCCGCTCCCGGGAAGCGAAGCCCACAGGCCCGCGCGGCGTGCTCAGGGCCACAGCCGCACCGTCCCGTCGTAGGAGGCGCTGGCGAGCCGGCCGTCGCGGAGGGTCGCGAGGCTGCGGACGAAGGCGCCGTGCGGGTGTGTGCCGCGCGGCGTGAGCTGCGCGGCGTCGAGCAGTCGCAAGAGGTCGTCCTCTCCGCCGCTCGCCAGCGTGCCATCCGCGCGCAGGGCGAGCGCGCACACCGCGCCGCTGTGGACGGCCGCGCGCTGCGCCGGCGTGCCCCGGAGCAGCCGGGTGATGCGCCCCTCGGCGTCTCCCGCGTAGAGCGCTCCGTCCGCGGCGGCCGCGAGCGCGCGCAGCGGGGGTCCGGCCTCGACGGGGCGCGCCTCCTCGCGCCGTCGCGCGAGGTCCCACACCCGCAGCGTGCCGTCCTCGGAGGCCGAGGCGAGGCGGCCGCCCGGCAAGCCCGCCAGCGACCACACCCAGCCCGCGTGGCCCTCGAGGACCCCTGCGGCCTTGCCCTCCTCCGACCACAGCCGGATGAGGCCGTCCGCGCCGCCGCTGGCCAGCAGCCCGGGCGCCACCCTCGCGAGGCAGAGCACGGCCCCCGCGTGCCGGCCCACCTCGCGCGGGCGGCCCCCCTCCCAGCAGAGGACGCGCCGGTCTCGCGAGCCGCTCCACAGCCGCCCGCCCGCGTCCTGCGCGAGCGCCACCACCGAGGCCGTGTGCCCGCGCAGCTCGCCGTCCGGCTGCCAGCCTTCGCCCGCGCGGCGCCACAGGCGCACCGTGCAGTCGCGGGAGCCCGTGGCGAGCCGGCCGTCCTGCAGCGCGAGCACGCTCCACACGTAGCCCTCGTGGGCGCCGAGGACGTGGGGCTCGTGGTGTGGCGCCGCGTCCTCGCAGGTGTAGAGCACGTCGGTGCGCATCACGTACTTCGTGCCCTGCGTGACGGCCTCTCCGTCGTGCCAGAGCGCGTGGTCGAAGACGATGGCGGTGCCGGCCTCGGGCTGCACCGTGCCGAGCAGCGCCGAGTCCGCACCCCGCTCGGCGTAGTAGCGGGTGTGGCCTCCTCGGAAGTCGCGCGCATCGTTCAGGTAGAGCATCAGGGTGAGCTGCGAGCGCACCCCAGGCCGCGGCGACCAGGCCCCGTCCTGGTGGATGCAGAAGCGCTGGCCCTCGCGGTAGCGGCAGTAGCGAAAACGCGGGTTGAGCCCGTGCAGCCGCCAGTGGCGGCCCTGCGCGTCCTCGAGCTGCGCGGGCAGCAGGGGACGCAGCCGCGCGAAGAGCCGCTCGGCGAGGCCTGCGTCGTCCCGCACGAGCCGATCGTTGTCCCGGTACGAGGGCGGGTAGTCGCGGCCCGTGGCCGAGAAGTGCGCGGCCTCGGCCTCGGAGATGACCTCTGCGCACTCCGCCCGGGACAGCGCCTCCCGCACGAGGAAGCAGGGAAGGCCGGTCTGCACGTCCGCACTTGCGTAATTTGGGTGCATGACCAAATAATGCGCAGGTGCTCGGGATGGTGCAAGGTGACCTGGAGGGAGAGCGCCGGATGGGAAGACCGTCGAACAGCGAGGAGCGCCGGGGGCAGATCGTGGACGGGCTGCTCGAGGTGATGGCGCGCCAGGGCTACGCGCAGGCCACCATCGCGGCCATCGGCAAGGCGGCGGGGCTCACGCCCGGGCTGCTGCACTACCACTTCGAGACGAAGCAGGACATCCTCGTCGCGCTCGTGGAGCGGCTCACCGGCGCGCTCGCGCTGCGCGTACAGCGAAGGCTCGAGGCCGCGGGCGATGCGCCGCGCGCGCGCCTGCACGCCTTCCTGGATGCCTACGTGGCGATGGGCGAGGACGCAGACCCTCGCGCGGTGGCCGCCTGGGTGGTGGTGGGCGCGGAGGCGGTACGCGAGCCGCAAGTGCGCGCGCTCTACACGCAGGCAGTGGGGGAGACGCTGCGGCAGCTGCGCGAGCTGCTCGGCGAGTGCCTTCGCGACGAGGGCCGCGGCACGCGGCAGGTGGGGCGCATGGCCGCGGGGCTGCTCAGCGCCATCGAGGGCGCCTACCGCGTGAGCGCCGCGGCACCCGGCGTGCTGCCCGAGGGCTTCGCTGCGCCCACGCTGCGGCGCATGGCGGACGGGATGCTGGATGCAGAGGAGCGGACATGAACGTGCCCTTCGAAGTGCCCTTTCCCATTCCCGAGCCGCTGATGGGCGCCGTGCTTGCGGCCTACGCCGAGCCGCAGCGCGCGTATCACGATGTGCGGCACCTCGCGGACGTGGTGGCGCGCTGGGCCGAGGTGGCGGAGGAGAACGGCTGGACGCATCCGCGCGAGGTGTACCTGGCGCTGCTCTTCCACGACGCCGTGTACGTGCCCGGCGCGCACGACAACGAGGAGGCGAGCGCGCAGCTCGCGCTGCGCATGCTGGGCGCGGAGATGCCGGAGGTGGACGCCGAGCACGTCGCGCACCTGGTGCGGCTCACTGCGCGCCACGGGCACCTGTCGCCGTCCGACGTCACGGGCGAGGAAGCGCTGTTCCTCGACTGCGACATGGCGGTGCTGGGCGCAGCGCCCGACGCCTATGACACGTACGAGCGGGACATCGCTCGGGAGTACGCGGCCGTTCCTCCGGAGATGTTCGCCGCGGGGAGGCGGCGCTTCCTCGAGGGGCTGCTCGAGCAGGAGCGCATCTTCCTCTCGCAGCGCTTCCACGCGCGGCTCGACGAAGCGGCGCGCGAGAACCTGGAGCGCGCGCTCGGCCTGCATGGCTGAGCTGCCCGCTGGGCCGCTCGTGTGGGATTGCGACTACCGGCCTTCCGGAGGAGGCGCGTCGCGCTCGAGCCCACAGTTCGCGCACTTCTCAGGGTCCGACCTCGCGCGCAGGAAGAAGCGGTCACAGCGTGGGCATCGCGCGGAGGCCAGCTGGATATTCGAAGTGACGCCGATGGCGGCCGCCGCGAAGATCAGCCACGCGAGGTACCTGACCAGGTCCAGGCCCAGGAAGCCCAGCACGAGGGCGAGGACCCATATGCCCAGTGCGCTGCCCATGCCCAGCGCCATGCGACGCTCCAGCCTGGAGAGCTCCTCCCAGGCCTCCGCGTAGCGCTGCGCTTCATTCGACTCGGCCATCGCGGCACAGTCTCCATCGCTCCAGAGCTGGGTGCCACCGCTACCGGAGCGCGTGGGTATCGCCGCGTTCAGGTGCACTGCTTGCCGGAAGGGGCGTCGGGACTGGAAGGATGACGGAGCGCTGCGGCCGCTCGCGGTGGGGCGTTGTCGACTCCGCAGCGCTCAGGGGTGACACGCTGGCGTCCATGGGTTCGCGTCCCCAGCGCTGCGCGGGATGAAGCTTCCGTCCTCGCTTGCACCCGCGCCGTCGGCCCTCCTCCGCGTGGAACGAAACGTCCGTTCTACGCGAGAGCCCTCCGGCTCCGGGGCGCGCTTCACTCTGCGTGCGTCCCCCCTCGGGAGCGGCGGCCCGCGTCGCGCAAAAACGTAAAATAGGATTTTACGTTTTTGCATCGCGCGCCCGTCCGCGCCCGGGAGGGGCGTCTCCTTTCGGGACAGCCGTCCCGTGCGTCGTGGACGGCTTCACCCACCTGGAGAAGCCCCGTCCCCTCCCGGCCTCTCCTTCTCGAGGCCGTGGGCCGCGCGCCACTCTCGCGTGTCATCGAAGCGGGCCAGGTGAGTGCGTGCCGTTGGGAACGAATCATCCGGAAGCGTGGCATCCACTCGCTGGTGCATCGACTGCACGGCGGCCCTGCTCCGTCGCTGCTGTGCGCGGAACGTCCGCTATCGCGCGCGCAAGGGAACGAGGCACAACCGCTCAGGCTGGGCCCGAAGGTCTGCCGCATTGCTCAGTCGCCGAGTGTGGTCCTCGTATCCAACCTTCGAGAAGCGCAGGGTCCCCGGCCACCCGTGCGAAGCGATGAGGTCCAGCTCATACGCGCCGTCCTCGGCTGAAGTGGTCCCCTGGCGGCGGGTGTGGTCCCCCTGCTCGACGACGAGAAGGACCGACACGCCGTCGAGAGGCCCCGAGGTAGCGCAGTCGAGCACGTGCCCCTGGAAGTTCCATACAGGGTCGCCGATGCACCCGGCGAAGGCAGGCAGCAGCAGCACGAGGGGGACGCGCATGCAGGTGGCAGTGTGCGGCATGCGACCGCCGCTGCACAAGAAGGGGCTCTGCGTGCCGCAGCCGTTGCAAGCACTGTCCGCTCGCCTGTAGGTGCCAGGGCCACGAAGGCCGCGGATGTGGCGCACGCGTGAGCCTTGCCCGCGCACCCGCACAGCGGCGACGCTTCGCCTCCCGTGCAACCCGCTGTGCTCCTGTCGCTGCTGCTGCTCGTCCTGGTCTGCGCTGCGTTCGCGGCGCGCTGGGCGCTGCGCCGGCGCAGGCAGGTGCGCGCGGTGCGCCGCGCGGCGCGGCCGCTGCGCCATCCCATCGTGCTCGCGCACGGCGTGCTGGGCTTCGACGCGCTGGAGCTCGGCGGCAAGCGCCACGAGTACTTCCGCGGCATCCCCGCGCACCTGCGCACGCTGGGCTGCGACGTGCACCTCGTGCAGGTGCCGCCGGTCGGCTCCGTCGCCGAGCGCGCCGAGGCGCTCTCGCGCGCCGTGCGCTCGCTCGATGCGGAGCGCGTGCACATCATCGCGCACAGCATGGGCGGGCTGGATGCGCGCTACGCCATCAGCCGGCTCGGGCTCGCCTCGCGGGTGGCCTCGCTCACCACCATCGGGACGCCGCACCACGGCACGCCGCTCGCGGACCTGGGCACCGACCTGCTCGGAGAGAAGCTCGGCCTGAGGCGGCTCGCGGGCGCGCTGCGCGTGGGCACGGATGCCTTCTACGCGCTCACCACCGCGCGGATGCTCGCCTTCAACGCCGAGGTCCCCGACGTGCGCGGCGTGGCCTACGGCTCCTACGTCGCGGCGTTCGAGTCCGCGAGCCGCGCGCTGCACCCGCTGCTCGCGCCCGGCTACCTCTACCTCTCGCGCCGCGCAGGGCCCAACGACGGCCTCGTGCCCGCCTCCTCGCAGCGCTGGGGCGAGGTGCTCGGCACGGTGGAGGCGGACCACTGGGCGCAAGTCGGCTGGGGCTCGCGCTTCGATGCGCCCGCGCTCTACGCCGCGCTCTTCGCACAGCTGCAGCAACGCCGCGAGTAGTGCGCGTACGCACGCGCCGTCCGCACTTCCGCCGAGCCTGAAGAAATGCACGCGCACATGTGTGTGCCCTGCGCCCTTCACTCGCGCGCATCCGGCATTAAGTTGCGCGCTCTCACGCATCCGCTCTGGAGGAGCCCACCCATGAAGCCGCTGCTCACTGCCCTCGCGCTGCTCACCGCCCTCACGGGCTGCGTCTCGCAGGGCACCTACGATGCGCTGCGCACCGAGCACGAGACCACGCAAGGCCTGCTCGAGGAGCGCAACCTCGCCCTCAAGAAGCGCGAGGAGGAGCTCGCGGCGGGGCAGAAGCGCGAGCAGGACCTGCAGGCGGCGCTGGCCTCGGAGAAGGACAACGTGAAGGAGCTCAACGAGCGCATCTACGCGCTGGAGGCCGAGCGCGCGCGCGTGCTCAAGGACCGCAGCGCGATGGAGGCCTCGGTGGCGGAGATGACCACCGCGCTCAACGAGCTGCAGCAGCGCAAGGAGGAGGCAGAGGCGCGCATGGGCGAGTACCGCGCGCTGCTCGCGAAGTTCCGCGGCCTCATCGACGCCGGCAAGCTCAAGGTGCGCATCGTGGAGGGGCGCATGGTGGTGGTGCTCGCCTCGGACGTGCTCTTCCCCTCGGGCAGCGCGAGCCTCAGCAAGGAGGGCAAGGCGGCGGTGGGCGAGGTGGCCACGCTGCTCGCCTCCATCCCGCGCCGGCAGTTCCAGGTGGAGGGCCACACGGACAACGTGCCCATCGCCACCGCGCAGTACCCGAGCAACTGGGAGCTCGCGGCGGCGCGTGCGCTCACCGTGGTGAAGACGATGCGCGAGGTGGGGATGCCCCCGGACCGCATCAGCGCGGCCTCCTTCGGCGACAGCAAGCCGGCCGTGCCGAACGACTCCGCGGAGGGCCGCGCGCAGAACCGGCGCATCGAGATCACCATCGTCCCGGACCTCTCCACGCTGCCCGGCTTCGACGAGCTGCAGCGGGTCGAGAAGGAGTCCTGAGCCGCGCGCGGAAACGGCCCGGTTCCGTTCCCGCACAACTTCTCTCGCAGTGCGAGTGGCAGGCAGGCGCGAAACCGCGCCTGCGCAGCAGCCGGGCAAGCGCGATGCCTACCCCGTGCCTTGTTGTCCTACGCGCCCGCATTGCCCTCTACGCCTCCGAAACCGGGAACTCCGCGTGAAGAGCGCGGCACAAACCTTCCCCCGGTGCAGGGAGTGCGATGAAGGCTTCGAGACTGAGCGTGTGGGCGCTGGGAGTGCTGCTGGCCGGTTGCGGCGCGGCACCGGACGACGGCAGCGCGGACACCGAGCCCACCGCGGAAGTGCAGGGTGAGCTCGCGAGCAACTCTCCCGTCTTCACCGACGCGCTGGGCACGGGCTGGCAGGACTGGTCCTGGGCGAGCCACTCGCTCACCAACGCCTCGCCCGTGGGCAGCGGCACGCGCTCCATCGCGGTCACCTTCGGCGCCTGGCAGGGCCTGTACTTCCACCACTCGCCGCTCACCACCGCGGCGGGCGACGCGCTCGAGCTGATGGTGAACGGCGGCGCCACGAGCAACCCGGCGCTCAACGCCTACGTGACGGTGAACGGCGCGGCGCGCACGCAGCTCGCCATCAACGCCTTCTGCACCGGCGCGCGCATCCCCGCGAACGCGTGGACCACCTGCCGCATCCCGCTCTCCAACCTCGGCGCCGCGGCGGCGCAGGTGGACGGCGTGGTGCTCATCGAGGGCGCGGGCAAGAGCCTGCCGCCGCTGTACGTGGACGGCGTGCGCCTCGTGGCGGCGACCCCGGCCCCGACGCCCACCCCGACCCCGACCCCGACTCCGGCCGTCAGCGTGGCCCTCACGCCCGCGAGCACCACGCTCGCGCCGGGCGCTTCCCAGGCCTTCACGGCCACGGTGAGCGGTACCACCAACACCGCCGTCACCTGGAGCGTGCAGGAGGGCAGCGCGGGCGGCACCATCAACAGCTCGGGCGCGTACATCGCGCCGGGCGCGGCCGGGACCTACCACGTGGTCGCCAAGAGCAGCGCGGACGCGACGAAGGTGGCGAGCGCCACCGTCACCGTGACCTCGGGCACCACCCCCCCGCCGCCTCCCACGTCCACGAGCGGCAAGTGGGTGTCCGCCTACTACGTGGGCTACCAGCAGGACCTCTACCCGGTGGACAAGGTGGACATGAGCGCCATCACCCACCTGATGGTGAGTCGCGTCATCCCCAACGCGGACGCCTCGCTGAACACCGGCTTCGACACCTACCAGGGCGAGGCCATGGCGACGAAGCTCACGGCGCGCGCGCACGCGGCCGGCAAGAAGGCGATCATGATGGTGGGCGGCGCGGGTGAGCACGGCGGCTGGGTGGGCGCCTCGAGCGACGCGAACCGCACCCGCTTCGTGCAGAACCTGCTCGCGACCATGGACCGCCTCGGCTTCGACGGCATCGACCTCGACTGGGAGCCGGTGGACACCGCGGACAAGCCGCTGCTGCTCGCGCTCGCGCGCCAGCTGCGCAGCACCCGCCCCAACGTCATCCTCACCTTCCCCATCCGCTGGCTCAACAGCAACGCGGGCAGCGCGGACGCCTGGTACGCCACGCTGGCGCAGTCGCTGGACCAGGTGAACGTGATGGCCTACGAGATGGCGGGCGCGTACTCCGGGTGGGTGAGCTGGCACAGCTCCGCGCTCACCGGCGAGGGCGCGGACCACCCCTCGAGCAACGCCTCCAGCCTGCGCATGCTCGCCGCCGCGGGCATCCCCAAGTCGAAGCTGGGCATGGGCATCGGCTTCTACGGCATGGCGTGGCGCAACGAGACCGGCCCGCTGCAGCGCATCGCGAGCGGCAGCGACCTCAAGGGCAGCGACAACTACGTCACCTACGCGTACGTGATGCGCTACTACTCGGACGCCGCCTACCGCTGGGACGCGAACGCGCAGGCCGGCTACCTCACCTTCACGAGCCCCGTGGACGGTGACGTGAAGTTCATCTCCTACGAGAGCCCCCAGGCCATCGCGGCGAAGGGCAAGTTCACCAAGGACAACGGCTATGGCGGCACCATCATCTGGACGGTGAACCAGGGCTGCACCAACGCGAGCACCGGCGCGAATCCGCCACTGGACGCCGTGAAGGCCGCCTTCCTGCAGTAAGGGCAGCCGGGCGCACCTTGTTCTTGCGGACGGGGCAGGGACCTATAGGGTTCCCGCCCCGTCCCGCAGACAAGGAGCTCCCTTGAAGAAGAGCCTTCTCCTCCTCGGTGCGACCGCGGCCTGTGCCGCCGGTTGTGCCACCAGCAAGTCCCCCGCGCCGCAGCCCGCGGCTCCCGTCCAGCAGCAGGCCGCTGCCCCCGCTCCGGCTCCGGCCCCTGCTCCGGAGCAGAAGCCCGAGCTGGGCAGCTTCGGCTTCGACGTGGCCGGCATGGACCGTCAGCAGCAGCCCGGCGTGAGCTGGACGGGCTACGCGAACGGCACGTGGACGAAGACCACGGAGATCCCCGCGGACCGCGCGCGCTACGGCATGTTCAACGTGCTGGACGACCGCGCCCGCGAGCAGAACCGCGCCCTCATCGAGGAGGCCGCGAAGGCCCACGCCGCACAGGGCACGGACGCGCAGCGGGTGGGTGACTACTTCGCGTCCTTCATGGACGAGCAGGCCATCGAGCAGAAGGGCGCCGAGCCGCTCAAGCCCGCGCTCGCGCGCATCGCTGGCATCAAGACGAAGGCGGACCTCGCGCGCGTGCTCGGCGAGCACCTGCGCCAGACCAACCCCACGCCCTTCGGCGTGTACGTGAACCAGGACGCGAAGAACCCGGACCGCTACATCCCCATCTTCGTGCAGAGCGGCCTGGGGCTGCCGGACCGCGACTACTACCTGCAGGACAACCCCAAGTTCGCCGAGGTGCGCCAGAAGTACCAGGAGCACATGGCGCGCATGCTGGTGCTCGCCGGCGTCCAGCAGGCCCAGGCGGCCGCGAAGGCCAAGGGCATCTACGGGCTGGAGGAGAAGCTCGCCCGCGCGCACTGGAGCCGGGTCGAGAGCCGCGACGACGACAAGACCTACAACAAGTGGATGAAGGCGGACTTCGCGAAGAAGGCGCCCGGCTTCGACTGGGGCACCTTCCTCAAGACGGCGGGCCTGGACGCGCAGGGCGAGTTCATCGTCTCGCAGCCCAGCGCGCTCACCGGCACGGCGAAGCTGCTGGGCAGCCAGCCGCTCGCGGTGTGGAAGGACTGGCTCACCCTGCACACGACGAAGGACTACGCGCCGCTGCTCAGCCGCGCCTTCGTGGACGAGGACTTCGCCTTCGACGGCACGGTGCTCAGCGGCCAGCCGCAGAACCAGGAGCGCTGGAAGCGCGGCGTGGACCACGTGAGCCACGCCATGGGTGAGGCCGTGGGCAAGCTGTACGTGGAGAAGCACTTCCCGCCCGAGGCCAAGGCCGAGGCCGACCGGCTGGTGAAGAACGTCATCGCCGCCATGGACGCGCGGCTCGCGAAGCTGCCCTGGATGGCGCCCGAGACGCGCGAGAAGGCGCGCCAGAAGCTCGCCTCCTTCAAGCCGAAGATCGGCTACCCGGTGAAGTGGCGCGACTACTCGGCGCTCGAGGTGAAGCGCGACGACCTGGTGGGCAACGCCGAGCGCGCGGCCGCCTTCGAGTACAACCGTAACCTCGCGAAGCTGGGCAAGCCGGTGGACCGCGACGAGTGGTTCATGCCGCCCATGCAGGTGAACGCCTACGCGAACCCCACCATGAACGAGGTGGTGTTCCCGGCCGCCATCCTGCAGCCCCCCTTCTTCGACAAGAACGCGGACCCCGCGGTGAACTACGGCGCCATCGGCGCGGTGATCGGCCACGAGATTTCGCACCACTTCGACGACCAGGGCCGCAAGTACGACCCCCAGGGCCGCCTCACCGACTGGTGGAAGCCCGAGGACGTGCAGCGCTTCAAGACGTACACCGACCAGCTGGTGGCCCAGTACAACCAGTACGAGCCGCTGCCCGGCGCGCACGTGAACGGCGCGCTCACCCTGGGCGAGAACATCGCGGACCTGGCCGGCCTGCTCGTGGCCTATGACGCGTACCAGCTGTCGCTCGGCGGCAAGCCCGACCGCGTGCTCGAGGGCTTCACCGGCGACCAGCGCTTCTTCCTCGGCCACGCGCAGGTGTGGCGCAGCAAGTACCGCGAGGAGGCCCTGCGCCAGCAGCTGGTGGTGGATCCGCACACCGCGGGCCACTTCCGCCCCAACGTCAGCCGCAACATCGACGCCTGGTACACCGCCTTCGACGTGAAGCCGGGCCAGCCGCTGTTCCTCGCGCCCGAGCAGCGCGTGCGCATCTGGTAGCGCAGCGGAAACGCTGAAGCAGGGGAGGGGCCGGCGGGTGACTGCCGGCCCCTTCTGCGTTCCGGAGCCTGTTCAGCGCGACACGTTTCGCAACCGCGTTGCATTCACTCCGCGTGGGACCCGGCGCCACAGTGCGCGGCGTGCGCGTCCCGGGCTGAAGTCGGCGGGAGCGCCGTCCACGCAGCGCTCTCACGCCGGAGTGAATCCCATGAGGTCTCTCACGCTCGTCCTCGCCCTTCTCGCCGCAGGCCAAGCCTCGGCCACGAACTACTCGCTGTGGATCCACGGCAAGAACGGCGGCGGCACCCAGCCCGGCAACTACGCGGACTTCAGCAACTGGGGCCCCGCCACGGTCTCCGCCGGCGTGAACAAGAAGGCGGTGAACTGGGACGGGCGTCAGCGCATCGGCGGGCAGAACTACCGCATCCGCGACGCCCTGGACTGCTTCTGCACCGGCAGCAACTGGTGCTACATCGCCGTGCACTCGGCGGGTGACCTGCAGATCGGCTACGCGCTGTCGCTCTATGGCACCAGCGCCCGCTACAAGAAGAACGCGGTGCCCAACTCGAGCGGCGTGTGTGGCAACACGGATGGCACCACGCAGACGGGCTGGAACATCAAGTGGGTGGACGTGGCGAGCGGCGCGGGCGGCGGCAGCGAGCTCGCGGACAACGGGGCCTGGGCGACGAGCGACGCCATCGTCGATGACCTGAAGACCACCACCGCGCGCGCCATGTACAACCACAACACCACGCAGGCGCACTGGTTCTACATGTTCGCGGGTGCCAAGGGCACGGCCTACTCCGGCATCCTCCCCGGCCAGGACGACGAGGCGGTGGCCTACCACTCCACCGGCGGCGTGGCGGGCAGCAGCGGCGGCGCGTACTGCAACCCGAGCGACTGGCTCTGCAACGACCTCACGCTCGGCACCAACGCGTGCGAGGGCAACCACGCGAAGTGGAGCTACCACACGGTGGACTTCCGCGACGACGCCGAGGCCTACAGCCACTCGGGCAACGGCAACTGGGAGGGCATCGTGTCCAAGGTGCGCGCGGACATGGCCGCGTACGCGCTCTGAGTCAGCGGCCTCGCGGAATGCGCGCCCGCACGGCCGCGGGCAGCGGGACCCCGAGGCTGCGGCACAGCTGCGCCAGCGTTGTGTCGTCCACCCCGGCAAGCTGGGCGAGCTCGAGCGCCCGCTCCGGGGAGGCGCGGCTGATCCAGCCCCACCGGTAGGAGAGGAACATCCCCGCGGTGCACAGCGCCGCCACGGCGCCGGGCCCCATTGCCGCATGGGGGCCCGAGCCGGCGTAGGCCGAGACGACCCCGAGCCAGGCCACGACGCCGACGATCACGAAGGCCGCGCGCGCCCACGCCACCAGCACGGACTTGCCGCTCATGGGGATGACCCGCCCCGTCCACCCCTCGCGGCCCTCGCTCGCCACGAGCCATCCCTCGCGCGGGAGCAGCGGCACGAAGTTGAGGTGGCTGAACTTGGTGGCCACGTGGCCCACGCCAGGCACCTCGTCGACCTTCCCGTACAACCGCGAGCCGTAGATGAGCACGAGCCTCTCCCGGAGAAATCGGTGGGGCCACCATGCTGCGCGAGGGCGGGCGGAGGGCGCAACCCTACCTCCGGCGGGCCGGGCCCGACCCCGGGGCTCGCGCTGACGGTTCTCCGGACACGCCTGTCCTGAAACGCGTCACGTATGCGCGGGTGGGAAAGCCTCGTGGTCGCGAGCACTTCGTTTGTGTACCAACGCTCGGGCGTCGCCCAGGGGACAGAGGGCTGGAGCACGGACGCTCCACTCCGGCGCGCGCCCACCTCTGGAGGCCGTGTGGCCCGGGTGTTGCTGCACACCGCCCCTGCCGTCCGCATCGGGCGCGGTGGTCACGTGGCGGCGTCACCCAAAGAGAGAGGGATCGATCATGCTCAAGAAGGCGGCAGTCCTCGTGGCGAGCTGCGGTGCACTGATGGTCGGCTGTGGCGGCTCCGAGAAGGAGGCCGAGCAGCAGCAGATCATCAGCAACCTGATCGAAGCCGGCTTCCCCGAGAGCGACATCCGGGTCGCCGACGGCCAGGTCATCGTGGGCAACGACGCCGTGGCGGACCTCGAGTCGTCCAGCGAGATGCTGCAGACGGGCAAGAACATCCCGGAGCAGTACCGGACGACGAACCTGGTCGGCACGAGCGTGACCCGCATCTGCGTGAACCCCACCGCCGACTTCAACACCTACAGCCGCCTGAGCGCGGGCCTCGACCTCGCCATCGAGAACTACAACCAGCAGAACCTGCGCATCACCTTCGTGCGCGGGCCGGCCACCGGCTGCACCGCGAACATCACCGCGAAGACCACCTCCGGCGTGGGCGGTTCCTCGGGCTTCCCCAAGGGCGGCAAGCCCTACGGCACCATCAACATCGGCGTCGGCCTGCAGAGCTACAGCGTGGACGTGAACGAGCACGTCATCACCCACGAGATCGGCCACACCATCGGCTTCCGCCACTCGGACTACTACGACCGCAGCATCAGCTGCGGCGGCGCGGCGAGCAACGAGGGCGCGAGCAACGTGGGCGCCATCCTCATCCCCGGCACCCCGAGCACCGCCACCGTGGGCGGCTCGGTGATGAACAGCTGCTTCCGCTCGAACGAGACCGGCGAGTGGACGAACACGGACAAGACGGCGCTCAACTACCTGTACTGATCCGTCCCGGGCCGTGAAGAAACGCCGCGCCGCCCTCCGGGGCTGCGCGGCGTTCGTCGTTTTCGGGCACACTGCGGCCCCCCCATGCTCCCGCCCGGCTTCCGCTCTCCGCTCCCGCCCCGACCGCTGCCGCTGGACCCCACGGCGCTCGGCGCGCGGCGGCGCAGCCGCTGGCTGCAGACCACCGGCGCGGTGCTCCTGCAACTCCTCGCGCTCGCCGGCGCCCTCTGGCTGAGCGTGCGCGCGGTGGACGCGGTGGGCACCTGGCGCGAGGGCGTGCGTGCCGAGGTGCTGGGCAACACGGTGGAAGCCCAGGTGGAGGACTTCTACGGCCTCGAGCTCGCGGCCGTCTACGACGTGGCCGCCACCTTCCGGGAGGAGGGCGGCCGGCCGCACTACGGCCACCGCCACTTCGTCTACGTCTGGAGCCTGCTCGACGAGGACGAGCCGCTCGAGGTCCGCTACCGGGAGGGCGACCCCGAGCACTTCGCGCTCTCGTGGGAGGTGCGCGGCGCGAGACCGTGGATCGGCCTCGTGGCCTGCTGGCTGCTGACCATCGGCTGGGCGTGGGTGCTGCGCGACCACCTCCGCGACCTGCACATGGTGCAGGTGCTGCCGCAGCGCTGCGCCGAGGACGGGCGCGAGGTGCTGCTGGAGCTCTTCTCCTGCCGCGAGGTGAAGGAGCGCTTCGAGGTAACGTACCGGCTGCCCCGCCGCCGGCGCTGGCGCAGCGCGACGCTGGGCGCCGAGCCCTACCGCGTGCAGCACGAGGGGCGCGAGTGGGTGCTGGCGCTCGAGTCGCCCCGTGCATCGGGGCACTACCTGGTGCTGGAGGAGACGCTGGCCCCGCTCTCGCTCGCCGCGGTGGAGGGTGGCACCGCCGTGGTGCTCGACCCCGCCGACCGCTCCAACGTCTTCAGCCTCGGGCGCGGCTGACGCCCGAGGGTACGGCTTCCACGCCACGCGGCGTTCTCCGTTTCGAGGCCTCCCCCCAGCTCACAGCGGCCCTGCGCAGTTGACGGTGCAGCTGTTGGTGCAGGCGTCGGTGTTGACGAAGTTGCCGTCGTCGCACTGCTCCCCCGCGCTCGTGATGCTGTCGCCGCAGAAGGGGATCGTGCACCTGTTGGTGCAGGCATCCGTGTTCACGTTGTTGCCGTCGTCGCACGGCTCGCTCTCCACGTCCCGGAAGCCGTCTCCGCAGCGGTTGGCCACGCAGGTATTGAGGCAGGCGTCGCTGTTGGTGGTGTTGCCGTCGTCGCACTGCTCGCCGGCCGCTGAGTCGACGATGCCGTTGCCGCAGGTCTCCAGGGAGTGACAGTCCGACGAGCAGCCGTCGCCGCTCTGGGTGTTGCCGTCGTCGCACACCTCGCCGCGCGTGCGGTCCACCACCCCGTTGCCGCAGTACTCGAGGGAGCGACAGTCCGCGGAGCAGCCGTCCCCGCTCACCGTGTTGCCGTCGTCGCACACCTCGCCCCGGTTCGGCTCCACGCGGCCGTTGCCGCAGCGCTCGGGCGGAGCGGCCCAGGCATGCAGCGAGCAGAGCACGCCGGCGAGGGCGAAGAGCCGAAGCGGCAGTCCTCGCGGACGAGAGGGGGAGACGCGGACGGCCGGGAGCAGGGCAGGGGACATGGCATACCTCCAGTCCCGCTCCTGTGCGTCGTGCCGGTGGCTGCGGACAGGGAGCGCCGGCGCTGCGCCGCTCGCGCTGGACATGCGGGCCGTACCGCAGGCGCAGGGGGCGTCGAGCGCTCGACGAACGACGCCCGCGCCAGGGGCAGCCGGCCGGGGTATAGGCCTTGGGCCATGACCTTCACCTCGCTCGGCCTCTCGGAGCCGCTCGCCCGCGCCGTCGCGGAGCTGGGCTACGCCGCGCCCACCCCGGTGCAGCGCGCCGCCCTCCCCGCGGTGCTGCGGGGGGGAGACGTGTGGGCCTCGGCGCAGACGGGCTCGGGCAAGACGGCCGCCTTCCTCCTGCCCCTGCTTCAGCGCCTCGCCGCGCACGCGCCCCGCTCGCCGCGCCCCGTGCGCGCGCTGGTGCTGGTGCCCACGCGCGAGCTGGCGGCCCAGGTGCTGGAGGCGGCGGGACAGTACGCGCGCCACCTGCCGCGGCCGCCCAAGACTGTGCTCGCGGTGGGCGGCGTCTCGGCCAACCCGCAGATGCTCGCGCTGCGCGGCGGCGCGGACCTGGTGGTGGCCACGCCCGGGCGCGCGCTGGACCTCGCCGAGCAGAACGCGCTGCGCCTGGGCGCCGTGGAGACGCTGGTGCTGGACGAGGCGGACCGCCTGCTCTCGCTCGGCTTCGCGGAGGAGCTCGGCCGCGTGCTCGCGCTGCTGCCCGCGCAGCGGCAGAACCTGCTCTTCAGCGCCACCTTCCCCCCCGGGGTGCAGGCGCTCGCGGCGCGGCTGCTGCGCGAGCCCACGCGCATCCAGGTGGAGGCGAGCGAGGCGGCCCCCGCGCCCGACATCCACCAGCGCGCCCTCGCGGTGGACACCGACAAGCGCACGCCGCTGCTGCGCCACCTGCTCGCCACGCACCCCTGGCCCCAGGTGCTCGTCTTCGTGGCGAGCCGCTACGCCGCGGACCACGTGACGCTGAAGCTGCAGCGCGCGGGGCTCTCGGCGTCCGCGCTGCACGGCGAGCTGAGCCAGGGCGCGCGCACCGCCGCGCTCGAGGACTTCAAGGCGAAGCGCGTGCGGGTACTCGTGGCCACCGACGTCGCCGCGCGCGGCCTGGACGTCGCGCAGCTGGCCGCGGTGGTGAACTACGAGCTGCCCCGCTCGCCCACGGACTACCTGCACCGCATCGGGCGCACGGGGCGCGCGGGCGAGCGCGGCACGGCGGTGAGCTTCGTGACGGCGGACACCGAGGCCCACTTCCGCCTCATCGAGCGGCGCCACGGGCTGCGCCTCGAGCGCGAGCGGCTGCCGGGCTTCGAGCCCACCGAGGCCGCCGCGCCGGTGCTCGACCCGCAGGGCGGCGTGAAGGGCAAGCGCAAGAGCAAGAAGGACAAGCTGCGCGAGGCGGCCGCCGCCAAGCCTTCCGGACCCAAGCGCTGAGCAGGCCGCCCGGGCCCCTGGGCCGCTCGGCCTCGCCTTTCGACCGCTCGCGCCGGTGCAGCCCGCGCGCTGCACCCTGCTGCGCTACCTCTCTCTCACCCGGCACTCCCGCCGGGCGAGGGGTGCGACGATGGTGATGCACGGTGACAGGGCAGCGGCAGGAGAGGGACGCGGCAATCGCTGGAGGCCCGCCCTCTGGGGCAGCGCGGCGCTCCTCCTGCTGCTGCCGCTGGTGGCGATGCGCTTTACCCACGAGGTCCACTGGACGCCGTTCGACTTCGCCGTGATGGGCACGATGCTCGCGGTCGCCTGCGGCGGCTACGAGCTCGCGGCGCGGATGAAGGGCAGCACCGCGTACCGGGCGGGCGCGGGCCTCGCGATCCTCGCGGCCTTCTGCATGCTCTGGGTGAACCTCGCGGTGGGCATCATCGGCAGCGAGGACAACCCGGCGAACGGTCTCTTCGTCGCCGTGCTCGCCGTCGGCGTGGCGGGCGCCATCGTCGCGCGCGGCGAGGCGCAGGGGATGGTGCGCGCGCTGACCGTGACCGCGGCGGCGCAAGCCCTGGTCGCGCTCGTCGCCCTGCGCCACGGGTCGCCCGAGGGCACGGCGTTCAGCGTGCTGCTGTGCGCCGCGTGGCTCGCCTCCGCGGGGCTGTTCCACCGGGCAGCGCGGGAGCGCACGGGCACAGCGCCCTAGACGGCGAGCCCCTCTGTCCCCACGCGCGCCTGCGCCTCCCAGCGCGGCGCGTTCACGCCGACCACGAGGAGCCAGAGGATCATCGCGAGCGCTCCCGCGAGGCCGACGGCCGCGACCGCCGGGAACAGCCGGACGCCCAGCGTGGGGGAGAGGAACGTGAGCAGGCCCAGGCCTGCCACGGCCGAGACAACGCCGAAGATGCGCGGCAGGAACGTGGACCGGAAGATGAGGTAGCCCTTGAGCAGCCCGTGGAAGCCGAAGAAGGCGAGGGCCATTCCGGCGCCCTGCTCGTTCACCTGGAGGGAGAGCAGCGCGAGCGACTGCAGCTGCGCCGGGCCGAAGGCGCTCGAGGCGTGCCCACCGTCCAGCAGGAAGAGCGGGGCGATGTAGAAGACGCGGCTGAAGGTCTCGATGGCGCAGCCGACGAGCCCGAGCAGCGCCGAGAGCAGCGCGACCCTCCGGTTCACGGGCAGGAGCAGCTCGTAGAAGAGCGAGGTGATGGCGACGTTGCAGGCCATCTCGACGAGGTAGACGGCGAAGCCCAGCTCGAACAGGCCCCGGTGGGTGAGGATGTTCGCCGCGGTCGCCGCCGCGTCGCCGGAGACGACGAGCCTGCCGCTGACGAAGCCCTGCGCGAAGAGCCCCGTCAGCACGGTGAGGAGGTAGAGAGCGCCGGTCGTCCGGGCGAGGGCGAGCGGTGAGGAGGAGGGGGAGCGGCTTGCGTTCATGGGGAGGACCTCGGGCGGATCAGGGGGGCACGGGACGAGGATGAGCAGGCCGCGGCACGCCCGCCACGCGCTTGCGACGGGCGACGGTTCGGGCGGGACCGGCCACGGCCCGCGCCGACGGACGGCGCACCACGGGTGAGGGGCCGGCCTGCACCTGCCGCCGGGATGCCGCGCGCACGGTGGACGCCTATCCTCTGGGCATGCGCGCCATGGCCTCCTCGCAGAAGCCCCAGGGCCTCGCCCGCGTGCTCGGTCTGCGGCGCCTGGGCATCACGCTGCTGTTCTCGGGCGTGCTCGGGGCGCTGGTGGGCCTGCACTGGACCACCGGGCCGGGCTCGGCGGCGGTGCGCGCCCTGCTCGTGGGGCTCGTCGCGCTGGGGGTCTTCGGCCTCTTCGAGCGCTGGCCCCGCCGGCTCCCGCGCTGGCTCGCCCGCTGGGTGCTGCAGGTGCTCGGGGTGGCGGCGGCCGTCCCCGTGACGACCTTCGCCCTCTTCGCGCTCTCCACCCCGGCGGGTGCTCCGCCCTTCTGGCGGGTGGCGGAGCGTGTGAACGGCTTCCTCATGCTCAGCGTCGTGGGGCTGCTGTTCGCGCCGTGGGTGGCGCTGGCAGCGCTGGTGCGGCAAAAGGACGCGCTGGCGCGGCACCAGGCACTCGCCTTCGACCTCGAGCGCAGCGAGCTGGAGCGGCGGGCCCTCGATGCGCGGCTGCGCCTGCTGCAGGCGCAGGTCTCCCCGCACTTCCTCTTCAACACGCTGGCGAACGTGCGCGAGCTCGTGGACGCGGGCGCGCCCCAGGCCTCGCAGGTGCTGGGCAGCCTCATCGCCTACCTGCGCGCCGCGGTGCCCCGCCTGCAGGAGCCCGCCACGACGCTGGGCCAGGAGCTCGAGTTGGTGCGCGCCTACCTGGAGCTCATGCACATGCGCATGCCGGACCGCCTGCAGTACGCCCTGCACGCGGACGAGGCCGCCCTGGCGCTGCCCTGCCCGCCGATGACGCTGCTCACGCTCGTGGAGAACGCGGTGCGACACGGCATCGACCCGAGCGAGGAGGGCGGCCACATCGAGGTGCGCGTGACGGAGGCCGGCGGGCGCTGCCGCGTGCAGGTGAGCGACACCGGCGTGGGGCTCGGGCGCGCGGAAGCGGGATTGGGGACGGGCCTGTCCACCCTGCGCGAGCGGCTGCAGCTCGTGTTCGGTCCCGAGGCCCAGCTGCAGCTCGCCCCGCTCGCCCCGCACGGCGTGCGCGCCGAGGTGCAGTTCCCCTCGCGCGGGAGTGGCCGATGACGGAGCGCACCCCGACGGCCCTCATCGCCGACGACGAGCCGCTGCTGCGCCAGTCGCTCGCGCGCCTGCTCGCGCAGGCCTGGCCCGAGCTGCGCATCGTCGCCGAGGCCCGCAACGGCCGCGAGGCGGTAGAGCAGTTCGAGGACCTGCAGCCCGACGTCTGCTTCCTCGACGTTCACATGCCGGGGTTGTCGGGGGTGGATGCGGCGGGCCACATCGGGCGGCGCGCGCACCTGGTGTTCGTCACCGCGTTCGACCAGTACGCGGTGCAGGCCTTCGAGCACGGCGCGCTCGACTACCTGGTGAAGCCCGTGGAGCCGGCGCGCCTCGCGGAGACGGTCTCGCGCCTGCAGGAGCGGCTGCGCGCGGGCGAGCCGCGGGAGGCGGGCGCGGCGCTGCTCGAGCAGCTGGCCACGAAGCTGCGCCAGGGCCGTGCGCCCGCGCCCCTGCGGTGGATCCGCGCCTCGGTGGGACCCAAGCTGCGCTTCATCGCGGTGGAGGACATCGACTTCCTGCGCTCGGAGGAGAAGTACACGCGCATCGCCTGGCGCAGCGAGCAGGGCGCCCCCGCCGACGCGCTCGTGCGCACGCCCCTGAAGGAGCTGCTCGCGCAGCTCGACCCCGCGGACTTCGTGCAGGTCCACCGCGCGGTGGTGGTGAACCTGCGCTCGGTCAGCCACCTGCTGCGAGGGGAGAACGAGACCGGCGAGCTGCACCTGAAGGGCCGCAGCGAGGTGCTGCCGGTCAGCCGCAGCTACCTGCACCTGTTCCGGCAGATGTGAGGCCGCTGCGGCGCGGCGCTTTCGCAGGTGCGCGGGGCGCCCGCCGGGCCTAGCCTCCGGTCATGGTCCCGCCCCCCTCGCCGCCTCCCCCCGTGCGCCCTCCCGCCGCCTCCTACGTGCTCATCGACGCGGAGAACGTGGACTGGGCGGTGGCCAGCGTGCTGGGCCGCAAGCCCGAGCCGCAGGACCGCGTGCAGTTCGACCGGCTGGTGGCCTTCTGCGAGAGCCACTTCCCGCAGCCGGTGCGCTGCGTGGTGGTGCTCAACGCGCGCGGCGAGCAGCTGCCGGACGTGATGATCGGCTTCGTGCGCGCGCTCAAGACGGCCGGCTGCGAGGTGGCGCTCTTGCACGGGCGCCCCGAGCAGAAGGTGGTGGACCTGGGCATCCTCAAGCTGCTCGAGGCCATCCGCACCCAGCGCCCGCGCGCCGCGGTGGTGCTCGCGAGCCACGACGGCGGAGACTTCGCGGGCGCACTTCGCCCGCTGCTCGAGGAGAAGCGGCGCGTGGCGGTGCTCGGCCTGCGCGAGTACGTGAGCCAGCGCTTTCGCGAGCTCACCCCGCTGGGGCTGGAGATCCTCGACCTGGAGATGAACGCGCGCGTCTTCCAGCGCCCGCTGCCGCGCCTGTTGCCGGTGAACGTGGACGAGTTCGACCCGGGCTTCTTCCTCTAGCGCGCGCAGCACGATGGCCCGGGGCGCGGGCGTGGCTAGCTTCCTGCGCATGGAGAGCCCGCAGCCAGGCGCAGCGCCGGCAGCCTCGGAGGAGGAGAGCCCCTGGCTCGAGGCCTTCGTGCACGCGCCCGTGGCGCTCGCGCTCGTCCGGCCGGACGGCGTGCTCGCGGCGCTCAACCCCTGCGCGCGGCGGCTGCTGGACGTGGAGCCAGGCGAGCCGCTCGGCGCGGCCCTGGGGGACGAGGCGGCGCGCGCCGAGCTGGAGGGCGCGCTGCAGCGGGCGCTGCACGGTGAGGCCGCGGGAGGGGAGTGGTGGCTCGGCCGGCGCCGGGCGCGCGTGCGGCTGCAGGCGCCCGCGGGAGGCCGCTGGGTCGTGGCCTCGCTCGAGGACGTGACGGAGGCGCAGCAGCGGGAGGCGGACCTGCGCCACGCGCTGGGCGCGACGGCGGACTCGCTCGAGCGCGTGACGGACGGCTTCGTCGCGCTCGACGCGGACTGGCGCTACACGCTCGTGAACTCCGGCGGCGCGCGCCTGCTGGGACGCACGCCGGAGCAGCTCGTGGGGCGCCACATCTGGACCGAGTTCCCAGAGGGGATGGGCCAGCCCTTCCACCTCGCGTACGAGCGCGCCTTCGCCACGCAGCAGCCGCAGACGCTGCTCGAGTACTACCCGCCCTTCGGCCGCTGGTTCGAGAACCGCATCTACCCCTCGCCGGACGGGCTCTCCATCTACTTCCACGACGTCACCGAGCGCGTGCAGACGGGCCAGCAGCTCGAGGCGCTCAACGCGCAGCTGGGGCGCGAGCGGCAGTGGCTGCGGGGCCTGCTCGAGCAGCTGCCGGTGGCCATCGCACTGGTGCGGCCCGGCTCGGGACAGCTGCTGCTCGCCAACGCGCTCGCCGCGCGCACCCTGGGCGCGCTGCTCGAGGGGAGGGCGCCGGGCGAATGGCAGGCCGAGGACGGCCGTCCCCTCACGCCGGAGACGCTGCCCCAGGTGCGCGCGGCGCGCGGCGAGGTGCTCGACGCGCTGGGGCTCGCGTGCGGCGAGCGGCGCTGGGTGGTGACGTCCGCGCGCATCGCCGAGGGGCTGGGGCACGAGGCCACCTGCGTGCTCGCCTTCCAGGACGTCACGGAGCTCAAGCGGGCGGAGCAGGCGCTGGAGCGCAGCGTGCGCGACCGCGACGAGTTCCTCTCCATCGCGAGCCACGAGCTGAAGACGCCGCTCGCCGGGCTCACGCTGCAGGTGCACCGGCTGCTGCAGGTGGCGGCCGCGCCACACGGCCCGGGCGAGCTCGCGCGGCGCGCCGAGCCGATGCGCCGCAGCGTGGCGCGGCTGGACAAGCTGGTGCAGAGCCTGCTCGACGTGTCGCGCATCCGCAGCGGGCGGCTCGCGCTCGAGCGCGAGGTGCTCGACCTGTCCGAGCTCACGCGCGAGGTGCTCGAGCGCCTCGCCGAGCCGCTTGCCCAGGCAGGCTGCGCGCTCGAGGCGCGCATCGCGCCCCAGGTGGTGGGCTTCTGGGACCGGCTGCGCCTCGAGCAGGTGCTGGTGAACCTGGTGACCAACGCGAGCAAGTACGGCGCGGGCCGCCCGGTGCAGGTGGTGCTCGACGCGGAAGGCCCGCGCGCCCGGCTGTGGGTGAGCGACCAGGGCATCGGCATCGCTGCCGAGGAGCAGGTGCGCATCTTCGAGCCCTTCGAGCGCGCGGTGAGCAGCCGCCACTACGGCGGGTTCGGGCTGGGGCTGTGGATCGTGAGGCAGGTGGTGGAGGCGCTGGGCGGCAGCGTGCGCGTGCAGAGCCGGCCCGGCGAGGGCGCGACCTTCGTCGTGGAGCTGGAGCGCGCGGCGAGCTGAGGTGCCGGGGGCGCCGGCGCGCCTCAGTCCTGCACGTGCAGGCACACCTTGCCGAAGTGCGCGCCGCTCTCCAGGTACTCGAGCGCGGCGCGGCCCTCGGCGAGCGGGAAGGTGCGGTCGAGAACCGGGCGCAGGCCGTTGGCCGAGATGGCGCGGTTCATCGCCTCGAAGGAGTCGCGGTCACCCACCGTGATGCCCTGCACGCGCACGTTCTGCATCAGGATGGGAAAGAGGCTGAGCTCCGCGGCGCCACCCGCGAGCACGCCGATGAGGCTCACCTGGCCGCCCGTGCGCACCGCCTTGAGCGACTGCTCGAGCGTGCCCGCGCCGCCCACCTCCACGATGTGGTCCACGCCGTCCCCACCCGCGAGCTTTCGCGCCTCCTTGCCCCACTCCGGCTGGCGCCGGTAGTTGATGAGGCCATCCGCTCCGAGCGCCTTCGCGCGCGCGAGCTTCTCGTCGCTGCTGCTCGTCACCAGCACGCGCGCGCCCAGGAGCTTTGCGAACTGCAGCGCGAAGAGGGCCACGCCGCCAGTGCCCTGCACCAGCACCGTGTCCCCGGGCCGCACGCTCCCGCGCACCGTGAGCGCGTTCCACGCGGTGAGCGCGGCGCAGGGCAGGGTGGCCGCCTCCGCGTCGCTCAGGTGCTCCGGCACGGTCACGAGTCCCTGCTCGTCCAGCAGCCACAGCTCCTGGAAGGCGCCGTCC
Source organism: Aggregicoccus sp. 17bor-14 (assembly GCF_009659535.1). Lineage (NCBI taxonomy): Bacteria > Pseudomonadati > Myxococcota > Myxococcia > Myxococcales > Myxococcaceae > Aggregicoccus > Aggregicoccus sp. 17bor-14. The sequence goes on from NZ_VJZZ01000017.1 coordinate 114,080, forward strand.
ACGGGGCCTCCCAGCGTGCGCCGGCACTTCTCGCGGCTGGGCTCGCCCGAGACCCAGTCCTGGAAGAAGGTGCCCGCCACGCGCGCGCCCACCGCCACGCGCCTCACGTGCGCGCCCACCGCCACCACCGTGCCCACCCCGTCCGAGCCGGGCACCAGGGGCAGCGGCTGGCGCGGGTTGTACAGGCCCTGCACCATGCGGAAGTCGCGGTAGTTGAGCGAGGCGGCGCGCACGCGCACCAGCACCTGCCCGGGACCTGGCACGGGCTCGGGGCGCTCCGCGAGCACCAGCGAGTCCATTCCGAAGCTGCCGCGTACCTCGAGCGCCTTCATGGGTGTGCCTTCTCCAGAGGTTCAGCCTGCGAGCGCGTAGTTCTCCAGCAGATCCAGCGTGCTCCGCACCGCAGGGGCGACGTTCGTGACGTAGATGGGCGTACGCAGGGCCCATGCGAGCCGCAGCGGCTCGTAGAGCAGGGAGTGCAGGTAGCTCTGCGTGACGATGTCGAGCCCCGCGAAGTCGAGCAGGACGGGCTCGCGCCGCACGATGCGCGGGACAAGCTCGTCGCGCGCGAGCGCGGTTGCCTTCGCGGTGTCCTCTGCGCGGGAGCGGATCTCGAAAGCGGCCGCGGCTGCCGGCGCAGGATCGAAGCGCAGCCAGCGGTGCGTCGCCCGCTGAGGGGTCCGGGCCTTCGCTCTGTCCTTGATGGTCTCGATCAGCTCCGGATAGTCGACGACACTGCCCACCGGGAGCTCGAAGACTACGAGCGTGCCCGGGTAGCCCGTGCCTTGGGGGTCGATGAAGCGCAGGGTGGGGGCGCTGATTCCATCGGAGCTGCCGGTCAGCACCAGCGTCGCTCCCCGGGTCGCGATGAGCAGCGTGCCCCCGGTGAGCTTCGCCATCTCAGCGATGAAGAACAGGCCCATGCCTGCGTTCTGCGCCGTTCCGGTCAGGCCCTCCTCGAAGGTTCCCGAGATGTGAGGCCAGAGCGCGCGCTCCAGTGCCACGCGCGGGTTGGCGGCGGAGGGGTGAAGTGTGCGCAGGCTCTCAGGGATGCCGATGCCCGCGTCCGCCACGGTGACCTGAACCATTTGACGGTTGCCCTCGAAAACACTGAGGTCGGCGCTCACCAGGCCGCCGCGTGGATCGAGACTGTGCTGGACGGTATTTCGCAGCAACTCCACGAGGACGTAGCGAATGGTGTGACGCGTGTCCTCGAGCTCTTCCTGCGGAACGAGGCGCTCCGCGAGCGTGCGCGAGACGGATTCGACCTGGGTGATGTCGGAGACGAGTTGATCGATCCACTTGTGGGCGAGATCGTCCACCGTCAGTCGCCCATCGGCCATGAGATGCTGGAGAAGTGCGCTCCGGGTCTCTTGGTGCTCGGGTGTGGCGATATCGCGCGCCAGCTGAAGCATCCGCCCCCATGCCTCGTCGACCTCGGGCCGGATACGGCGTGTCTTTGCGATGGCGGTGTGCACCCAATTGCGTGCGAGCGCGAGGAACTCCAGCCGCTCGGGCTCGGGCCCGGTTCCATCGAGCCAGCGCAGCAGCGGCGCAGGATCTTCGAGCGAGAGCGGGAGTGGCTGTCCGGGGGACATGGCTCGAACACCATGGACGGCAGGAGGAGGACGGTCAATCCCCGCTTCACTGCATTCAGGAGACAGCGTCACCCGGTACGGAACCCGGCACCCTCACCCCGACCCTCTGCCCCCAGGAAGAGGGAAAGGGAGAACGCGGCTACAGCAGCGGCTGCGGCTGCGGGAAGGGGCGCGGGGGGAGCGTGAAGAGCTCGCCGGGCACCGGCTGCAGCTCGCCCACCACGCTGTTGCGCCGAGCGCCGCGCAGCTTCTCGAGGCGCACGTTGAGCGCCCGCAGGCGCGCGCTGCGCAGCGATAGCTCCGCCACCGCCACGTGCCGGCGCGCGAGCGCGAGCTGCGACTGGTAGGGCGTCGCCTCCTTCCAGCGGCTGCTGGTGGGCGGTGCCTCCTCCAGCTGGGTGAGGGCCGCGCGCGCGTGCAGCAGCGCCTCCAGCGCGGGCGCGATGAGGGAGTCCACTTCGATGCCGGTTGCGGGAAGACGGACCATGCGACAGCTCCAGGCGGGCCTCCACGTCTACCCGAGCTTTGGCGCGAGCACGAATTTCCGGCCGGTCTCCCCCGGCCGCCTCTTCAGGGTCCGGAAGCTCAGCGAGTAGCGCAGCGCCTTGAGCGGGCTGAGGGTGTGCTGCCACACCGAGCGCGCCTCCCCGCCCAGCACGTAGGCCGAGCGCGGCGGCAACTCGAGCGTGTACGTGTCCCAGCCCGCGCCGGCCCCGCCGCGCGCCCGCCGCAGCCGCATCCGCGCCGGCGCCCCCAGGCTCACCCCCACCACCTCCGGGCCGAACATGGGCGCGTCGCGGTGCCAGCCGATGCTCGCCCCCGGCGGGTAGCGGCTCACCAGCGTCTCCTCCAGCGCCTCGGGGAGCAGCCCCACCAGCGCGGCCGCCCGGGCGCGCACCGGCTCGAGGAAGGCGGGCAGGGCGGGGCCCGGGGTGAGGCTCCACGCCTCGTAGCCGTACACCCAGCCGAAGTGCGCCGTGGTGCGGCGCGCCACCTGGCCGCGCATCACGATCTCCTGCGTGGGCAGCGCCTCCAGCTGCGCGAGCAGCGCCGCCTCCTCCCCGGGCGCGAGGAAGTCCGGCACGTAGCGCAGTCCCTGGGGCAGGTGCTCGCTCACCCCTCACGAGGTGCGCAGCGCGGGCGCCGCCGGCAAGCGGGCCCGGGGGCCCTTCACGCGTAGCGGGCGAGGAAGCTTCCGAGCAGGGGGCCTCCCGCGCGGCGCGCCTCGGCGCTGCCCGCCCCGTCCGCCGGCAGCTGCTGCAGCAGCGCCTCCAGCGCCTCGCGCATCTCCGCCTGCGCCGCGAGCGCCGCGGCCGCGTCCGGCAGGTAGCGCGTGTAGAGCAGCCAGCCGCTCACCGCGTAGGTGAGCGCGTAGAGCCCGCGCGACGGGTCCTCCTCGCGGGTGAGCCGCGCGCGTGCCGTGCCCTCCGCGTCCAGCAGCACCTCGTCCTCCACGATGAGCGCGCCGGCCTCACCCATCTGGCCCAGGGTGGCGCCGTCGAAGGCGGGGCTCCAGGCGGGGTTCGGGAGGGGTGGGCTCATGAAGGGAAACCTGGGAGGGGGTGGCAAGGTGACAGTGCTCATGCGCCCGGGAGATGCTAGAGGGCCGCCGCATTCTGCCTGCGGTGGCAATTTTCAGGGGTCCCTCTCAGCATGTGGCGTCGTCGCTCCGCGTCCCTGTCCTTTCTCGTTCTCCAGCTCTCCCTCGCCCTGACCGCGGCCGGCTGCATCGACTTCGACGCCGAGCGCGCGCGCTACTGCAGCGGGGGCGGCAGCGGCTGTCTCCCGGCCGTGGAGGGCGAGGGCGGCCCGGACGCAGGCCCTGACGCGGGCCCCCCGCCCGCGGCGCTCTCGCTGCAGGCCGTCCCCGCGAGCCAGTCGCAGCGCCGCCGCGTGGGCGACCGCTTCGCGCTCGCCGTGTCGGTGACGGACGCGCAGGGCGCAGGCGTGGCGGGCGTGGCGGTGCACTTCAGCGCGCCGGCGCTCGAGGGGCCCAGCGGCACCTTCGCGGGCGCGCTCGCGCTCACGGTGCAGACGGATGCGCAGGGCGTGGCGAGCGCCGAGCTGACGTCCAACGCGGTGGCGGGCGCCTTCGAGGTGCGCGCCGAGGCCGAGGGCGCAGAGGGCACCGCCTCCTTCGCGCTCACCACGGTGGTGCCCGCGCCCTCCACGCTGGAGCTGCTGACGCCCACGTCGCTCGACGTGCCGGTGGGCGGCACCCTGCCCACGGTGCGCGCGCGGGTGCTGGACCAGCTGGGCGAGGTGCTCGTCGGCAGCAGCATCTCCTTCGACATGCCCACCACGCTCGCGGGTGCGAGCTGGCCCGGTGGCACGCGCCACCTGAAGGTGGTGAGCAACCTCGAGGGCCTGGTGGAGAGCCCCTCGGGCACGGCCAACACGGTGGCCGGCGGCTACGAGGTGGCGCTCAGCAGCGCGGGCGGCGAGGTGAGCGTGAGCGTCCCGGTGCGCAACCTGCCGGCCGCGCCCACCCACGTGCAGGCCCCCGCGGCCAGCGCGCTCTCCACCCCGGTGATGCAGGCCTTCCCCGCCTCCGCGTTCACGGTGCTGGACCGCTACGAGAATCCCGTGCCGGGCCACACCCTGCGGCTCACCACGCGCCCCACCAGCAGCTCCGCGTGGGCGCGCTTCGGCACGGGTGACACCGCCGTCGTCACGAGCGGAGCGGACGGCCGCTTCACCCTGCCCACCCTCACCGCGAACCAGTTCGCGGGCAGCTTCCTGCTCGAGGCCTTCCTCACGCAGGCCGACATCCTGCCCAACAGCAGCTTCTCGCTCGAGCAGGTGGCGGGCCCGGCTGCGCAGCTGGCCATCGTCTCCGGCGACGCGCAGGGCACGCTGGTGGGCAGCCTCTTCCTGCCGCTCGCGGTGTCGGTGAAGGACGCCTGGGGCAACCCGGTGCGCACCGGGCGGGTGGGCTTCACCTCGCCGCCCGAGCTGGGCACCACCTCGCCCACCGCGCTCTTCGGCCCCTCGGGCAGCGCGAGCGCCACCAGCCTCTCGGTGGACCTGGCCGGCACCGACACCCCTGGCGTGGCCCAGGTGACGCCGCGCGCGAACGCCACGCCCGCCGGCACCACGTACGCGGTGACGGCGCAGTACGAGAGCAGCGCCACCCTCAAGGTCCTCTTCAAGCTGGCCAACGACAAGTACTCGCTGCGGCTCTCTCCCAACACGGCCCAGACGCTGACCGACGACGCCTCGGTGCAGCTCTCGGTGCGCGTGCTGGACGTGAGCAACGGGGCCGTCGCCGCGCTGCCGCTCGTGTTCGAGGGCCCCATGGGCTACGGCGCCTTCCCGGCGAGCCCCGCGGCCGACAAGCTCACGCTCGAGCAGAGCACGAACAACACGGGCGACGCCTCGGCGCAGTGGAACTCCAACCACTGCACCGTTCCGCCCTACACCGTGGACGTGCACGTGATGGACCCGAAGAACCCCTCTCAGCCTCTGCTCGCCTTCCCCGCGCGCTTCAACCTGCAGAACGCCTCCACCTCCACGGACTGCTGAAAATGCTCGCCCCCCTGCTCACCCTCTCCCTGCTCGCGGCGGCGCCGGCGGAGCCCTCCCTCAAGCTCGCCGCGCCGGGCTTCTCCTGCGTCGACGCGGAGGCGAAGGCCTGCGACTTCTTCAACGACTACTTCGCGCAGCAGCTCGCCGCCGAGGCGCACGCGCGCGTCACCACCAAGACCGAGGTCAGCGCGCTGCTGGGCTTCGAGCGGCAGAAGCAGCTGCTGGGCTGCTCGGAGGAGTCCAGCAGCTGTCTCGCGGAGATCGCCGGCGCGCTCGGCGTGGACGGCGTGCTGGTGGGCAGCGTGGCCACCTTCGGCAAGGAGCTCGCGCTCACCGTGAAGGTGGTGGGCGCGAAGGACGGCGAGCCGCTCGCCTCCTGGAGCACCCGCGCGCGCAAGGACGGCGTGCTGGATGCGCTGGGCGAGGGCGCGCGCGCCATCGCCCGGCAGCTGCGCCCCGCCGGGGCGCCCCTCGCTGCGGCTCCCGCCGTGCAGGCGCCCCCGGCGCAGGCGCCCGATGCGGCGCTCGCGCTCTCCTCCGCGCCGGCCTCCTCCGGCGCTCCCTCCACGCTGCGCAGCCGCGCGTGGATTCCGGCGGCCGCGGGCGGCGCGCTGCTCGCTGGAGGCGGCGCCTTCTACGCGCTCGCGCGCTCGCAGAAGGCCGAGCTGCAGAAGCCGGACGTGGTGCGCACCACCGCGCAGCTGGACGCGCTGGTGTCCGGCGGCAAGCGCAACCAGACGGTGGGCTTCGCGCTGATGGGCGCGGGCGCTGCGGGGCTCGCCACGGGCGCGGGCCTCTACCTGCTCGCGCCCCGGGCGCCGGCGCGCGTGGCGGTGGTGCCCACCGGGCACGGCGGCGCGCTCGTGCTGGGCGGCTCGCTGCCCTGAGCGGCGGGCGTGCCGCTGCGCCCCCGGGCGGGCGGGGCAGTTCCCCCGCGCCCCGGATGGGTGCATGAGGGGCCCATGGCCTCTCCTCCGCTCCCCCGGGATCTCGAGTCGCGCCGCGCGCAGATGTTCCCCACCCTCAGCGAGCCGGACCGCGAGCGGCTGACGCGCTTCGGCCAGGTGGTGCACTTCCGGGACGGGGAGCGGATGGTGGAGGCCGGGGTGGCGGGGCCCGGCATGCACGTCATCCTGCGCGGCAGCGCGCAGGCCACGCGGCGCGACGGGCTGGGCCACTCGCGCCCCATCGTGGAGCAGGGGCCCGGCTCCTTCTTCGCGGAGGTGGGGCAGCTCTCTGGCCGCCCCGCGCTGGTGGACATCGACGCGGTGGGGGACGTGGAGGCGCTGCTCATCCCGCCCGAGCGCCTGCGCGCCCTGCTGGTGGCGGAGGCGGAGCTGGGCGAGCGCATCATGCGCGCGCTCATCCTGCGGCGCGTGGGGCTCATCGAGACGGGCGCGGGCGGCCCCATCCTCGTGGGCCCGCCGGATGACGCGGACACCGTGCGGCTGCAGGGCTTCCTCGCGCGCAACGGACACCCCTACTCGGTGCTGGACCCGGCGAGCGACCCGGACGCGCAGGCGCTGCTCTCGCGCTACTGCTGGCGCGAGCGCGAGCTGCCGCTCGCGGTGCTGCCCAATGGCAGCGTGCTCAAGAACCCCTCCGAGGAGCAGCTCGCGCACGCCCTGGGGATGCTCGCGGACGAGGCGCCCGACACGCTCTACGACGTGGCCGTGGTGGGCGCGGGGCCCGGCGGGCTCGCCACCGCGGTGTACGCCGCGAGCGAGGGCCTGCGCGTGCTGGTGCTGGACGCGCACGCCTTCGGCGGCCAGGCCGGCGCGAGCGCGCGCATCGAGAACTACCTGGGCTTCCCCACCGGCATCTCCGGCCAGGCGCTCGCGGGGCGCGCGTACGTGCAGGCGCAGAAGTTCGGGGCCGAGATGGCCATCCCCACGCGCGTGGCTCGCCTGCGCTGCGAGGCGCCCGGGCGCCCGCTCCTGCTCGAGCTCGCGGACGGGCGGCGCGTGCGCGCGCGCAGCGTGGTGGTGGCCAGCGGCGCGAGCTACCGCCGCCCCGCGCTCGCGAACCTGAATCAGTTCGAGGGCCGCGGCGTCTCCTACTGGGCCAGCCCCATCGAGGGCCGCATGTGCGGCGGCGAGGAGGTGCTGCTGGTGGGCGGCGGCAACTCCGCCGGCCAGGCCGCGGTGTTCCTCGCGGGCCACGCGCGCCGCGTGCGCGTGCTGGTGCGCGGGCCCGGCCTCGCCGAGAGCATGTCCAGCTACCTCATCGAGCGCATGACGGCCTCGCCCCGCATCGAGCTGCAGCTGGAGACCGAGGTGGTGGCGCTGGAGGGCTCGCGCGCCGCAGGGCTGCAGCGCGTGCGGGTGCGGCACCGGCCCACGGGAAGGGAGGTGGACCACGACGTGCGCCACCTCTTCCTGTTCATCGGCGCGGACCCGGCGACCGAGTGGCTCACGGGCTGCGGCGTGAAGCTGGATGCGAAGGGCTTCGTGCGCACGGGGGCCGAGGCGCTCGGAGAGGATGCGCCGTGGCAGGAGCGCTTGCCGCTGCCGCTCGAGTCCAGCGTGCCCGGCGTGTTCGCCGTGGGGGACGTGCGCTCGGGCTCGGTGAAGCGGGTGGGCGGGGCGATTGGTGAGGGGGCCGCGGTGGTGGCGCAGGTGCACGCGTACCTCGCGCACGCGATGGAGGCGCGGGGGGCGCGGGTAGGTGGGGGCGCGGAGGCCGTGCAGCACGCGTGAGAGGGCGCCTTCCCCTCTCCCAGAGGGAGAGGGGACACCTTCGCCCTCGTTCCTCAGCGCTTCTCTCTCGAGGGCGCGGCGCGCAGCTCGTCGAGGGCGCGGCGGATGCCTCGCGCGACGTCCGCCCACGCGCGCTCGCGGCTGCTCCACTCGCGCACGGGGCGCCCGCCCGCGGGCAGCGCCTGCAGCCGCGCGTAGGGCTGCCGGCTCCAGTCCACCGCGCCGAGGATGACCGGGATGACCCGCGCCTCCCCGGCCGCGTGGCGCGCCATCGCCTGCGCCACCTCCACCTCCGCGCAGTAGCTCGAGGCGATGAAGTGCACGCTCACCAGCAGCAGGACGACGTCCGCGCGCGCGAGCTGCTCGCGGATGGTGCGGTCCCACTCGCGCCCCGCGCCGATGTCCCCGTCGTGCCAGCCCGTGAGCATCCCCTCGCGCTCGAGGATGTGCAGGTGCTTGTTGAGCACCGCGCGCGCCTTCCGGTCCTCGTGCGCGTAGCTGTAGAAGAGCCGCAGCGGGCGCTGCGCCGCAGGGGCCGCCGCCTCGGGGGGAGTGCCGCCCCGCGCGAGCGCGCGCGCCAGCTGCACGTGCAGCGCCCCCACCACCTGCAGCGCCGCGCCGGCGCTCGCGAGCGGCAGCGGCCGCAGGGGCTCGGCCACCTCGGGCCACGCGTCCGCGAGCCCGCCCGTCCCCGGCACCGCGAGCACCGGCAGCCCGCGCGCCCGCGCCTCGCGCAGCTCCGCGCGGCAGCCCGCGCTGCCGCCCACCAGCACCAGCGCGCCCACGCCCTCGAGCAGCCGCGCGCGCACCTCGGCCGCGCCCGCCCCCGCGTGCACCACCGTGCCCAGCGCGGGGCCGCGCGCGCCGCCCGAGCGCAGCGGCATCACGAGCCGCAGCCGCTCCGGCTCGGGGCACAGCCGGTGGAAGCCCGCCGCCGCCGCGAGCCCCACGCTCGCGCAGGTGCCCGGCGCCGAGAGCTCGAAGCCCGCGCGCGCGAGCGCTTCCCCCAGTGCGCGTGCGAAGGCGCACACCTCGGGCCGCCGGCTGCCGCCCACCAGCGCGACGCGCGTGCGCAGCGACGGCCACGGCTGCAGGCCCGCGGCCGTGGCCCACGCGCCGTCCGCCCGCACCGGTGCCTGCTGCAGTCTGCGTGCGCTCAGCCTCGACATCGCTCCGCTCCCCTCGCTCTCTCCCCTGCGCGCACGCGTCCGCACCTTCCGTGGCTCACGGGGGCACGCTGCGGCCACGGTGCCAGCGGGGCCTGACATCGCTGCGCGTTGGCGAAGCGCGCGCGTGTCAGACCGCGGGCGCAGGGTGCACGGCACCATGGGGAGCTTCGGTGGGGAGAGCGGGGAGGGGAGGGCGCGCGCGCGGCGGCTGCTCGCGCTGGACGGGGGCGGCCTGCGCGGGCTCGTGGCGCTGGGGCCCCTCGCGCAGCTGGAGGCGGAGCTGCGCGCGGCGCTGGGTCGGCCGCGGCTCGTGCTCGCGGACTGGTTCGACTTCATCGCCGGCACGAGCACGGGCGCGCTCATCGCCACCTGCCTCTCGTGGGGCATGCCGGTGGAGCGCGTGCGCGCGCTCTACCTCGCGCACGGCCCGGAGTTGTTCCGCCGCGCGCCCCTGTGGCGCAGGCTCTGGTACCGCTTTCGCGAGGAGCCGCTCGCGGCGCTGCTGCAGGAGACCTTCGGCCGCGACACGCAGCTGGGGGACGCGCGGCTGCGCACGCTGCTCGCCCTGGTGCTGCGCAGCGCCGGCACCGACTCGCCCTGGCCCCTCACGAACCACCCGCGCGCGCTCTACAACGCGCCGGAGCGCGAGGACTGCGGCCTGCGCCTTCCCTTGTGGCAGCTGGTGCGCGCGAGCTGCGCGGCGCCCACCTACTTCGCGCCGCAGTGGCTGCGCGTGGGGAGGCAGGCGCGGCTCTTCGTGGACGGCGGGGTGAGCGCGTACAACAACCCCGCGCTGCTGCTCTTCCTCCTCGCCACGCTGCCCGCCTACCGCGTGGGCTGGCCCACGGGCGAGGAGCGGCTCCTGCTCGTGTCCGTGGGCACGGGCGGTGCGCGCGCCCTGGACCCCGCGCTCTCGCCCCTGCGGATGCACCTGCTGCACCACGCAGCGCAGGTGCCCCAGGCGCTGCTGCGCGCGGCCTCCGTGGAGCAGGACCTGCTCTGCCGCGTGCTGGGCCGCTGCCGCCACGGCGCGCCCCTGGACCGGGAGCTGGGCAGTCTCGTGGAGCCTCCGGGTGCGCCGGGCCCGCTGCCCGAGCGGCTCTTCACCTACGTGCGCTACGACGCGGACCTCTCGCCCGCCGGGCTGCAGGCGCTGGGGCTGGGGGCGCTCGAGTCGAAGCGGCTGCAGCGCCTGGACGCGGTGGACCAGCTGCAGGCCCTGCAGCAGGTGGGGGCAGCCGCGGCGCGGCAGGTGCACCGCGAGCACCTCTCGGGATTTCTCGGAGCGCACGTCCGCGAGCAGGCAGGCGAGCGTGATCGCGGATGGGTCGCGTAGGCGCGCGTTCGGGGGCGGACAGGGCACCGGGGATGCATGGCTGCCAGGTGGGCAGGGCAGTGCTTACCCCTGGGGGCGCAGTGGGTAGGACGGAGGAGGTCGGGGATGGGTGCGCGGTGGCTGAGGAACGTGGTGGGGGCGGCGGTGCTCGCGAGCGCGGCCGCGGCGTGCGGAGGCGGCGGGGGGGTGCACACCGGAGGCGACGTGCCCCCGACGCCCGCGGCTCCCTCCGCGCCGGATGCCGGGTCCGGGCAGCAGACGCCGGACGGGGGGCCTCCGGATGCGGGGCCCGTGGAGGAGGCGCACCGCTGTGACCCCACCGCGGGCGAGGCGCGCTGGGTGCTCGAGGGCGAGCCGGTGAGCGCCACCGTCAGCTGCGCGACGGGCCTCACGGGCGCGGCCGTTCGCTTCTCCATCACCCACCTGCCCGCGGGTGCCACCTGGGATGCGGCGAGCGCGACGCTGCACTGGACGCCCACGCGCGACCAGGCCGCGGTGTACCTGCTCACCCTGCGCGAGGAGAGCACCGGCGAGACGGGGACGCTCAAGGTCGGGGTGGCGGACAACGGAGGCGCGAAGGTCGCGGACCCGATGACGTACACCGAGGAGCTCGGCCTGCCGGTGGTGCACCTCTTCTTCGACGCCGCCACGGGCCTGAGCGCCGGCGGCTACCGCCCGGTGCAGGTGGTGTACCGCGGCCATCGCTACACGGCCGAGGCCCAGTACCGCGGCGCCACCAGCAGCACCTTCCCCAAGCGCAGCCTCACGCTGAAGTTCCCGGATGGAGACCTCTTCAACGAGCCGGTGTTCGGCGACGGCTTCACCGACCGCAAGCGCGTGGTGCTGGTCACCACGTTCAACGAGAACTCGTACCTGCGCTCGCGGCTCGCCTTCGACCTGTGGAACCGCATGTCGCCCGAGCACGTGCAGATCCACACCTACAGCGCCGTGCTCTACATGAACGGCAGCTACAAGGGCCTGTTCACCGTGGCGGACCACGTGGACAAGCGGATGCTGCAAGGCGTGGGGATGGACAAGGACTCGGACCTCTTCAAGGCGGTGCTGGAGAACGCGAACTTCAGCCGCCTGCGCCAGGACGGCACGCCCAAGGACAGCCTGCACGAGGACGTCGAGAAGAAGGAGGGCTCGGAGGGTGCCGGCGCCTGGGCCACCTACGACGGGCTCGTCGCCTGGGTGAGCGACGCGGACGCGGGCACCTTCCGCACGGGCTTCGCGCAGAAGCTGAACGCCCAGGACTACGCGGACTGGTGGATCTTCAACACGCTCATCGTGGGCACCGACTCGATGGCGAAGAACAGCTACCACGCCTACGACCCGAAGGCGGGCGGCCCCTGGCGCTACATCCCCTGGGACCTGGATGCGACCTTCGGGCAGAACTTCGACACCACGCGCATCGGTCCTACCGCGCGCCTCACCTTCGAGGGCGACAACCTGCTCTTCCGCAAGATGCTGCAGGAGCCCAGCATCGCGGGGCCCATGCGCGAGCGGTACCGCACCCTGCTGCGCACGCAGCTGAGCGAGAGCGTGGTGCAGGGGCTCATCGACCAGTACGTGAAGGAGACGGCTCCTTCCGCGCGCAAGGACTGGGCGGCGTGGCAGGAGTGGTACCACCACTTCGGCGACCCCACGCTGCAGCCCTACGACATCGGCTACGGCAACTTCCCCAAGTGGCACGAGCGCACCGACTTCAACACCTACGAGGGCGAGGTGCAGTACGTGCGCGACTGGGTGCACGCGCGCTGGGGCAGCCTGCAGAGTGGCGGAGTGCCGTAGGCGGCCGCGGGGACTTCAGCCTCCTGCGGGGGGCGGTGCGGCGGCAGCGCCCGGCAGGGGGATGAAGACGGGGACCACGGGTGCGTCCGGCGGGCGCGCCCCGCCGTGGGTGAAGTGAAGCTGCGTGCCTTGCGCCTCGGCGAGCTGCGCGTCGCTGAGGTCGCCCGCGTCGTGCATCTTCTGCAGCAGGTCGCCCACGCGCCGCTCCCAGACCTCCGTGAGGGCGCCGCGCGCGCAGTAGACGTGGTAGCGCACGGGGTTGGGGATGATGGTGGCGAGGAAGGCCACCTCCTTCACGTTGAGCGTGCGCGGGTCCTTGCCGAAGTAGTGGTGCGCCGCCTCGCCGAGCCCGTAGAGGCCGGGGCCCCACTCGATGATGTTGAGGTAGATCTCCAGCTCGCGCGCCTTGCTCAGGCTCGCCTCCAGCCCCAGCGTGAGGAAGGCCTCGCGCACCTTGCGCGCGTAGGTCTTCTCGCGGTTGAGGAAGAGGTTCTTCGCCAGCTGCTGCGAGATGGTGGAGCCGCCGCGCACCACGCCGCCGTCCTCGCTCGCCGGGGCGAAGAGGTTGCCGCCGAGCGACTCGAAGTCGAAGCCGCGGTGGCTGAAGAAGAACGAGTCCTCGCTCAGGAGCACCGCGCGCACCAGCAGCGGGGGCACCTCGGTGAGGGGCACGAAGTCCGGGTTCTCCGGCCCCACCCGCAGCTCGCGCCCGCGCCCCTCCGCCGTGAGCGGCCGGTAGCCGAAGGGTCCCTGCAGCGCGAGCGCGTTCTTGCCGCTGCCCCCGGCCGCGCGCCGCAGCCCCGAGAGATCCAGCTTCCCGGTGAGCCGCCACCCCTCGCGCTGCCACACGGGCCCCGCCAGCTGCAGCTGCGCGCCGAACTCGCCCTCGAGCCGCTCGGCCTCGGGCCCCGGCCGGAAGGCCTCCGGCAGCGCGTCCACCGCCGCCTGGTAGGGCAGCTCCTCCACGCGCGCGCGCACGTCGAAGCTGCCCGCGCGCGAGAGGTCCGCCTCGCCCGCGAGCCCCACCCGCGCCTCGCCCCGCTCGCCCACCGCGAGCTGCAGCTCCTGCAGCCGCACCTGCCGGCGCGCGACCGAGAGCGCGAGCTGCCCCTGCGCCTGCACCTTGAAGGGCCCCACCGGCCCTTCGGCGAGCCGCGGGTGCTGCACGGTGAGCTCCGCGACGCTCCCCTCGAAGCGCACGCTGCCGCCCTCCACCAGCTCCAGCGAGAGGTTCAGCGCGCCGCCCTGCAGCTGCAGCCCTCGCCCCGCCGCGGGCTCTGCGTCCGCCTCGGCCTCCGCCTCCGCCTCCGCCTGCGCGGGCGCATCCTCCTCCGGCGCCGCCTTCCCGGAGGCAAGGGCCGGCTTCGCGTTCGCCGCGGGCTTCTCCGCCGGGGGGACCTTCTCGGCCGCCGCGGGCCCTGCGGGCTCGAGCACCCCCGAGAGCAGCGCCGCGAGCGACGCGTCCTCCACGCGCACGGTGCCCGTGGGCAGGTGCTCGCCCTGCCGCACCAGCTGCACCTGCGCCTCGCCGCCGCCCGGCAGGTCCAGCTTCGCGTCGATGTTCTGCGTGTCCCCGTCGCGCGTGAGCTGCAGGTGTCCGCCCAGGGGCCCCAGCGCGAGGCGCCGCCCGCCGTGGGTGCCGGCCAGGTGCACGTCCTCGAAGGTGAGGCGGGGCGTGGGGGGCGGGGCCTCGGCGCCGGGGCGCTTCGAGTGCGCATCGCGCTTCGGTCCGCGCAGCCGCTGCAGCAGCGTGCGCAGCTCGCGCCCGTCCTCGCCCGCCTCCACCTGCACGCCGCCCAGCTCCACCCGCTTCACCTCGAGCCGCCCGCGCGCGAGCGCCGAGAGCCGAAGCGCCGCGCCCAGCTCCTCCACCCGCAGCACGGGCGGCAGGCCGGGCCGCGAGGCCGCCACCTCCAGCGGGCCCAGCCGCACCTGCCCGCGCCAGCCCAGGTGCACCTGCGGCCCCAGCGTCACCGGGCCCAGGCGCTCCTCGAGCCGGGGGCGCACCTCGGCGAGCACCCGCGCGCGCACCGCCTCGCTGCGCAGCGCGGCGCGGCCCGCGAGCAGCGCCGCGCAGGCGAGCAGCAGCAAGAGCGCGGCGGCGAGCGCGAGCCGGCGCAGGAGCCGGCGGCTGCGGCGCGGAGGCGGGAGGGGCGCGTCGGGCATGGGAAGGCGGCCTATAGCGTGAAGGCTCCCGGGCGCCCACGTCCGAGTGCGGGCGAGGGCAGGCAGGCAGGCTCACGGGCGCACAGCGCTTGCCAGCCAACGCTTCCGTGGAGACCTTTTCGCCCTTCGTGGCACCGGGAGGCGCAGGCATGGGAGGGCGGAGCGTGCGGGTGGGCGGGGGCGTTCTCCTGCTCTGCGTGCTGGCGGCATGTGGGCCGGGGGCTGAGCCCGGCGCTCCCGCCGACGGAACCACCTCCGAGGCGCCGGCCGCCTCGAGCCCCCCCGCCTCCGCGCCCGGGCGCACCCTGTGGGCCCAGCAGCGCGCGCCGGAGGCCGGAGCGCACCAGGGCACGAGCAGCGTGGACGCGGTGGGCACGGACGCCTCGGGCTCGCTGCACGTGCTCGGCTCCACGAGCACCTTCGCCGGCGCCGAGATGAGCGCGCAGCTGGTGCTCGAGCGGCTGGGGCCGCAGGGCGAGCGCCTCTCGCGCCGCGCCTTCGCCGTGCAGCCGGAGCAGCCGGGCGGGCTCGCCTCGCACTGGACGCACCTCGCCGTGTCCCCGGCCGGAGACCGCTTCCTCGCCACCGAGGTGCAGGGGCGGCTGGACCTGGGCGGCGGCGCGCTCACGGGCGCCGCGCTCGCGCGCCTCGGGCCAGACGGGGCGCACGCGTGGAGCCGCGCGCTGCCCGCCGGGGTGCGGCTGCGCGCTCTCGTGCTCCTGCCCGGGGCCGAGGCCCTGGTGGTGCTGGGGCAGCTGGAGGAGGGGAGCGCGGACTTCGGCGGCGGCGTGGTGCTGCGCGAGCCCGGGCCCTTCCTCGCGCGCTTTCGCGCGGAGGACGGCGCGCTGGAGTGGCTGCACGCCGTGCCCGCACAACCCGGCACGGCCGCGCAGGCGCTCGCCCCGGTGAGCCTGCAGCTGCTCGCGCTCGCGGTGGACGCCACCGGCGAGCTCGCGGCGGTGGGCCAGCGCCTCACGCGGCTCTTCCCCGAGGACCCCGAGCGCGAGGACGCCGTCGCGAGCCCGGTGCTGGTGCGCCTCTCTCCGGAGGGCGCCGAGCGCTGGCGCCGAGACCTCGGCCCCGACGCGCAGGGCAGCCTGCAGGCGGTGGCCTTCTGGGAGGGCAGCGTGGTGGCGGAGGGCAGCCTCACGGGCAGTGTGCGGTGGGCGGGACAGGCGCTGCCGCTGAAGGACGCGGAGGCGGTGGTGGTGCGCGTGCGGGCGGACGGGCAGCAGGAGAAGCTCGTGGGTCACTACCCCGGCGCGCAGCTGGACTCCCTCGCCGCGCGGGAGGGCACGCTCTTGCTCGGCGGGCTCGCGCCGGCGGGCACGGACTTCGGCACGGGGCCGGTCGGGCCCGGGCTCGAGGGCAACCACCCGGTGGTGGTGGCGCTGGGGCCCGGGGGCGCACCGCGCTTCGCGCACCTCTTTCCCACCGAGGACCCCGCGCGCTTCTGGCAGGGCATCCGCGCGCTCACGGTGCTCGCGGACGGCAGCGCGCTGGTGGGCGGCCAGTTCGAGCGGCGCACGGACTTCGGCACCGGCATGCTCACGCCGGTGTTCTGGGACGGCTTCCTCGTGCGGCTCGCGCCCTGAGAGGCCACGTCACGTCGGTGTGACCCCGCAGGCGCCGGGCGCGCGGTACGCTCGGGGCCCGCGATGTCCGCCGCCGTCCGCCACTACGCCCTCGTCACGCTCGCCTACTGGGCCTTCACGCTCACCGACGGCGCGCTGCGCATGCTGGTGCTGCTGCACTTCCACGCGCGCGGCTACGGCGCCGTGCAGCTCGCCTTCCTCTTCGTCCTCTACGAGCTGTGCGGCGTGGTGACGAACCTGCTGGGCGGCTGGATTGCCGCGCGCACGGGGCTCAAGGTGACGCTCAGCGCGGGGCTCGCGCTGCAGGCGGTGGCGCTGGGACTGCTCTCGCTCGTGGGCGCGGGGTGGGCGGTGGGGCTCTCGGTCGCGTACGTGATGGGCACGCAGGCGCTCAGCGGCGTGGCGAAGGACCTGACGAAGATGAGCGCCAAGAGCTCTCTCAAGGTGCTCGTGCCCCCGGACGCAGGCGGTGCGCTCTTCAAGTGGGTGGCCCTGCTCACCGGCTCGAAGAACGCGCTCAAGGGGGTGGGCTTCTTCCTCGGCGGCCTCCTGCTCTCGCTGCTCGGCTTCGAGGGCGCGCTGTGGGCGATGGCCGCGGCGCTCGCGGCCGCGTGGCTGATGGTGCAGCTCGCGCTCCCGGGTGAGCTGGGCCGTGCGAAGGTGAAGCCGGCCTTCCGGGGACTGCTGTCCAGGAGCCCCGAGGTGAACGTGCTCTCCGCCGCGCGCTTCTTCCTCTTCGGCGCGCGTGACGTGTGGTTCGTCGTCGGCGTGCCGGTGTTCCTCGCAGAGGCCCTGGGCTGGGGCTTCACCGAGGTGGGCAGCTTCCTCGCGCTCTGGGTGGTGGGCTACGGCGCGGTGCAGTCGCTCGCGCCCGCGCTGCTGCGCGGCTTCACCGGGGGCGGTGCACCCGGGGGCCGCAGTGCGAGGGTGCTCGCGCTGCTGCTCGCGGGAGTGATGGGGGGCGTGGCGCTGTCACTTCGCGCGGGCGCCTCGCCTGGGCTCGTGCTCGGCGTGGGGCTCGGCCTCTTCGGCGTCGTCTTCGCCCTCAACTCCTCCGTGCACAGCTACCTCATCCTCGCGTACTCGGAAGGGGACAAGGTCGCGCTGAACGTGGGCTTCTACTACATGGCCAATGCGGGCGGCCGGCTCGTGGGCACGCTGCTCTCGGGGCTCACCTTCCAGCTGTGGGGCGTGCAGGGCTGCCTCTGGGCGTCGCTCGCGTTCGCGCTCGCCACGGCGGCGCTCTCGCTGCGCCTGCCGCAGGGGCGGGCGCCCGCGCTCGCGCCGGGGCTGGAGGTGGAGGCGGGCGGCGACTGAGGGCCAGGCGCCGTGGCGCAGGAGTCTGCGTCCCGCGCGCCTAGAGCTTCTCCAGCATCCCGGGGAAGGGGTTCTCGCCGGACTCGAGCGGGTACACCGCGACCTTCCCGCCCACGCGCACCATGCGCTTCTTCTGCTCGGGGAAGTCGGCGACTTCGGACGCGTGCCGCTCGCCGCCCGCGAGGTACACGAGCTCCTCGGAGAAGGGGTTGCGCAGCACGTGCGCCACCGAGGGCGTGGGAAAGCCCATGAAGTCTCCGGGGCCGACCTCGTGCTCCTGGCCATCCACCACCGCGACGCCGCGGCCCGAGAGGATGTAGAGCCACTCCTCCTCGGTCTGGTGCGAGTGGTACGCGAAGGCCTCGTGGCCCGGCGCGATGCGCAGCAGGTGCACCCCGATGCGCTGCAGCCCCGTCGCATCCGAGAGCGAGGTGCCGCTCACCTTCGAGCGCGTGCCGTAGGGATGGCTGAAGCTCTCCTCCGGCCCGCGGTCCTTTACGTGCAGCACGTGGGGCTTCTTCGTCGCTTCGGACATGCGGCGCTCCCTCCGTCTGGGTGACGGGCAGGAGTCTATGCGGAGGGCAGGGGTGTGAGGACCTCGAAGCCCTCGCGCGTGACGAGCACCGTGTGCTCGAACTGCGCGGAGAGGCTCCCGTCCGCCGTCACCACCGTCCAGCCGTCCGGCAGGAGCCGTATCTCCGGGCGGCCCAGGTTCACCATCGGCTCCACCGTGAGCACCATGCCGGCCTTGAGCACGAGCCCCGTGCCCCGCGTGCCCACGTGCGAGACGTGCGGCGGCCCGTGCATCGCGCGGCCGATGCCGTGGCCGCCGTACTCGCGCACCACGCTGCAGCCCTCGGCGCGCGCGAGCGCCTCGATCGCCGCGCCGATGTCCCCGAGCCGCGCGCCGTGGCGGATGACCGAGATGCCCGCGTCCCGGCAGCGGCGCGCCACGTCCACCACGTGGCGCGCGTCCGCGCTCGCCTCGCCGATGAGGAAGGTGGCCGAAGTGTCGCCGTGGAAGCCCTCGAGGCAGGTGGTGACGTCCACGTTCACCAGGTCTCCGGGCTTGAGGCGCTCGTCCTCGCGCGGGACGCCGTGGCAGACGACCTGGTTGCGGCTGGTACACACCGCCGCGGGAAAGCCGTGGTAGCCGAGCTGGCTCGGGGTGCCGCCGCGCGCCGCCGTGTCCGCGCGCACCCAGCGGTCGATGTCCGCCGTGCTCACGCCCAGAGCGAGCCGCGCGGCGACGTGCGCGAGGGTGCCCGAGGCCGCGCGGCCTGCCTCGCGCAGGCGCTCGACGGCGTCACCGTTGAAGAGAGGGATGCCCATGGGCGGGCAAGCTGCCAGGCGGGGCTTCCGAGGGTCCAATGCTCGTTCGGCATCGCGCGGGGAGGGGACGCGTGCGGTAGACTCGCCGGCACCGTGAGCCTCACGCACATCCAGTCCTTCGTCGCCGTGGCCGAGGAGGGCCACGTGGGGCGCGCCGCCCGCCGGCTGCACCTCACCCAGCCGCCGCTCAGCCGGCACATCCTCGCGCTCGAGGACGAACTGGGCGCGCGCCTCTTCGAGCGCACCCCGCGCGGCATGCGCCTGCTGCCCGCAGGTGAGCGCTTCCTCGCCCACGCAAAGCGCATCCTCGAGCAAGTGGATGTCGCGGTGCGGGAAGTGAAGGTCGCAGGGACGCCGTCCGGCAACGGAGGCGCGTGAGCGGCTTTGCTCGTCACGGCTTGTCCGCAGGATCGTCGACAGTAATACGAGCAGTACCGCTGCCCAGGACGATCGCTCGTAGCTCGAAGTGCACGTCCTTCAGCAGCATGACGGCCTCGCGCCCATCCCATGAGGGCAAGAGAAGATGGTCGAAGGGTGAAGCGCGCTGATACCAGCGCCTATCCCAGCTGACGAACTCGTCGAGCAGCACTCCGCTCG
The DNA here is from genome assembly GCF_009659535.1 of Aggregicoccus sp. 17bor-14. Taxonomy (NCBI): domain Bacteria; kingdom Pseudomonadati; phylum Myxococcota; class Myxococcia; order Myxococcales; family Myxococcaceae; genus Aggregicoccus; species Aggregicoccus sp. 17bor-14. Next base: position 133,211 of record NZ_VJZZ01000017.1, read on the forward strand.
CTGTCACTTCGAGTCCCGGATGGCCTTCACCAGGAGCGAAGCAGTGTCCGGCGCTTCCAAACCCAGGACTACTCGCCGGGCGCCAGGCACATGCTCGATCCATCCGGGAGGCACACGTTGTTGGGCCCGTCGTCGATCACCCACCCGGAGTTGCAGCAGTAGCCGCTCGGGCACTCGGCGGGCGAAGTACAGGGGTACATGCATGTCGAGACCGGCCCCATGATGGAGCCGTACGAGATGCACTCCTGGCCAGTCGGGCATGGACCACAAGCGTCCTCAGTCTTGCGGTGGGCGCACGCTCCAACGAGCAGCGCGGCGGTGAACATCGAAAGGATCGCCTGCCCGTAGGTCAGCATCAGAATGGCCTCGGTCTTGGGGCGTACCTGCGGCGGGCCTCTGCCTCATCGTTCCTCTCCCGCGGTGGGTGCTTCGCGGGAGCAACATGGCGCGGTGGAATGCTGGGAATCATCACGGTCCCATCATGGATGGCCGTACCCATGTCTCCGGTCCGTACCAGCCTCATCCCTCACCCCGACCCTCTCCCAGGGGGAGAGGGGACGGCTTCGCTCCCTTCGTTCAGCGTGAGCTCGAAGTGAGGAGGGCGTCTACGGCGCGTACGAACGCGTGCGCAGCTTCGCGCGCAGCAGCACCGCGAGCGCGCCGAGCGCGACCCACGGCAGCACGTGGAAGCCGAGCAGGTGGCTCACCGTGCCCACGGGACACGAGAGGTGCAGGCCGAGCAGCCCCGCGGCCGCGGCACTCAGCGTCGCGAGCAGCGTGCGCAGCGGCCGCGCGGGCAGCGCGGTGAGCAGCCACAGCGTCGCGGCGAAGGGCAGGAGCGAGAGCAGCACCTCCGCGCCCATGCAGCCCACGCCGGCCACCGCGAAGGGCCGCGAGTCCGCGCTCCCGCTTCCCCCGAGCACCACGCCCGCGCCGGCCGCGAGCGCGAGCACCAGCCCCGCCCCCAGTGCGAAGCGCCGCGACGGCGCGAAGGCGAGCAGCGGCCCCGCAGACAGCAGCGCGAGCAGCACCAGCCCCACTGCCCACAGCGCGGAGGTGGCTGTGGGATGCCCGTGCGTGCTCAGGCGCTGGGTGAGCAGCATCACCGCGCTGCCCACCCCCACCGCGAGGTTCAACGCCACGAGCCCCAGCGCGCTCCACCACCAGCGCCGCGCGCGTGGCCGCGTGCGCAGCTCCTCGCGGGCGAGCGCATGGGCGCGCTTGAGCGCCTCACTGCGCGGAGGCGGAGGCGGCAGGGGCGCGCTCATCGCATCTCCTCCCAGACGCCGCCCAGCAGCTCGCGCAGCCGCTCGTAGCCGCGGTGTGCGCGAACCTTCACCGCGCCCTCGGTGGTGCCCAGAATCTCGGCGATCTCCGCCAGCGGCAGCTCCTCGAAGCGGTGCATCACCACCACGGTGCGCCAGCTCTCCGGCAGCTGCGCGAGCGCCTTCTGTACCGCGGCCTGCAGGGGCGCGTCCTGCACCGGCGCCTCCTCGGCCGCCAGCTCCTGTGGCAGCTCGCCGCTCGCCGTAAGCCGCTCGTGGCCGCGGCGCAGGTGGTCTCGCGCGGCGTTCGTCGCGATGGCGTAGAGCCAGGGCCGGAAGCGCGAGCCCGGGCGGAAGCGCCCGCGCGCGCGCACCAGCGAGAGGAAGGTGGCCTGGGTGAGGTCCTCCACCAGCGCCCGGTCGCCGAGCAGCCGCCAGAGGTAGCCGTGCAGGGGGGCTGCGTAGCGCTCGAAGAGCACGTCGAATGCTGCCGCATCTCCGTCGATAAAGCGCTGCATCAGCCCTTCGTCCGAGTCGTCCCGTTGCACCGTCGTACCTCAGTACGCCCTTCAGGCCAGCGCGGTTACGCACCCCGTCAGAGCACGGCTCCGCCCGGGCCGCCAGCGCTCCGGCCCTGCACGCAGGGGCAGGTGTCGCACCCGCAGGCTCTGGTTGAACATCCGGCCCGCAGAGGGGAGGATCCCGCGCCGTGCCCACCAAGCTCGCCGTCGCCGCTGCCCAGTTCCTCGCCGACCCGCAGGGGTTTCGCAGGCAGTGGACCGTGCCCGCGCTGCTCTGGGAGACGGCGGACGCCGCGGGCCCGGGCGAGGAGCTCACCTGGAGCACCCACGCCGGCGGCCTGCCCCAGCGCCCGGAGGTGGGCGACCCGCTCCTCCTCGAGGTGCAGAAGGGCAAGAGCGCGCTCAACGCGCTGGGCTTCGGCATCACGGTGGGGCGCACCGCGAACAACGACGTGGTCCTCTACGACGCCACCGTGAGCCGCTTCCACGCCGTGCTGAGCAAGGACGAGCGCACCGGCGGCTGGCGCGTGGAGGACGCGGAGAGCCAGAACGGCACCTTCGTGCGCGAGGTGCGCCTCGCCCCGCGCACCACCACCCCGCTCGAGGACGGCACGCCCCTGCGCTTCGGCGCGGTGAGCCTGCTCTTCCTCACCCCTGAGGGGCTCGTCAGGCACCTCGAGCGCAAGCTCAAGCGCTAGGGGGCAGCCCGCCGGGCCCCGTGTGTCAGCCGCCGGGCGTCACGCCCGGGCCGCTGGCGCCGGGCATCGGGCGTGCGCGCTATAGGGACTGTCAGGCGCTGCTCCCCATGCGCCCGGAGTGTCCCCATGAGACGCCTCTGTGCCCGGCTGCTGCCGCTGTGCGGCCTCGCCCTCCTCGCGGTACCGATGCAGGCCGCCGCGCGCCAGCGGGCCCCTCCGCCGGCTCCTGCGGCTGCGCCCCTCTCCTCCTCCGCTTCCGCCCCCAAGCCGCCGCCGCTGTGGGGCGCGCTCGTGCCCGGGCGCTACGGAGTGGGCTTCCGCTCGCTCGCGCTGCGCGACCCCGCGCGCCCGCTGCCCGGGGGCGCCGGCGCGCGCCCGCTCCAGGTAGGCCTCTGGTACCCCACGGCGCTGCCCGCGCACGGCGGGCGCGCGCTGCACTACGGCGACCTCGTGGGCTTGAGCGGGCGAGAGCAGCACCCGGAGAAGGCGGACGCGGCCGCCGAGCGCAAGGCGCTCGCGGCCTACCGCACGCTGCTCACGAGTAACGGCATCCCGGCCTCCGCCGCGGCCACCTGGATGAACGCGCCGCTCGCGGGCCGGCGCGATGCCCCCGTGGCCCCGGGGCGCTTTCCCCTCGTGCTGGTGGCGCAGGGCAACTTCCAGTCCGCGCAGGACCAGGTGGTGCTGTGCGAGTACCTCGCGAGCCACGGCTACCTCGTGGCGACGACGCCCTCGCCCATGCGCCTCACCGGGCCCATGAAGAGCGACGCCGAGGTGCTGCCCGCCGCGAAGGCGCAGGCCGCGGACCTCGCCTTCGCGCTCTCGGCGCTGCGCGCGGGTGCGGCGCCCGTGGACCCGGAGGCGGGCGTCGCACTCGTGGGCCACAGCTTCGGCGCGCGCGCGGCCTTCCTCCTCGCGCTGCGCGAGGACCTGCACCCGGCGGCGCTGGTGAGCCTGGATGGCGGCATCGCGAACGCGAGCGGGAAGGACTGGCTGAGGGGGCTCGAGGGCTTCCAGCCCGCGCGCTTCAGCGTCCCCGTGCTGCACCTGTACCAGCAGGGCGACGAGGTGGTGCAGCCGGACTTCACCCTGCTGCGCTCGCTCGTGGGCAGCGAGCGCACGCTCGCGCGCGTGGGAGGGATGCGCCACATGGACTTCGGCAGCGTGGGCGCGGCGTCGGGCGTGGTGCCGGCGCTCGGGGCCGGAGGGAAGGGGCAGGGGGCGCGGGGCTATGCGGCCTCGGTGCAGCTCTCCCTGCGCTTCCTCGATGCGGCGCTCCACCGCGGGCCGGAGGCGGCGGAGGAACTGAAGAAGGCGCTGAAGGACCCCGCGCTGACGAAGGTGGAGCGATGGCCGGTGGGCTCTCGCAGCGATGGGGCCGATGGAGGGAGTGGGGCGCAGTAGGGTCGCGTCCATCCCGCACCCCGTCCCTCTCCCAAGGGGAGAGGGGGCTTTCACGCGGCTTCGTCCGCCGCCGCTCCTCTTCTCAGTGGGCGACCTGGGTCGCTGCGGGCGGGTTGGACGAAGGTGCAGAGGCGGCGCGTGTCTCGGAGTGACCGAGGCAGGCGCCTGCGATGGCCGCTGCGAGCAGCGAAGCGGGCAACACCCAGAGCGCAGGGGGGAGCAACGGTGGAGACGTGGACGTCATCGTGACCTCCTGAGCGCGGACACACACGCGCGCGGCGAAAAGGTTGGGGACGGCGCGCACATCCGCCCACTGTCTTCTCGCGCGCCTGCACTGTCGTGCGATGCACGGGCAGAGCAGGCAGGCACGTCGTTCAGCCCATGCCGCGCAGCGCCCCGCGCCCGAAGACGCGGTAGAGCAGCAGCAGGCAGGGCAGGGTGACGAGCACCGCCGCGAGCAGCACCCACAGCAGCGCGCGCTGCGTGGCCTCGCCCGCGGCCGCCTCCTGCAGCGTGAGCGCGCCCTCCACGAGGTACGGATGCTGCGAGGCCGCCCACCCCACCACGATGAGCGCGCCCTGCGCCGCTGCGGCCGCGCGCGCCGCGTGGAAGCGCCGCCGCAGCAGCAGCCCGAACGCCGCGAGCGCCGCCACCGCCGTCGCCGCGTGCAGCGCGAGCGCGAAGGGCGCGTGCACCAGCCCCGCCCACAGCCGCGGCGCCCCGGTGCGCGCGAGCAGCAGCACGGCGAAGGCAGCGACGAACAGCGCGGCCCCGCTCGCGAGCGCGCGCCGTCGGAAGTCCTCCGCGAGCGCCGGCTCCTCCGCCTCCGCGCTCAGGTACACCGCGGCGAGGAAGGCGAAGAGCGCGAGCGCGAGCGCGCCGGTGGCGAGCGCGAAGGGGCTCGTCCACGCGGCGAAGAAGCCGCTCACCACGATTCCCTCGCGCAGCCGGATGCCTCCCGAGGCCACCGCCCCCACGCACATGCCCAGCAGCGCGGGCGCAATCACGCTCGCCGTGCTGAACATCCGTCCCCAGCGCCGCTGCACCGCGTCCCCGCGCGCGTCGTAGGCGCGGAAGGTGAAGGCGCTGCCGCGCAGCACGATGCCAATCAAGAGCAGCGTGAGCGGCACGTGCAGCGCCACCGAGAGCGCGGCGAAGGCGCGCGGGAACGCACTGAAGAGCAGCACCACGCCGGCGATGAGCCACACGTGGTTGACCTCCCACACCGGCCCGATGGCCCGCGCGATGAGCGCGCGCTGTGCCTCCTTGCGAGGGCCGCTGGCGAGCAGGTCCCACACCCCGCCGCCGAAGTCCGCGCCGCCCAGCAGCGCGTAGAGGACGAAGGCGGTGAGCATCGCGAGCGCGAGCAGCGTCTCAGTGCTGGGCAAGGGGCACCTCGCTTCCGGGCAGCGTGCTGCGCACCTGGCGCCCGAGCAGGAAGAGCACCGTGGCGCCGAGGAACAGGTACACGAAGGTGAAGAGCCAGAAGGGCGCGGCGAGGTAGGGCACCGGCGTCACCGCGTCCACCGTGCGCAGGGCCCCGCGCACCACCCAGGGCTGGCGGCCCCACTCCGTCACCAGCCACCCGGCCTCCAGCGCCACGAGCCCCAGCGGCCCCGCCCACGTCCACGCGCGCAGCCACCCGCGCCCCTCGGGCCAGGCCTTCTTGCGCCAGCGCCGCCACAGGCTCGCCGCCGCGAGCAGCGCCATCAGCGAGCCCGTGCCCACCATCACCTGGAAGCTCAGGTGCACCTTCGCCACCCGCGGCCACTCGTCGCGCGGGAAGGCGTCGAGGCCCTTCACCTCCGCATCCGGGTCCTCGAAGGCGAGGATGGACAGCCCGCGCGGCACCTCCAGCGCCCAGCGCGTGGTGCCCGCCGCCTCGTCCGGCACGCCACCCAGGCGCAGGGGCGCGCCGCGCTCCGTCTCGAACTGTCCCTCCAACGCCGCGAGCTTCACCGGCTGGTGGCGCGCGACGTGCTTCGCCGAGAGGTCTCCGACCACCGGCTGCAAGAGCGCCGTCACGCACGCGAGCGGCAGCGCCACGCGCAGGGCCTTGCGGTGGAAGGCCTCGCCCGGGTGCCGCGCGAGCGCCCACGCGTGGATGCCCGCCATGGCGAAGGCGCTCGCCTGGTAGCAGCTGAGCAGCACGTGCGCCGTCTGCGTGGGCCAGGAGGGGCTGAACATCGCCTGCAGCGGCGCCACCGAGAGGAGCCGCCCGTCCGCGCCGAGGACGATGCCCGCCGGGTTGTTCATGAAGGCGTTCACCAGCGTGACGAAGAAGGCGCTCGAGGCGCCCGAGAGCGCCACCATGACGCCGCTGAAGAGGTGCAGGTTCGCGCTCACCCGCTCGCGGCCGTACAGGTAGATGCCGAGGAACAGCGCCTCCACGAAGAAGGCCACGCCCTCCAGGCTGAACGCGAGGCCGATCGCCTCGCCGTAGCGCCCCATGAACTGCGGCCACAAGAGCCCCAGCTCGAAGGAGAGCACCGTGCCGCTCACCGCCCCCACCGCGAAGAGGATGGCGGTGCCCTTCGCGAGCTGCGCCGAGAGCCGGCGGTAGTCCGCGTCCCCCGTGCGCCGGTAGGCGAGGTCGCTGAGCACCATCAAGAGCGGCAGCGCGACTCCCGCCGCCGCGAACACGATGTGGAAGCCCAGCGAGAGGCCCATCTGCGCGCGGGCGTAGAGGAGGTCGGTCATGCCCTCGGGATAACTAATGGCCAGTGGATGCGCAATTAGCTGCGCTGAAATGACGCAGGGGCCGTGAAGAGGTCCTGCTGCATGCCATCGCCGGGGCCGAGGAGGCAGGCGAGGCGCGCGCCCTCGAGCCGCAGCAGCTGGCGCTTCGTGGGCAGGCCGCCGCCGAAGCCCGTGAGGCTGCCGTCGCTGCCCACCACGCGGTGGCAGGGCACCACGATGGGCAGCGGGTTGCGCCCATTCGCGAGCCCCACCGCGCGGCTGGCGCCCGGCTTGCCCAGGCGCCGCGCGAGCTCGCCGTAGCTCACCGTCTCGCCGTACGGAATGGTGCACAGCGCCGCCCACACGCTCTTCTGGAAGGCGGTGCCCTCGGGGGCGAGCGGGAGGGTGAACGCGCGCAGGCGTCCCTCGAAGTAGGCCTCCAGCTGGCGCAGCGCCTCGCTGAAGCGCGCGCGCTCCTCGCGCCACTGCGGCTCGGGCTCCTGCGCGTGGCGCCCCGCGGGGAACTGGATGTGGCTCAGGCCGGCCTCGTCCGCCGCGAGCAGCAGCCGGCCGATGGGCGAGTCCGTGAAGGTGAAGACGGTCATGCGAGGCTCCAGAGCAGGAGGGCAGCGTAGCCGCGCCAGGGACGCCAGCGCTCGGCGCGCTCGCGCAGGGCCCGGGCAGTGAGTGGGGACGCGCCACCGGCCACGCGGCGCAGCACGAGGTCTCCCTCGGGGAAGGCATCCGGCTCGCCCAGCCCGCGCAAGAGCGCGTAGGCGGCCGTCCACGGGCCGATGCCCGGCAGCCGCTCGAGCCGCACCTGCAGCTCCTCCGCCGGCGCATCGAGCGCGAGCGCTCCGCGCGCCACGGCCTGCGCCAGTTGCACCAGCGCCTCGCCCCGTGCGCGCGGCAGCGGGAGCGAGGCGGGGGAGACCTGCGCGAGGGCCTCGGGGGTGGGAAAGAGGTGGGTGAGGCCGCCGGGCCCGGGGCAGGGCTCGCCGTAGGCGCTCGCGAGGCGGCCTGCGTGCGTGCGCGCCGCGGCCACGCTCACCTGCTGCCCGAGCACCGCGCGCACCAGCAGCTCGAAGAGGTCGAAGGCGCCCGGGATGCGCAGGCCGGGGCGGCGCGCGAGCGCGGGGGCGAGCAGGGGGTCTGCGCCCAGCGCGTCGCGCACCACCGCCGGGTCCAGGCCGAGGTCGAACTGCTGGCGCACGCGCGCCGTCACCTCGTAGAGCACCGTCGCGTCCGGGTGGCGCACGGTGAGCTCCAGGCTGCCGGCCTCGGGCAGGTGGCGAACCTGGAACCAGCCCCCGCGGCCGCCCACGCGGATGGTGCGCCGGTACACGCCCGCGTCCACCGTCTCCACGCCGGGCAGCGCGCGCCGGGCGAGGAAGGCGAGCAGCCCCTCCCAGTCGTAGGGCGGGCGGTAGGCGAGGCGCAGGCAGTAGGTGTCCGGCTCCGCGCTCGCGCGCTGCCGGCTGCGCCGCAGCTGCGAGGGGGCGCGCCCGTAGGTCTGCAGGAAGCTCGCGTTGAAGCGGCGCACGCTGCCGTAGCCCGAGGCCGCCGCCACCTGGCCCATGGGGAGCTGCGTCTCGTCCAGCAGCCGCTTCGCGAAGTGCAGCCGCCGCGTCTGCGCGACGCCCACGGGGCTCGCGCCCAGGTGCTCCACGAAGAGCCGGTGCAGGTGGCGCGGCCCCACGCCCACCTTCGCCGCGAGCGCCTCCACGCTGCCCGTGTCCAGCGCGCCCTCGCCGATGAGCCGCAGTGCGCGGCGCACGGTGGCGCTGGTGCCCTCCCAGGCCGGCGTGCCCGGCGCGGCCTCCGGGCGGCAGCGCAGGCAGGGGCGGTAGCCGGCCTCCGCGGCGGCCGCGGCCGTGGGGTAGTAGAGGATGTTCACGCGCCGCGGGCTCACGGCGGGGCACACCGGGCGGCAGTAGATGCCGGTGGTGCGCACGGCGATGTAGAAGCGCCCGTCGAAGCGCGCATCGCGGGCGAGGCGGGCGCGGTCACAGATGGCGGGGTCCAGCTCCATGGGTGCAAGAGTACGCGCCGCGGGGGACAGGGGCTGGCCGTTTTCGGACGCAGACGGGAGGCAGGGGTGGAGAGGCCGGAGCGCAGGAGGCGGTGGCGGCGCTGGGCGCTGGATGCGCTGCTCGTGCTGCTCGCCGTGGTGGCGGTGAGCGCGTGGCAGACGCGGGGCCTGCCCTCCTCGGGCACGCGCGCGCCTGGGTTCACGCTGCGCACGCTGGACGGGGGCACGCTCTCGCTCGCGCAGCTGCGCGGCCGGCCCGTGGTGCTCACCTTCTGGGCGCCCTGGTGCGCGGTCTGCAAGGCCGAGACGCCCAACCTCGCCCGGCTGCAGCGCCTTGCGGGAGAGCGGGCGCACGTCGTCTCGGTCGCCGTGGCCTACCCGGGAGAGGAGGCGGTGCGGCGCTTCGTGCGCGAGCAGGAGGTGCAGGGCGCAGTGGGCCTCGGCGATGACGCGCTGCAGGAGGCCTACGGGGTGAGTGCCCTGCCCACCACGCTCTTCCTCGGGGAGGACGGCCGGGTGCGCCACGCCGCCGTGGGCTACACGACGACGCTGGGGCTGGTGTGGCGGCTGTGGCTCTGACGTGGGCAGAGGTGCGGGCGGGCAGGTGAACGGCTGCGGCCACGCATCGCTGGCATCCGGGGACGCGGGGCGATAGGAGCACGCTCGCGCCCACCGCCATGGACTCCTCCACTCCGATGCCCGCCTCCGCGTCTCCGGCCTCCGCTCCCTCTCCCGCCCGCTCCATCTCCTTCGAGGACACGGGCGTCGCCTTCGCGTCGCAGAGCAACGCGCGCCTGCGCAAGGCGCAGCTCTTCTTCTCCCTGCTCGAGCAGCCGCTGCTCGCGCGCGCGGGCATCGCCACGACGCGGGCGCTCCTGGGCGCGCGCGTGCCGGGGATGAGCACGCTGGTGCGCCACACGGTGTTTGCCCAGTTCTGCGGCGGCGAGAGCATCGAGGAGTGCCACGGCGCGGTGGAGGCGCTCGCGCAGCACGGCGTGCAGAGCATCCTCGACTACAGCGTGGAGGGCGAGAAGAGCGAGCCCGGCTTCGAGGCCACCGCGAAGGAGACGCTCGCCACCATCGAGTGGGCGGCGAAGCACCCGCACATCGCGTTCTCGGTGTTCAAGGTGACGGGGCTCGCGCGCTTCAGCCTGCTGGAGAAGCTGGGCGCGCGCGTGAGCCTCAGCGCCGAGGAGCAGGCCGAGTGGGAGCGCGTGCGCGCGCGCGTGCTGGGGCTGTGCGAGCGCGCCCACGCGCTCGGGGTGCGCATCTTCATCGACGGCGAGGAGACCTGGATCCAGGACGTCATCGACGGGCTCGCCGAGGAGGCGATGGCGCGCTTCAACCGCGAGCGCACCATCGTCTACAACACGTACCAGATGTACCGCACCGCGAGCCTCGGCAACCTGAAGGCCGCGCTCGGGCGGGCGAAGGCCGGCGGCTACTTCTTCGGCGCGAAGCTGGTGCGCGGCGCGTACATGGAGAAGGAGCGCAACCGCGCGAAGGCCTTCGGCTACGCGGACCCCATCCACCCGGACAAGGCCGCGACCGACAAGGCCTACGACGAGGCGATGCTGGTGTGCCTCGATCACCTGGACCGCAGCGCGCTGTGCGCCGGCACGCACAACGAGGCGAGCTGCCGGCTGCTCATCGCGGAGATGGCCCGCCGCCACATCGCGCCGGACGACAAGCGCGTGTACTTCAGCCAGCTGTACGGGATGAGCGACAACATCTCCTTCAACCTCGCGCGCGCCGGCTACCACGTGGCCAAGTACCTGCCCTACGGCCCCGTGCGCAGCGTGCTGCCCTACCTCATCCGCCGCGCCGAGGAGAACAGCGCCATCGCCGGCCAGGGCGGCCGGGAGATCGGCCTCGTGCGCCGCGAGCTGCAGCGCCGCCGGCAGCAGGGCGCGTAGCGTGTCCTCCCTCTCCCTCTGGGAGAGGGGCGGGGTGAGGGACGGATGTCCGAGGAGCGCTACCGCATCCCCGCCGGCCCCCACCGCGTGGAGCAGGAGGTGCTCAAGAGCCGCTTCCTCACCACGCTGGAGCCTGTCGCGAGCGCCGAGGAGGCACGCGCCTTCGTGGAGCGCATCCGCGCGGAGTTTCCCGACGCGCGCCACCACTGCTGGGCCTTCGTGGTGGGACCGCCGGGCTCCACTGCCAACGTGGGGATGAGCGACGACGGCGAGCCCCACGGCACCGCGGGGCGGCCCATGCTCAATGCGCTGCTGCACGGAGGCGTGGGCGACGTGGCCGCGGTGGTGACCCGCTGGTTCGGCGGGACGCTGCTGGGCAAGGGCGGCCTGGTGCGCGCCTACACGCAAGGGGTGCAGCTCGCGCTCGCGGAGCTCCCCACGCGCGAGAAGGTGCGCACGGTGACGCTTCGCTTCGCCTTCGACTACGCGCACGTGGACGGCGTGCGCCGGCTGCTCCCCGCGCACGAGGCGACGCTGGTGGAGGAGGCCTACTCCGAGCGCGTGCAGTACACGCTGCAGCTGCCCGCCTCCGGTGTGGAGGCCCTGGAGCAGGCGCTGCGAGACCTCACGCACGGTGCGGTGCAAGTGCTCGACGGGTAGGGGTGCGCCGCGGCAGTTGGTGGAGGCACACGGGGGCGGCATTCACGTGAAGAGCGCGCTGGGCCAGGGCGCCGAGTTCACCGTGGAGCTCCCACTGTCCCCTCTCCCTCTGGGAGCACCCCTTTAAACCTGTCGACGCGCGACGGGTGAGGGGCAGGCGTGGGAGGGAGCAGCCGGGAGCGTGGCTTGGGCCCGTGCGGGTTGCAAGGGCATGGAGGGTACAAGGCCATGCTCGATG